>NZ_JAMYQP010000066.1:0-18837 GCF_040320945.1 Mesorhizobium sp. M0587
GCCTGCTCGGCGTGCACGGGCTCTACATCCAGCCGATCAACTATCCGACCGTGCCGCGCGGCACCGAACGGCTGCGCATCACGCCGACGCCGTTCCATTCCGACGCGCTGATCGCCGAGTTGCAGGACGCGCTGGTCGAGACCTGGGATGCGCTCGGCATTCCCTACGGTTCGGCCGGCCGGCCCTCCGTGGCCAAGAGCGACCGCGTCATTCCGCTGCTGGTGCCCAAGTCGGGGGGATAGCCCGCTCCGCAGCAGGCGGTCGGTCGAGCAGGCCTACCTCCAACGCCGCGACGCTATGGCCGAGGAACGCAACGTAGAAGCCAGTTGACCGCGCATCCAGCCCGGCCTGCTTCTCAAACCGCTTCCATCCACTTCGCCAGCCGGTGCGCCGCTTCCTCGATCTGGTCGAGGCGGCGGTGGAAGCACAGCCTGAGGAAGGCTTCGCCGCCGGGGCCGAAAGCGGTGCCGGGGGCCAGGCCGACATTGGCCTTGTCGACGATTTCGAAGGCGGCGGCACGGGAATCGGCGATGCCGTCGACGGTGAAGAACAGGTAGAAGGCGCCCTGCGGCACGGTGAATCGCGCGCGCCCAGTGGCGCCCAGAATGCCGCAGACCAGGTCGCGCGCTTTCCGCGCCCGTTCCACCTGCTCGGCGACGAAGGCGTCGCCCCCGTCAAGAGCCGCGACCGCGCCACGCTGCATGAACTGTGCGACGCCGGAATTCGAATACTGGATCAGGTTCTCGAACACTTGCTGCAAGCTCGGATGCGTCTTGATCCAGCCGACGCGCCAGCCGGTCATCGCCCAGTTCTTGGAAAAACTGTTGACGAACAGGATACGGTCTTCGGCCGTCGCGATGTCGAGGAAGGACGGCGCGCGGCCGTGGCCGTAGTGGAACAGCGAATAGATCTCGTCGGCGATGATCCACAGTTTCCTGGCACGCGCGAGATCAAGGATCGCTTGCAAGGTTTCATGATCGGCGGTCCAGCCGGTCGGGTTCGACGGCGTGTTGATGAACAACGCCTTGGTGCGCGGCGTGATCGCCGCCGCGATCTTCTCGACGTCGCAGGACCAGCCATTGCCGGAGTGATCGAGCGTGACCGCTACCGGCACGGCTCCCGATATGGCGGCGGCAGCATCGAAATTCGGCCAGGCCGGCGACAGGTAAACGACCTCGTCGCCGGCGCCGGCGAGCGCGTCCAGCGCCAGCTGGATGGCATGCATGCCGGAGCCGGTGACGATGAATTGCTCCTCCGGGAAAGTCTTGCCGAAATGCCTGGCATAATAGCGGGACAGCGCCTGCCTTAGATCGGGGATGCCCCGTTGCCAGGTGTAGAACGTCTCGCCGCCGGCCAGCGCCTTTGACGCGGCATCGGTGATGAAGGCGGGCGTCGGCAGATCGCCCTCACCGGCCCAGAGCGGGATCATGCCCTCGCGCAGGCGGCCGTAATTGACGACGGCGACAATGCCGCTTTCGGGCGCGGCGCGGGCTTCGGCACGCAAGCTGTCGATCAGGGTCATGGGTGGGTCCGTTGTCTGGCGTTGGTCGGCGCTCCTTAGCAGATACGGAAACAGAAAACCCCGGCCGCGAACGACCGGGGTTTTGGTCCAGCAATGCGGCCCGGGTTAACGCCTGGCGAGAAGATCGCGGATTTCGGTGAGCAGCGCGACGTCGGCGGGCGGTGGCGCGGCGGCTGGTGCCGGCTTCTCGGCCTCGAGCCGCTTGCGCAGATTGTTCACGGCCTTGACCATGAGGAAGATGATGAAGGCGAGGATGATGAAATTCAGCACTACGGTGATGAAGCTGCCATAGGCGAAAACGGCGCCCTCTTTCTTGGCGTCGGCCAGCGCGGCCGAATGGACGTTCGAGGACAATCCAAAGAAATAGTTGTTGAAGTCCAACCCACCGAAAATCGCACCGATGATGGGCATGATGATGTCGTTGACCAGCGAATCGACGATCTTGCCGAAGGCAGCGCCGATGATGACGCCGACGGCCAAGTCCATCACGTTGCCCTTGGAGATGAACTCCTGGAATTCTTTCAGCATTCCGACCCTCCTTATCCATGAGCGGCCGCCCTGCCGTCCCATCCCCACGGCATCGGCCCAGGGCACCATAACAAAAACCTGAGGTTGCAACATCGGCAAAAAGCGGGAAGGCAACAGCTTTCCCCTTCCCTGGCAGTACCTTGGGCGCGCCTTGATCGTGCCGTCTCGCTCCCGCGGCCGCGACCATGCTGCCAAAGCCGCGATGGACTCGGACGCCAAGCTGTGGTTGCGTCCGGGCAAGCCGGGTGAAACACGGCAAAGGAGGAAATTCCAGGCGTGCAGGGCTTGTTCATCGTCATCATCGCGATCGCCTATGTGACGCTGCTGTTCGCCATCGCCAGCCTGGGCGACCGGCGCTCGGCCAAATCCGGGTCCAGCCGGGCGCGGCCCTTCATCTACGCGCTCAGCCTTGCCATTTACTGCACCTCTTGGACCTTCTTCGGCTCGGTCGGCCTCTCCTCCGAACGCGGCCTCGAATTCCTCGGCATCTATACCGGCCCGGTGCTGGTGTTCGTGTTCGGTTTTCCCTTGCTCAACCGCATCGTGCGGCTGGCCAAGACCGAGAAGATCACCTCGATCGCCGACTTCCTCGGCGCGCGCTACGGCAAAAGCTTTACAGTCGCGGCGATCGCCACGCTGATCGCCACCATCGGCGCGATTCCCTATATCGCGCTGCAGCTGAAGGCGATCTCGGGTTCGGTCAGCCTGATGGTCGAGCATTATACCGGTTCGCCGCCTTCCTTCGATCCGTTCGTCAGCGACATCTCGCTGGTCGTCGCCATGCTCCTGGCGCTGTTCGCGGTGCTGTTCGGCACCCGCCATGCCGACGCGACGGAGCACCAGGACGGGCTGGTGCTGGCGGTGGCGGTCGAAACCGTGGTCAAGCTCGCCGCTTTCCTGGCGATCGGCCTGATGGTCATCTTCCTGATCTTCGGCGGCCCGGGCGACATGTTCGCGAAGCTGGCACAGAATGCGCAGGTGCGTCAGGCGATGGGCTACAACACCTCGCTCGCCACCTGGCTGGTGCTGACCGGCTTGAGCGGCTTCGCCATCATCATGCTGCCGCGCCAGTTCTACGTCACCATCGTCGAGAACCGCGGCGAAGCCGAGTTGCGCACCGCCACATGGGTGTTTCCGCTCTATCTCGTGGCGATCAATTTGTTCGTGCTGCCGATCGCGTTCGCCGGCCTGTCGCTGGTCGGCACCGGGACCAGCAGCGATCTCTACGTGCTGTCGCTGCCCCTGTTCAGCGGCCATGACCTGCTGGCGATGGCGGCCTTCATCGGCGGCCTGTCGGCGGCGACAGCCATGGTCATCGTCGAAAGCGTGGCGCTGTCGATCATGATCTCCAACGACCTCGTCATTCCGCTGTTCGTGCGCCGCCTGCTCAAGACCTCGACGTCCGAGAACGAAGACTGGTCGACGCTCATCCTCAATGTGCGGCGCGGGGCGATCTTCATCCTGCTGTTCATCGCCTTCCTCTACTACCGCGAGAGCACCAACAGCGCGCGCCTGTCGTCGATCGGCCTGATGTCCTTCGCGGCGATCGCCCAGTTCGCGCCGGCGCTGATCGGCGGCCTGATCTGGCGCGGCGCCAATGGGCGGGGCGCCGCGCTCGGCATGGTCGCCGGGATTCTCATCTGGGGCTACACGCTGCTGTTGCCCTCGCTTGTCGCGACCGACACCGACATCATCGTGTACGGCCTGTTCGGTTTCGAGGCGCTGCGTCCGCAGGCATTGTTCGGCACGGTGGCCGAACCGCTGAACCACGGCGTCTTGTGGAGCTTGTCGATCAACGCCGTGTTCTTCGTCCTGGGCTCGCTCTCCCGCGCCTCGGTGCCGCTGGAACGCATCCAGGCGGCGATCTTCGTGCCGCGCGAGGCCGGCCCGATGCCCAGCCTGCGCCGCTTCCGCACCGCCATTACCGTCAACGACCTCAAGGACACGATCGCGCGCTATCTCGGCGTCGAGCGCACCGAGCGCTCGTTCCAGTCGTTCGAAAAGACCAATGGCATTTCGCTACACGGCAACGAACAGGCGAGCATGGACGTCATCCGCTTTTCCGAGCAGTTGCTGGCGAGCGCCGTCGGATCTTCGTCGGCGCGGCTGATCCTGTCGCTGCTGTTCCGGCGCCACGACCGCGAATCCCGGGACGCCTTCCGCTTGCTCGACGACGCCACCGAGGCGCTGCAGCACAACCGCGACCTCCTGCAGATCGCGCTCGACCAGATGGAGCAAGGGATCACCGTCTTCGACCGCGATTTCCGCCTGATCTGCTGGAACCGCCAGTACCGGACGCTATTCGACCTGCCCGACGAGATGGGCCAGGTCGGCGTCTCGTTAGACCAGATTCTGCGCCATCTCGCCGAGCGCGGCGACATCCCCGCCGATCAGCGCGTGACGATGCTCAACCGGCTGACCAGTTTCGTCAGCCCGTGGCAGATGGAGCTGAAGACCAGCGGCCGCATCCTGGAGCTGCGCTCAAACCCGATGCCGGACGGCGGCATCGTCGCCACCTATGCCGACATTTCCGGGCGCGTCGAGCAGGATCTGGCGCTGAAGCGTGCCAATGAATCGCTGGAACAACGAGTCAAGACCCGCACGATAGAACTGACCCGCGTCAATGAGGAGCTGGCACAGGCGCAGATGTTGGCGGAGGAGGCCAATCTCGGTAAGACGCGCTTCCTCGCCGCCGCCGGCCACGACATCCTCCAGCCCTTGAACGCCGCCCGCCTCTATTGCTCGTCGCTGATCGAAAAGGCCGGCAAGGGACCGGCCGGCAAGGCGGCGGTCAACATCGAATCCTCGCTGGAATCGGTCGAGACCATTCTCGGCGCCGTGCTCGACATCTCCCGGCTGGATGCCGGCGCGATGAAGCCCGACGACACCGCTTTCAACCTCGACGGGTTGCTACGCCAGATCGGCAACGATTTCCGTCCGCTGGCCGCCGAAAAGAAGCTCGGCCTGACGATCATGCCGTCGTCGCTGACGGTGATGACGGACCGCAATTTGTTGCGCCGCCTGATCCAGAACCTCGTCTCCAATGCCATCAAATACACGCGCCAGGGCCGCATCCTGGTCGGCGTGCGGCGGCGCGGCGAGCTGGCCGAAATCCAGGTGATCGACACCGGCATCGGCATCGCCGGCGACAAGCTGAACACCGTCTTCCATGAATTCACCCGGCTGGACGAAGGCGCGCGCGAGGCCGAGGGCCTCGGCCTCGGCCTGTCCATCGTCGACCGCATCGCTCGGGTGTTGCGCCTGGAGATCCGGATCTTTTCCAATCCGGGCAAGGGCACGCGCTTCTCCGTCATCCTGCCTGTCGCGGCGGTGCAGGAGAGACGACGCGAGATCGAAACCAGGCCCCCTGCCCGTGCCACGGCTTCGCTGGCCGGGCTGCGCGTTTTGTGCATCGACAACGACGCCCACATCCTGGAAGGCATGCGGCTGTTGCTCGAAGGCTGGGGATGCAGCGTCGACACGGTGTCCGGCTCACGGGATCTGCAGAGCGCAGCAAGCGGCCGCCCCGACATCGTCCTTGCCGACTACCATCTTGTCGGCGAAACCGGCCTCGACATCATCGTCAGGCTGCGCGCGGTCCATGGCGAGGACCTGCCGGCCGTGCTGGTCACCGCCGACCGCTCCAACGAGGTGCGCACCGCCGCCGGCAGGCTGGAAATTCCGGTGATCAACAAGCCGCTGAAGCCCGCGGTGCTGCGCTCGATGATGGCAAGGGTCAGGCCACTGGCGCCGGCGGCCGAATGATTTCAGGGCGTTTGCCCCCTCTGGCCTGCATCAGCCATGTTGGAGGCTTTTGAGATAGGCGCAGAACATATCGGCCATGGCGTCGGCGTAGGCTTCGATCTCGGCAGACGTTCGAGGGGTTTCGGAGAACTGCTTTCCCACCGCGCCGAGCGTGGTGGTGACCAGGTCGCCGGCCAAGGCACGGACCGCTTCAGAGGCCTCGGGCAGCGCCTCCTGCATGAAGGTCTGGACGGTGCGTTCTCCGGAGGCCCGGACCTCGTGCGCCTCCGGCGCGTGGCGATAGAGGGGAGCGGCGTCGTTGAGCGCGACGCGCACCGCGGCCTCTTCGCATTCCGAGCGGACGAAAGCGTAGACCAGGATACGCAGCCGTTCGAGCGGCGGCTTCCGGCTCTCCTGAAGGATGTCGCGCAGCAGATCGGTGGTCTGCCGCCATTCGTCGCTCTGAAGCCGGAACAACAAGGCCGCCTTGTTCGGGAAATACTGATAGAGTGACCCGACACTGACGCCGGCCTTCTCGGCCACGCGCGTGGTGGTGAAACGCTGCGCGCCTTCGCTCGCCAAAACCTGAACAGCAGCCTCCAGGATCGCGGCGACGAGCTCCGTCGCACGTGCTTGCTTGGGCTGTTTTCGCGAGGAAATCGAAGGGCTTGGGCGTTCGGTCATATCTCGGTTCGGCAATGCGAATTGGAAACCTGAAGGTTTATTCGTATTTTGAGTTCGACGCAAGAACGCGCTCATTTTTGACCGGAGACTGTCATGAACACCCTGACCAACAGCCCTCTCGGGCCTCTGCTCGCCCGCCTGTTCGAAGAGGCCGACGCGGCGACCAGCCCGGCAACGGCCGAGTTGTCGCGCGAAGAGCGGACACGCCTGCTCGAGAGCAAGACCGAATATGTTGATCTCTACGGACGGCTGAAGGATCTCTGGCTTGCCGTTTCCCCGGAGACGGGCACGTTGCTCTACATGCTGGCGCGAAGCAGCGGCGCGCGCGTGATCATCGAATTCGGAACTTCGTTCGGCATCTCGAGCCTCTATCTTGCCGCGGCGCTCAGGGACAATGGCGGAGGTCGCCTGATCACCACCGAGTTCGAGCCGTCCAAGGTGATGCGGGCCAAGACCAATTTGACCGAGGGCGGCCTCATCGACCTGGTGGAGATCCGCGAGGGAGACGCGCTCGAGACCCTTGCCGCCGACCTGCCCGAAACGATCGACCTGCTGCTGCTCGATGGCGCCAAGGCGATCTACCCGGAGATCCTGAGCCTGGTCGAGAGCCGCCTGAGGCCAGGTGCGCTGGTCATCGCCGACAACGCCGATTTCTGTCCCGAATATCTGGAGCGCGTGCGCTCGCCCACGGGCGGCTACATGTCCACGCCTTTCGGCGAGGACGTCGAACTGTCGATGCGGCTAGGCTGAAGGCGGCGGCCAGCCTGCCCGCGCGAACGGAACCAGTTCCAGCGGCCCGGCGCTAGCTCGCCGGCTGCAGCGGATCGCTGCCGATCTTGGACAGCAGGATCACCGCCTGGGTGCGGCTGTCGACGCCGAGCTTCTGCAGAATGGCGGAGACATGCGCCTTGATTGTGGCTTCCGACACGCCGAGTTCATAAGCGATCTGCTTGTTGAGCAGGCCTTCGGCCAGCATGCCGAGGACGCGGGTCTGCTGCGGCGTCAGCGCCTGCAATCGTTTGATCAGGTCCGATATTTCGGGATCGCGCTCGACGCCGAGATCGACGCCGACGGGTGCGGCGATGTCACCGGCCAGCACCGACTGCACGGCGGCGCGGATCTCTTCCATGCTGGCCGACTTGGAAATGAAGCCGGATGCGCCGAGGTCGAGCGCGCGCCTGATCGTCGCCGGGTCGTCATGCGCCGACACCACGACCAACGGCACCGCCGGATGGATGCCGCGCAGCGAGATCAAGCCGGAGAGGCCGCTGGCGCCCGGCATCGACAGATCGAGCATCACCAGGTCGACATCCTCGTTGGCCACGAGCAGCGCCTTGGCGCTCTCGAAATCGCCGGCCTCGTGGATGGCGGCGACGTTGCCGATGCCGGCGAGCGCTTCGCGCAGCGCACCGCGAAACAGCGGGTGATCGTCGGCGATGACGAAAGAATAGCCTGACGGCAAATGTCCCTCCCCGAATCCCATCGATGATTTTTCAGTTTTTTGCGGGATCAGTTGGACGATTATGAGGGGCCACGCGCTGTTTTCAAGCGGCAAAGCCAGCGCGCGGCGTTTTCCCTATTTTGGACGCTCAGGTCTTCTGCGAGTTGGGCTGGGCGCCGCCGCCATTGTCCTTGTCCATATCCTTGACGATACCCATGAAGCCGCGCAGAAAGCGCTCCATGTAGCTCATCGTCTTGTTGAAATCCTCCTCGCTCGGCAGTTGCGACTCGAGCCGGGCGGAGAGCGAATTTTCGAGCTTGGTGACGCGCTCGTCCATCGCCCTCATCGAGGTCTGGAGGCGGTCGACTTCGTCCTGGAAGGCGGCGCGTTCGTCGGCGGCCATCTTGCAGACAAGCTGGCCCGAGCGTTCCTCGCAGATCGACATCGCGCCGGTCTGCGTATCCATGCGGATGTAGCCGCTGGCCGACTTTTCAAGGCGGTAGCGGTCGGTTTCTTCCGAAAAAGCTGAAGCCGCGACCAGCGAAACGAGTGCGGCGGGGATCAAGATATGCTGCAGACGCATGTTGTCCTCCATGGCCAAAGCGGATTTATCGCATGTTTGCGCCGGAAATGGGGAAGACCCTTGGCGTGACCTTTCCCGCGCGGCTGGTTCGGACTATAGCGCAACCATGTCTCAGATTATCTACAAGATAACCCCGGAAGCAGCCTGGCGCGAGGCCGAAACGAATGGCCGTTTCACCGGCGCGCCGATCGACGTCGCCGACGGTTTCATCCATTTCTCCACGGCGGCGCAGGTCAGGGAAACGGCGGCGAAACACTTTGCCGGCCAGACGGACCTTCTGCTGGTCGCCATCGATGGGACGTGCCTGGGCGACGGCCTGAAATACGAGGTCTCGCGTGGCGGCGCGCTGTTTCCGCATCTTTACGGCGTGCTGGACCTGAAAGCCGTCAAGTGGGTCCGGCCGCTGCCGCTCGGCGCCGACGGCTCGCACCAATTCCCGGCACTGGAGGCCGAATGAGCGTGCTCGACCGGATTGGCCAGAAGCTGCTGTTCACGTTCGACCCGGAAACCGCGCATGGCCTGTCGATCGCGGCGCTGCGCTGCGGCCTGCCGGTCGGCGCACGGACGGTGCGCGATACCAGGCTGAAAGTCAGCCTTTGCGGCCTCGATTTCCCCAATCCGCTCGGCATGGCGGCCGGCTACGACAAGAACGCCGAGGTGCCCGACGCGCTGCTTGGG
Source organism: Mesorhizobium sp. M0587 (assembly GCF_040320945.1). Classification (NCBI taxonomy): domain Bacteria; kingdom Pseudomonadati; phylum Pseudomonadota; class Alphaproteobacteria; order Hyphomicrobiales; family Phyllobacteriaceae; genus Mesorhizobium; species Mesorhizobium sp. M0587. The sequence goes on from NZ_JAMYQP010000066.1 coordinate 9,181, forward strand.
CTCGGCTTCGGTTTCGCCGAGGTCGGCACGGTCACGCCGCTGCCACAGGCCGGCAATCCGAAGCCGCGCATCTTCCGGCTGACGGCGGATGAAGCGGTGATCAACCGGCTGGGCTTCAACAATGAAGGCCATGCGGCCGCCGAAAGACGCCTTGCCGCGCGCAAGGGGCGTCCCGGCATCGTCGGCGTCAACATCGGGGCCAACAAGGACAGTGACGACCGCGTCGGGGACTATGAGCGCGGGGTCATCAGGTTTGCGCCCCATGCGAGCTATTTGACGGTCAACATCTCCTCGCCCAACACGCCGGGCCTGCGCACCATGCAGGCACGCGAGCATCTCGGCGAATTGTTGTCGCGGGTCATGGCGGCGCGTGCCGCGGCCACGGCGCAGCCGCCAATCTTCCTCAAGATCGCACCGGATCTGGTCGAAGCCGAACTGGAGGACATCGCCACCGAGGTCATCGAGAAGCGGGTCGACGGCGTCATCGTGTCCAACACCACCATCTCCCGGCCAGCGCTGCGCAGCGGCGAAGCTGTACGCGAGACCGGCGGGCTTTCTGGCAGGCCGCTGTTCGAACGCTCGACCATCGTGCTGGCCAGGATGCGCAAGCTGCTCGGTCCCGAGATGGCCATCATCGGCGTCGGCGGCGTCGATTCCACCGATGCGGCGCTGGAGAAGATCCGTGCCGGCGCCGACCTCGTCCAGCTCTACACCAGCATGATCTATGCCGGGCCCGCGCTGCCAGGCCGCATCGTTTCCGGCATGGCTCGCTTTGCCGAGAGAGAAAACCTCAAGTCCATTCGCGAGTTGCGCGACAGCCGCCTCGATTCCTGGGCGTCAAAGCCGCTCTAACTGCTCTGGACTATAGGCGTGGAGTAGGTAGCGTTGGCAAAGTGGAATCCGATTTGCTGCGCTGACCCGCAGTTCGGAAAGAGACCTTGGTCAAGCAATGGAATAGAGCCTCTTCCATTCCTGAAGCAGGGAACTTGCTTCTTCCCGTGAAATACCGGAAGAAAGATGATCGATTGACGATTGATTCGGAGCTTGTGCATGCGCGGGGTGCAAGCGGCTTTGGCTGCACTGATCCTAACCGGTTCCGTCACTTGCGCCCTCGCCGACAACAGTTCTCCCTTCATCTATTTTGCAACCGACGATCCTTTCGCTGCCGGTCAACGGACGAAGAACGACGTCTATGTCTTTGGTGGCGTCTTTGCGACCGGGTCCTTCGGGAATACCATCAACGTCTTCGGTGCCGACTATACCAACAATTACATAATCGGAGCTGCTTACGGCCGCGACTTCGCCGATATTGGCGCCGGTTTCGTTCTTGGCGGTGTGACCGGGGCCGCCGTAAGGTTTGGCGAGGACGACGACACGTCAGGAGAAGTTTGGGCCGGGGTTAGGGTTCGTCACCAAGGCCTTGTCATCGGCGATCTGGCGATTGCGCCCGCACTGACGGCCGGTCTGAGTGCCGTTACGGGCACCACCAAGATCGAACGCGAACGCGAAATCTATTACGACGGCGACGCATCGTTCCTTGGCTTCATCGGCGCGGAGCTTTCTTTCAGGCTAAGGCAAGCTCCCAACGTCGAGCTTGTCTATCAACTCCACCACAGATCCGGCGCCGGTGGAACGTTTGGAAACATGGGAGAGGGTTCCAACGCGAATACTGTTGGAGTCCGTTATCGCTTCTAGAACGGTTCATCGTTTCATGGAAACGACGAGCCGCTCTATCTCTTTGCTTCGGCGCAATTCCGGACGGGAAACTGCTTCACACTTTTCCTGGAACTGCGCTGGCTGACGCCTGAACGCTCCTTGGCAGGCGGTCTGTCGACTGAAGATTTTGTCAAATCACCTCGAAAGAACAGCTAACCACCACCTTTGCGGAAATGATCCCTAAAATGCCGTGCGCACCCGCAGCCGCAAAATGGCGAGCAGACTGAAGCCGCGCGCCAGCAGGAAGATATGCAGCGCCGCCCACAAGCCATGATTGCCGAAGGCGGGTGCCAGCGTCAGCAGCGCGGCGGCGAAGACCAGGAACGACAGCAGCATCATGTTGCGCATGTCGCGTGACCACGTCGCGCCGATGAAGACGCCATCCATCTGAAACGCCAGCACGCCGCTCAGCGCTGTGAACGCCGCCCAGGGCAGGTAGATGTCGGCCACCGAGCGGACCTCCTGCGATGTCGTGACGACCGCGACCAGATCGGCGCCGGCCGAGAGCAGCACCAGGGTTGCGGCCCCGGCCAACCCGAAGCCCCAGAACAAGGTCAGCCGCACCGCCCGCCGGAACGGCGCGGCGGCACGCGCGCCGACGGCGCGGCCGGCCAGCTGTTCGGCGGCTGTGGCGAAACCGTCGAGGAAATAGCCGGCGACGAGGAAGAAGTTCATCAGCACGGCATTGGCGGCCAGCGTCACCGTGCCGAACTGCGCGCCCTGTCGGGTGAACAGCGCGAAGGCGGCGAGCAGCGAGAACGAGCGGATCATGATGTCGCGGTTGAGCGACAGCATGTGCAGGAAGGCGGTCATGTCGAGCAGGCGATGGCGCGGCAAGGGCGGTGTCGCCCGGAACCGCCTGATGACGATGGCGAGGCCGAGCAGCATGGCAAGGAATTCGCCGGTGACCGTCGCCCAGGCGACGCCGGCGACGCCCCAGCCAAGTTCCAGGCCAAGCAGGATGCAGAGCGCGATGTTGATGCCGTTCAGTACGAGCTGCAGCATCAGCCCGAGCCCGCCCTCGCCTCGGCCGAGGACATAGCCGAGAATGGCGTAGTTGATCAGCGAGAACGGTGCGGCGAGCAATCTGATGCGGATATAGACGCCCATCGCCTCGCTGACGCGCGGTCCGGCATCCATGAACCACTGGCCGCCGACGGCGATCGCCGGCGAAAGAGCCGCCAGCACGACGCCGGCGACGACCGCGATCAGCACGGCGCGCCAGAACACCGCCTGTTCCTCCAGCGCATCGCCGCGCCCGAAAGCCTGGGCGACGAGACCGGTGGTGCCGGAGCGCAGGAAATTGAAGGTGGTGAAGACGACGTCGAAGACCAGCGCGCCGGCCGCCAGGCCGCCGAGCAAGGCGGCGTCGCCGAACTGGCCGACGACAGCCGTGTCGACAAGGCCGAGCATCGGCGTCGTCAGATAGGCGAGCGTCATCGGCACCGCGATGGCGAGCACCGAGCGGTTGGTTACGGCAAAGGGCCTGACGTGGGCCGGGATTGCACCATTGTCCAAAGGATTGCGGCCTTGCGATTGCGGCTTGATCGAGCGTCCGATGTGCCCCATTTTCCGGCCACCGCGCAACCACTCTTGCCGCGACGGCCAACCGAAATCCCGGTCTGGCGCGAACCCACCGGATCCGGTTCATGCCTTTGCAGATCGTTCATCACCCCGACTACGATGCCGGCTTCGCCGTCAACCACCGCTTTCCAATGAGCAAGTATCCACTGCTGATGGAAGCCTTGCGCGCACGCGGCCTGGCCGGCGCGCTCAACATCGCGGAACGGGCGCTTGCGTCATGGCTGAAGCTTGCCCATGGGAGCGACTATGTCGACCAGGTCGTCACGTGCGCCGTGCCTGAGAAAATCGAGCGCGAGATCGGCTTTCCGGTCGGCCCGCGCGTCTCGCTGCGCGCGCAGCTTGCCACCGGCGGCACCGTGCTGGCGGCGCGGCTCGCCCTAGGCCATGGCATTGCCTGCAATACCGCCGGCGGCAGCCATCATGCGCGGCGCGCGCAAGGTGCGGGCTTCTGCACCTTCAACGACGTCGCCGTCGCCTCGCTGGTGCTGCTGGCCGAGGGTGCCGCGCAAAACATCCTGGTCGTCGATCTCGACGTGCATCAGGGCGACGGCACGGCGGACATTCTCGCTGACGATCCGCGCGTGTTCACCTTTTCCATGCATGGCGACCGCAACTACCCCGCGCGCAAGATCGCCTCCGACCTCGACATCGCGCTGCCCGACGGCACGGGCGACGCTGCCTATATCGAACGGCTCGCCGCCATCCTGCCGGAGCTGTCGGCCAGGGCGCACTGGGACATCGTCTTTTACAATGCCGGCGTCGACGTCCATGCGCAGGACCGGCTTGGCAGACTGTCGCTTTCCAATGACGGGCTGCGTGCCCGCGACGAAACGGTCATCGGTCATTTTCGCGCGCTCGGCATTCCCGTTTGCGGCGTCATCGGCGGCGGCTATTCGACCGATGTCCGGGCACTTGCCGCTCGCCACGCCATCCTGTTCGAGGCCGCCTCGGGCTACGCCTAACGGCTCACTTCCGGTAATTGGCGATCCTGAGCAGAATGAAGGCCGGAATGACGATCGCGGCACCGAGCAGGATATAGCCGAGAAAACGATAGACCGCGTTGAAGCCGAGGTTCCAGAGGTCGCGGAAGATTTTCTGGATGCCATAGAGCACGTCGACCGGCGACCAGCCGAAGGCATTCATGACGAGGCCGACGAGGAACGACACCACAAGCAGCTTCAGGATCACCCTGAACGGCGTGTCGCCGAGAAAGCGCGTCAGTGCGGACAAGGCCTGCCTCCGGATTGGACGCCCAGACTCAGGGGCGCCTACTCAGGAATACGTGCTTGGCGGCCATCCATCAAGCCAGGCGCGATCTATGCGCGATGGCAACGGCGCGGCGATCCGGCCGGCTTATCTGTTTTCTAACCAATTGCAGCTATTGCCTTGCAAGGAGCGGGAGCCAGGCTTTTGGTGGCAACGGAAAAAATCGGCGCGCACCGCGCGGTCATGCTGTCGGTTGTCGTGCCGTGCTACAATGAGCGCGACGGCGTGGCCGAGCTCCATCGACGCGTCACGGCCGCATGCCTTGAACAAAGTCCTTCCTACGAGATCGTGCTTGTCATCGACGGGGCGACCGACGGCACCCGCGAAGCCATTTTCGAACTCGCTGAAAAGGACGACCATGTCGTCGCCATCGATCTTGCCCGTAACTACGGCCACCAGATCGCGTTGAGCGCCGGGCTGGAGTTCTGCCGCGGCCAGCGCATTCTCATCCTCGACGCAGACCTTCAGGATCCGCCGGAACTGCTCGGCGCGATGCTGGCGAAGATGGATGAAGGCTTCGACGTGGTCTATGGCCAAAGGGTGAAGCGCGACGGCGAAAGCTGGTTCAAGCTGGCTTCCGCCTCGATGTTCTATCGCCTGCTAGGCCGGATGGTCGATGTCGAGATCGCACCGGATTCCGGGGATTTCCGGCTGATGAGCCGCCGCGCGCTGGACCATCTGAACGCGATGCCCGAACGCTACAGGTTCATTCGCGGCATGGTGAGCTGGATCGGGCTGAAGCAGGTCGCCTTCTCGTATGAACGGCACCGGCGCTTTGCCGGCATTACCCACTACCCGCTGAAGAAGATGGTTCTCCTGGCGGTCGACGCGATGACCAGCTTTTCCATCGTGCCGTTGCGGTTCGCCTCGCTGCTGGGAATGATGTTCGGCCTGCTCGGGCTGGTCGTGCTTGGCTACACGCTGTTCGAATGGTCCATCGGCAACGTGCTCCCCGGCTGGACGAGCCTTGCAGCGATCATGCTTATCCTGGGCAGCGTCCAGCTTCTGGTGCTTGGCATCTTCGGCGAATATCTCGGCCGCATGTACATGGAAACCAAGCGGCGGCCGCTCTATTTCGTCAATGAGATCGTTTCGCGCAGCCCTATGGTCGAAAACAGCGACCTGCCCGTCCACCGCCTGCAGGAAATGGCGAAAAGAGCCGTCCGTGGCTGAGGCGCGGGCGCAACGGGAATGGCCTCGGCGCGTCGGCCCTTTGTCCGATTTGCCGGGACTTGGCGCCGTCGGGCTTCTCAACACGGCGCTGGGCTCGGTCCTTTTCGTGTTCGTCGGCGGCACCGACGATCGCCGATCGCCGACCGGAATGAATGCAAAGCGGCCGGAAGCGAGATGAACCAGGCCGCGGCAATCGCGATGGCCAACCCGTCGCTCGAGGATGCGCAGCGCAGCAGGCTGATATTCTGCCTTTTCTGCGCTTGCGCCGTGGCATATGTGCTGGCGTCGCATGCCAGCGCCCTCCTTCTGGACCCCGACAGTTGGTGGCAAGTGAAGGCCGGGCTGGATTTCCTGGCAAACCGCACATTTCCGACCGTCGACCCCTATTCCTATACGTTCGCCGGCCAGCCCTGGATCGCCAAGGAATGGCTGGGGCAGGTGCTTCTGGCCCTTGCCTACAGCGCCGGCGGCTGGAATGGCGTCGCCGCACTGATCATCGCCACGGTCGGCCTGACGGTCTTCCTGACGGCATGGTTCCTAAGCGCATGGTTGAAGCCCGTACTGGCGATCCTGCTGGCTTTCGTCGCGGCTTTCCTGGTCGCCCCGATCTATACGGCGCGCCCTCACGTCTTCACTCTGCCGATCATCGTCATCTGGACGGCAATGCTGTTTCGCGCGGCGCGGGACGAAAGACCGCCGCCCCTGTGGCTGCTTGCGCTTGTGGTGTTGTGGGCGAACCTGCATGCCACGTTCACCTTGAGCTTCGTCATCGCCGGCTTCGCCGGGCTGGATCTTCTGGCGCGTTCGGGCCTGTCGAAACCCGCACTTCTGGCTAAATGGATTGCATTCGGCTTGCTGTGCCCATTGGTCAGCCTGATCCATCCTTATGGCGTGAAGGCCATCCTGGCCACGCTCACCGTCGCCTATGGCAACGAGGCGGTGCCTCTCATCCTGGAGTGGCGGCCCTTCAACGCTCAGGAAGAGCTGTTCAAGGAAGCCGTGATGCTGTTGGCGCTTTTCGCGCTATTGACATCACGGCTGCGGATCGGCTGGGCCAAGGCGCTGTTCATCGTCTTCACCTTGCATGTCTATCTCAGCCACCAGCGGTTCATGTATCTGTTCTTCCTGCTGGTTCCCCTGGTGATCGCGATCGAGGTCGCACAGCAATATCCTTCGCTTTCAGCCACGACCTGGCTGGCGCAAAGGCGCGACGGTTTGGAAAAATTCTTCGCCAAGCGGTTTTATGCGCTTTGCGGCGCGGTTCTTGTCTTGCTGATCGGCGCGGTCTCGATCTTCGGCAGCGCCTACCAGATCGCGCCAAGTGCGAAGACGTCCGCCAGCGGGGCGCTCGCATTCGCGCGGGACCACCATTTGTCCGGTAACGTGCTGAATTCCTACAATTTCGGCGGCACGCTGATCTTCCATGAAATCAAGACCTATATCGACGGAAGGACGGACCAGTTGTTCCTGGGCGGGTTCACGAAAGCCGACGACGCGACGGGACACAGCGACGGGAAACCGCTGCTCGAAGCCCAGCTCAAGAAATACGCCGTAGGCTGGGCGCTTCTCGGGGCCAACGACACCCGCATTCCCTTCTTTACGGAGTTGGGCTGGAAACGGGCCTATGCGGACGACAATGCCGTGATCTACCTGCCCGGCGCCTGACGCCTGATCTGCCGCGCCATACAAACCGGCTTCGCCTGCGTTCGAACAACCCGCATGTGCCTTGACACTGATATTGCAGTGCAGCAAAGTTGTGCGCAGAGGGTAGCCCGTGAGATCGACGCGCCACGACTTTTCGTATGACGGAGGGCATCGCCGCGAAAACGGCGTGTCGGGCTCGGCCGCACGAAGGGCGGCGGCGTGCGGGCCGGTCGAATGAACTACAGGCGCGACATCGATGGCCTGCGGGCCGTTGCGGTGCTGCCCGTCGTACTCTTCCATTTCGGCGTGTCCGGCATTCCAGGCGGCTTCACCGGCGTCGATATCTTCTTCGTCATATCGGGCTATCTGATCAGCGGCAGCCTGCTCGACGATCTTGAGCGGGGACAGTTCTCGATCGGTCGCTTCTACTGGCGCCGCGCACGGCGCATCCTGCCAGCGTTGACCTTCGTCATCCTGCTCGCGAGCATCGCGGCCTGGTTCATCCTGCTGCCGTCGGACCTGCACGAATTCAGCCTCAGCGTGATCGCCGCCTCGACCTTCTGGTCCAACATCTATTTCTGGAAGACGACGAACTATTTCTCCATCGACGCCGAGTTGCGGCCACTGCTGCACACGTGGTCGCTTTCGGTCGAGGAGCAGTACTACATCTTCGCGCCGATCCTCGTGTACCTGATCTACCGATATGTCTCGAAGCGCTGGCTCACGATCCTCCTGCCGATAGCCATCGGCAGCTTTGCCCTGGCGGTCATGGCAACCTCGCTGGCGCCGACCGCTGGCTTCTACCTCTTGCCGACACGCATCTGGGAACTGGCGCTCGGCGCCATGCTGATGCTGAAGAAGCCCCCGGCGCTTGCCAGCCGGCCGGCGATGGAACTGATCGGCCTTGCCGGCTTCGCCCTGATCGCCTTCGGCTTCGTGACGATTTCGGAGAGCGACCCGTTTCCGGGCTATAACGCCCTGTTCCCCTGCATCGGGACGGCCCTGCTCATCTATGCCGGCCAGAATCATGCGGACAGGCCGGCAACTCTCGCCACGCGCGTGCTTCGGTTGACCCCTCTGGTCTGGGTCGGGCTCATCTCCTATTCCCTGTACCTCGTTCACTGGCCGATCAATTCGTTCGTCCACTATCTGTCGCTGAAAGCCATTGGCGTGCCGACCATCATCGCCATGACGGTGGCCAGTTTCGCGCTCGCGACATTCTCCTGGAAATATGTCGAGCAGCCCTTTCGCCAGAAGCGGGCGTTCACCGCACCGCTGCCTATCTTCGGCCTTTCGGCGACAGCGATCAGCCTGTTGTGCGTCGGCGGTCTGGCCGGCGCGCTCGGCAATGGCTTTCCGCAACGCTTCCCGGATTTCTCTATGGAACGGATCCAGGTGGGCGATTGGCGCAACGGCATCTGTTTCAACGAGGGCGGGAACCGGATCGAAGACTGGAATCTCGCCGACTGCACGCGCACGCGGGGCTTTGCCAGCAATGTGCTGCTGTGGGGCGATTCCTTCGCCGCCCATTACGTTTCGGGGCTGGAGGCGAACGCCCAGAAAATCCAGGCCAATATCATCCAGTACACCTATGCCGGCTGCCCGCCCAACCTCAGCTATTTTTCCTATGCCCGGCCTGCCTGCACGCGTTTCAACGAACAGGCGCTTTCGATCATCCGCAATGCCGGCATCCAGGCGGTGATCCTGAGCGGCCGGTGGACCGACTACGAGGTCAGGGGCTTCGATGGCCTGCAGAAGACGATCGACCGGCTTCGCGACATGGGTGTCAAGGTCTATGTCATCGGCCAGTCTCCCGAATTCATCGCCGACGTCCAGAAGATCGCGTTCTTCGCAAAAAGGCAGCATGCCGTGAACACATCCTGGCCAATGGCCATGGATCCGGACATCAACAAGCGGGTATTGCCGTTCGTCAAAGGAGCGACCTTCATAGATCCGCTGGCCTATCTGTGCGATGGAGCCGGCTGTTCGTACGCCGATGCCGGCACCAGGCAATTCCTCTACTTCGACTATGGCCACTTCTCTTCCGCTGGCGCGACGCTCGCCATCTCGAAGTACTGGCCAAGCTTTGCCGCCGGAAGCGAGATCGCCAAGCAAAGCAGCAATCCCGGGCCGGCATCCGGGGAGCCGCCACAGCCTGCATTGTGAAGACCCACGGCGGGGAATCGAGGTTAACGGTCATTTTTGTTGGAGGATCTGGAGCAGGAAGTCTGGGTCCCACCCCGCGGCTTTGCGCTTTGTCTTGACGCTGCCTTT
>NZ_JAMYQP010000067.1:0-18823 GCF_040320945.1 Mesorhizobium sp. M0587
TCCCATTGCTCGTCCGTCAGAACCGTTCGAATCATCAAAGCCTCCAAAATGAGGCTTGAATCACTCAAAGGGCGAAAGTGGAATCCTGATTCTCAACAACCCCTAGAGCCTGGTGCGGACCTTCCAGAGTTCGGGAAACAATTCGACCTCCAGCATCTTCTTCAGGTAGGAGGCACCCGAGGTGCCGCCAGTGCCGCGCTTCATGCCGATGATGCGCTCGACAGTGGTGACGTGGTTGAAGCGCCAGCGGCGGAAATAGTCCTCGAAGTCGACCAGCTTCTCGGCCAGTTCATAGAACATCCAGTAGCGTTGCGGGTCACGATAAACGGTCTGCCAGGCGACCAGGACCTCTTCATTCTCGGTGCGCGTCTCGCGCCAATCGGTGCGCCTGGCGTCAGCGCCGATGTCGAATCCATTGCGTGCCAAAAGCAGCAAGGCTTCGTCGTATAGCGACGGTTCGGCCAAGATCGCCTCCAGCTTCCCGCTGAGGTCCGGCCGGTGCTTATGCGGGCCGAGCATGGCGAGGTTGCGGTTGCCGGCCATGAACTCGATGGCGCGATACTGCCAGGACTGGAAACCGGAGGACTGGCCGAGCGCGTCGCGGAACTCGGTGTACTCGCTGGGCGTCATCGTGCGCAGCACGTCCCAGGCGTTGTTCAACTGCTCGAAGATACGGGCGACGCGCGACAGCATCTTGAAGCTCGGTTCGAGGCGATCGGCGCGTATGGAGCGGATCGCCGCGCCGATCTCGTGCAAAGCGAGCTTCATCCAGAGTTCGGAGGTCTGGTGCTGGATGATGAACAGCATCTCATCATGCGCCGACGACAACGGCGCCTGCGCGTCGAGCACTTTCTCCAGGTGCAGGTAGTCACTGTAGGACATGCGCTGCTTGAACGACATCTGCGCGCCTTCGGACGCCGGATCGTAGGGATCGCTCAATTGATTTTCTCCATGCGCAGCCGGAAACGCTGGATCTTACCGGTCTGCGTCTTGGGCAGGGCGGCGATGAATTTCACCGATCTCGGATATTTATAGGGCGCGATCGTCGCCTTGACGTGGTCCTGCAGGCGCTTGATTGTCAACGCATCCGGCGACACGCCTTGCACCAGTACGATATGCGCTTCGACGATTTGGCCGCGTTCGGCGTCCTGGGCGCCGATCACCGCACATTCGGCGACATCGGGATGCGAAAGCAGCGCCGCCTCGACCTCGGGCCCGGCAATGTTGTAGCCGGCGCTGACGATCATGTCGTCGGAGCGCGCGGCGAAATGGAAGAAGCCGTCCGCGTCCTGGGTGAAGGTGTCGCCGGTGAGATTCCAGCCGTCGCGGACATAGTCTTTCTGCCGGTCATCGGCCATGTAGCGGCAGCCGGTCGGGCCGCGCACGGCCAGCCTGCCGGTCGCGCCGCGCGGCACCTCGCGCATCTCGTCGTCGACGATGCGCGCTTCGTAGCCGCCCACCGGTTTCCCGGTCGACGCCGGCCTCATGTCGTCGAAGCGGTTGGAAATGAAGATGTGCAGCATTTCGGTGGCGCCGATGCCGTCGAGGATCGGCTTGCCTGTCTTTTGCGTCCATTCCTCGAAGACTGGCGCGGGCAACGTCTCGCCGGCCGAAACGGCAACGCGCAGCGACGACAGATCGGCACCTTCATCCATGGCCTTCAGCATCGCGCGATAGGCGGTCGGCGCGGTGAAGGAGATGGTCGCCTTGTAGGTCTCGATGATGTGGACCATGTTGGGCGGCGTCGCCTGTTCCAGAAGTGTCGCCGCCGCGCCGAAGCGCAGCGGGAAGATGGCAAGGCCGCCCAGGCCGAAGGTGAAGGCGAGCGGCGGCGAGCCGACAAAGATGTCTTCCGGCGTCACCTGCAGGATCTCGCGGGCATAGGCGTCGGCGATGATCAGGAGGTCGCGGTGGAAATGCATCGTCGCCTTCGGCACGCCTGTGGTGCCCGAGGTGAAGCCGAGCAGCGCGACGTCGTCGCGGCCGGTGTCGACGGCGGTGAAAATAACCGGTTTGTCGAGGGCGGCGCGATCAAGTTCGGCATCATGGTTGGCCGTGCCGTCGAAGCCGATCACCTGCTTCAAGAACGCGCTGCCCTTGGCGCAGGCAGTCATCTCGTCCATCAGCCTGGTGTCGCAGAGCGCAACGGTGATTTCCGCCTTGTCGACGATCTTGCCAAGCTCGCCGGCGCGCAGCATCGGCATGGTGTTGACGACAACCGCGCCGACCTTGGTGGCGGCCAGCCAGCAGGCGACCATGGCGGGGTTGTTGGCCGAGCGGATCAGCACCCGGTTCCCGGGCTTCACGCCGTAATTCTCGACCAGCGCATGGGCCAGCCTGTTCGTCCAGTCGGACAGTTCCTTGTAGGTGCGGCGGCGGCCATTGCCGATCAGAGCGGTGTGGTCGCCGAGGCCCTTCTCGACCAGCCTGTCCGTCAGCTCGACGCCCGCGTTGAGATGTTCGGGATAGTCGAAGCCGTCGAGCAGGAAGTCCGGCCATTGCTCCGGCGGTGGCAGGTGATCGCGCGTGAACGTGTCGATATGCGCTGAAGGCCCAAGCATGTCGCCGCTATCCCTGTCTTTGCCCCGGTCCGTGCGCGAGGCACCAGGCCGGAGGCGGTGGATCCGAAATTCCTGTCTTTCGCGGGAGCTTTTTCGTGCCGCAGGTGCTCGAATGCCGTTCGAAGGGCGAGCATCCTGCAGGTTCGGGTGGCACAGCAAACCTCCCATTGTCGGCTGTTCGTCAGGCAGGATCGCACCAGTCGAAATTTGTTTCAAGCCTAAAATGTTTTGTTCTGGAGCATTGACGCATGGCATGGCGATTGCCAATCCTGGCGCTGGAAACGATGCTGTTTTGAGGGAAGGGCCGATGCTCGAACATCGCATTGCCGATTGGGACGATGCCTATGCCAATGGCGCCAACATCGCCGGCAGCGATCGCTGGCCGGCCGCGTGGGTGGAACCGGCGCAAGCTTTTCGCGACGCGCTTGCGGCCGAGGGGCGAGCACGGCTCGACATCTCCTATGGCGATGGGCGGCGCAATCGGTTCGATCTCTTCCTTCCTGGGGCCACGCCCAGGGGGCTCGTTGTATTCATCCATGGCGGCTACTGGAAGGCGTTCGACAAGAGTTTCTGGTCGCATCTCGCCAACGGCGCGGTCAGCAACGGCTTTGCCGTGGCGATGCCGTCCTACACGCTCTGTCCAGAAACCCGGATCGCCGGCATCGTCGCCGAAGTCGGCGCGGCGATCAGCAAAGCGGCAGGGATGGTCGAAGGACCGCTGATGCTGACGGGACATTCGGCCGGTGGACATCTTGCCAGCCGGATGGTGACGACAACGACGCCTTTGGCGGTCGATGTCGCGCGGCGTGTGCGCCATGTCGTTTCGATTTCAGGCGTCCATGACCTTCGTCCGATCATGCGCACCGAGATGAACGCGACATTGGCGATCGACGAGCCGGAGGCGCAGGCCGAAAGCCCGGCCCTGCTGCGCCCCATGGACGGCGCCCGCATCACCTGCTGGGTCGGTGGCGGCGAGCGCTCCGAATTCCTGCGCCAGAATGCGTTGCTCGCCAACATCTGGACCGGCCTTGGCGCCGCCGCGAGCGCCGTGGTCGAACCCGACCGGCATCATTTCAGCATTGTCGACGGCCTTGCCGATCCGACCCATCCGCTGACACGGACCTTGATCTCGGAGTAGCGCCGAGTCTCATTTTCCGTCTTGTTATTAAAGGTTTGCTGGAAAGTGCTTCAGCGCAGCATCAGTACGCGGCACACTTCACCCGCGGCGGCTGCCGGGGCAAACGGCTCCCGCACGATCAGCCCGTTGGCATCGGCCAGCATTTTCAGCATCGAGGAATCCTGGATGCTGAACGGCGTCGCCACCAGCGCGCCATCGCTTTCCTTGACGACTGCCCGCACATAATCCTGGCGAAGATCATTGGCCGGCATTGCCGTGCCCAGCCGCGCCGGACGGATGTCCGGGCGGTGGTCTCGGCCGCCAAGCCGCGCCAGAAGCGGCTTTAAAAACAGCTGTGAGCAGACCAGGCTCGCCACCGGATTGCCGGGCAGGCCGACGCACCTGATATCGCCGAGGCGTCCGAACATCAGCGGCTTGCCGGGACGCATGGCGATCTTCCAGAAGCCGAGCTGCATGCCTTCGCCGGTCAGCACGTCATGGATCAGGTCGTGATCGCCGACCGAGGCGCCTCCCAGCGTGACGATGACGTCGGCGCCAGCCGTCACCGCTTTTTTCACCAGCGCGGCGATTGCCTCCTTGCGGTCGGCGGCAATGCCGAGATCCAGCGCGCGCGCGCCGACCGATTGTGCCGTGGCGGCGACGCCATAGGCATTGGACGAGATGATCTGGTCCGGCCCGAGTTCGCTGCCGGGTGGCAAGAGCTCGTCACCGGTAGCGATGATGGCGACCAGCGGCCGCTTCACCACGTGGACGCGCGGGTGATTGGCCGATGCCGCCAGCGAAAGAGCCGCGGGATCGAGCAAACGGCCTTTTTTCAGCAGGACGTCGCCTGTCGAGAAGTCGAGCCCGCTGCGGCGGATGTTGCGCCCTCGGGCGGTGGGCGCGATCACTTCGATGTCGCCGCCGAGGTCCCTGACATTTTCCTGGATGACGATGGTGTCGGCGCCGTCAGGCAGCGGTGCGCCGGTGAAAATGCGCACGGCCTGCGCTTTGCCGACCGTTCCGCCGAAGCCACGTCCGGCCGGCGCCATGCCGATCACCGACAGCCTGGACGGTACCGATGCTATATCGGCGGCACGGGCCGCATAACCGTCCATGGCCGACGCGTTGAAAGGCGGTTGGGTGCGCAGCGCCACGACCGGCTCGGCAAGCACGCGATCCACGGCCTCGAAGAGAGGAACGCTCTCGCCGGCGAGCGGTGCCGCGCCCTCCAGCAGGCGTTCGAGCGCTTCTGCGACCGGAAGCAGCGCCATCAGGCACCAGCCCCATCTTCGCCAGCGGCTTTGTAGTCGCCCGACTTGCCGCCGGTCTTTTCGACCAGCCGGATGCCGGAGATGGTCATGGCGCGATCGACGGCCTTGGCCATATCGTAGATGGTCAGGCAGGCGACCGAGGCGGCGGTCAGCGCTTCCATCTCGACGCCGGTCTTGCCGGTGACCCGCGCCAGCGCGGTGACCTTCAGCCCAGGCAGCGAATGGTCCGGCTCGATATCGACGGAAACCTTGGTCAGCAGCAGCGGGTGGCATAGCGGGATCAGCTCATGCGTCTTCTTCGCCGCCATGATGCCGGCAATGCGTGCCGTGCCCAGCACATCGCCCTTCTTCGCATTGCCCGCCAGGATCGTCTTCAGCGTGCCGGGTTGCATCGAGACGAACCCCTCGGCGACCGCCGTGCGCGTCGTCTCCGCCTTGTCGCCGACGTCGACCATATTGGCCTCGCCCTGCGCGCCGAGATGGGTGAGAGCCGCCGCCATCGTCAGACCGCCATGGAGCGACGTGCGTCCATTCGGACGTACAAAGTACGCTCTATCATTTTGAATCTATGCATCGTGCTCTCCGAAAATCGATTCCGATTTTCGGGCCGATGCATCCGCCTTGCCCGTCAGAAGCAGGCGCGTCGCAGCGGCGACATCCTGTTGCCGCATCAGGCTCTCGCCGACGAGGAAGGTGGCGATGCCGGTCTTCTGCATCCTGAGACAATCGTCATGGGTGAAAATACCGCTCTCGCTGACCAGCAGATGGCCGCCCGGCACCATGGGCGCCAGCCGCTCCGAAGTTTCAAGGCTGGTTTCGAACGTTCTCAAATTGCGGTTGTTGATGCCGATCAGTTGCGACGACAGCCTTAGAGCGCGCTCCGTCTCGGCCTCGTCATGCACCTCGATCAGCGCATCCATGCCGAGGTCGAATGCCGTCGCTTCAAGCTCGCTCGCCAAGGCGTCGTCGACGCTGGCCATGATGATCAGGATGGCGTCCGCGCCCCAGGCGCGAGCTTCATGGACCTGATACGGGTCGAACAGGAAATCCTTGCGCAAAGCGGGCAGGGCGACGGCTGCTCTTGCCGCGGTGAGAAATTCCGGCGCACCCTGGAAGGACGGCGCATCGGTCAATACCGAGAGACAGGCGGCGCCGCCTTTTTCGTAGGCCCGCGCCAATGCCGGCGGATCGAAATCGGCACGGATCAGCCCTTTGGAGGGGCTCGCCTTCTTGATTTCGGCGATCAGGGCGAAGCCGCCCGATCCGTGCTTCGCCTCGAGTGCCGCCAGAAAGCCGCGTGGCGCATCGGCGTCCTTCGCCCGCGCCTTGATCTCGGCCAACGGCACGCGTGCCTTGGCCGCGGCGATCTCATCGCGCTTGTAGGCTTCGATCTTGCGAAGAATGTCAGACACGGTTCTATCCGTTCGAAATCTCGATCAGCCTGTCGAGCACTTGCAGCGCCCGGCCGCTGTCGATGGCTTGCCTGGCGACCGCGATCCCGTCGCCAAGCGTCGTCACCTTGCCAGCCACGACCAGTCCGGCGCCCGCATTCATCAGGACGGTGTCGCAATAGGCGCCGGCGGCACCGCCCAGCATATCGCGCAATGCCTTGGCGTTATAGGCGGCGTCGCCGCCGCGCAGCTCATCCTTGGTGTGCCGTGCAAGCCCGACCGCTTCAGGCGTCAGCGTGAAGCTGCGGATTTCGCCACCGATCAGTTCGGCGACATGCGTC
Organism: Mesorhizobium sp. M0587; assembly: GCF_040320945.1. Lineage (NCBI taxonomy): Bacteria > Pseudomonadati > Pseudomonadota > Alphaproteobacteria > Hyphomicrobiales > Phyllobacteriaceae > Mesorhizobium > Mesorhizobium sp. M0587. The sequence continues at coordinate 6,685 of NZ_JAMYQP010000067.1, forward strand.
TCGCCGGTGGTTGTAATCTCGTCATAGCCGTCGCCATGGGCAACCCAGGCGTGCTCGGTGCCGAGCGCCTTCAGCGTCTCTGCCACCGGCAGGACCCATTCGGGCAGGAACACGCCGACCATCTGCCGCCGCACACCAGCCGGATTGGAAAGGGGGCCAAGCAGATTGAAGATGGTGCGGGTGCCGAGCTCGACGCGGGTCGGGCCGACATGTTTCATCGCCGGATGATGCGCGGGCGCGAACATGAAGCCGACGCCCGCCTCGTGGATACACCGGCTAATGAACTCCGGCGCCAGGTCGATCTTGACCCCGAGCGCGGTAAGGACATCGGCGGCACCGGTCAGCGAGGACAGGCCGCGATTGCCGTGCTTGGCGACCGGAACGCCGCTGGCGGCGATGACGAACGCCGACGCCGTCGAAATGTTGACACTGTGGGAATTGTCGCCGCCCGTGCCGACGATATCGATGGCGCCGGTGGGCGCGTCGACACGCAGCATCTTGGCGCGCATGGTGGCGACGGCGCCCGAAATCTCGCTAACGGTCTCGCCACGCACGCGCAGTGCCATCAGGAAGCCGCCGATCTGCCCGGGGGTCGCGTCGCCCGACATGATGATGTCGAAGGCCTCGCGCGCTTCCTCGAAGGAAAGGGCGGTGCCCGTCGCGACCTTGGCGATATGGGCTTTCAGGGCGCTCATCTTGTCGAGGCTTGGGCGACGGCGGCCTGGTCGACGCGGACGTCATACTGCGTCTGCAGCTGCGCCACCAACTGGTCGAGCAAGTCGTCCGACATGCCGGAGGTGAACGATTTCTGCGCGTCTTCCGGAACCGAGCTGGCGTCGGCGCCTGCGGGCTCGAACACTTCGGCGACCTTGAACAGGATCTGTCCATCGCCGGTAGGCGAGGGGATCAAACCTGTGCCGCCTTCGCCGACACCGAACATCACCGCGGCGCCCTCCTTGCCGAAATCGGCGTCGTCGGCTTCGCGCTTCAGGCCGCGCTTGGTCTGCTTTTCCAGCTTGAGCTCACCCGCGATAACATCGAGCGTGGCGCCGGCCTTGAGCCGCTTTTCGAGTTCGCTCGCCTTGGCTTGCAGACGCTTGGTCGTCTCCGCCGCCGTCCAGTCGGCGACGACTTTCTGACGAACCTCGTCCAGCGTGCGGTCGCGGGCTGGCGTGACCGAAGCCACTTCGTAGAAAACGAAGCCATTGTCCGCCGTGGTCAAAGCGTCGTTCTCGGTGTTCGGCTCTGCCTCGAAGACGGCCTTGATCAGCTCCGGCGATTCCGGCAGGTCCTTGACGATCGAGCCATCGGGCCTGAGGCCGCTGCGATCGATAGCGTCGACCGTGACGTCCTTCAACTTCAGCTTGGCAGCCGCGTCGGCCAGCGAACTGCCGGAGGCGCGGGTGTCCTCATAATTGTCATGCACGTCCAGAAGAATGCGGCTCGCCTCACCCAGCGCCAAATCCTTGCGGATCTGGTCGGAGACTTCGGCCAGCGGCTTCACCACCTCGGGCTTGATCTCTGTGACACGAAGGAGCACCGGGCCAAAGGCGCCCTGGACGACTGGGCTGACTTCATTGACATTGAGTTTGAAGGCCGCGTCGGCCACGGCTTTGTCGGCGATCTTGTCCTTGGCGAGCGTGCCGAGCAGCGTATCGGCCGGCGTCTTGCCTTCGGCCGCGACGAGCTTGTCGAAAGTCGCACCGGCCTTGAGTGAATCGAACGCGGCCTTGGCGGCATCCGGCGTCTTGAATACGAGCTGCTCGATGGTGCGCATCTCGGGCGTGGTGTAGCGCGCCTTGTTCTTGTTGTAGTCATCGCTGACTTGGCTGTCGGTGACCGCGGTCGTATCCATGATGTCCACCGGTTCGAGACGGACATAGGAGAATTTGCGGTATTCGGGCGCGGCGTAGGTTTTCTTGTTGGCCTCGAAATAGGCAGACAGCACGCTGTCGCTCGGCGCCTCGATCGGCTCGACCAGCGTCTTCGGCAATGTCAGATAGTCGACGGTGCGATCTTCGCCGCGATAGAGCGCGACTGCCTTGAAGAAAGTGTCCGGCGCCTTGAGGCCGTCCGAGACCGCCTCGACGATCTGCTGGCGCACCGCCACCTGGGCACGATTCCTCAGATAATCCTCAGGCCGCATGCCGGCCTGCTGCAGCATATAATCGAAAGTTCGCCTGTCGAACTGGCCGCCCGGGCCTTTGAAAGCCGGGTCTTCGCGTGTCAGCTCCGCCAGCCGGTCCTTGGACAGGCCAAGACCCAGCTTGCGCGCTTGCTCGTCGAGGACCGCACCGGAAACGAGCTGCGCCAGCACCTGGCTGTCGATACCGAGCGACTTCGCCTGTTCATGGGTCAAGCGTTGCCCGAACTGCTGCGACATGACGGCGAGCTGGCGATCATAGGCGAGGCGATATTCCTTGATCGAAACCTTGGTGCCGCCCGCTATTATTACCGAATCATGGCCGGCAAGACCGCCCATCAGGCGCCCGGAGACGCCCCACACCAGGAAGCTGAGCACCAGCAGCACCAATAGACCCTTCGCGACCCAGGTGCCCGCCGCGCTTCTCAACATACCAAGCATCGTTACTTCCGATTTATGCGCATTTGCGGATGCGCCGAGTCTGAAACAAGCGCAATAGCGCCCTTCCGGCCCACTGTCGATTGCTTTGTCGCCTGATTTTGGTAGTGAGGCTTGAGCCGAATATAGCCCGGAGAAGCAAACCCATGACGCCAGGAATTCGCCCGCTCGTCGCAGGCAACTGGAAAATGAACGGCACCAGCGCCTCGCTCAATGAACTCAGGATGATCGGCAACGGCTTCATGAGCGGGCTCGACGCCGAGACCGAGGCGTTGGTCTGCGTTCCGGCCACGCTGCTTTCCCATGCCGCGGAGATTCTGTCGCGCACGCCGGTCCATGCCGGTGGCGAGGATTGCCATGCCAAGGAAAGCGGCGCCTACACCGGCTGCATCTCGGCGGAAATGCTCAGGGATGCCGGCGCGAGCCATGTCATCGTCGGCCATTCCGAGTGCCGCGAACAGCGCGGCGAGGACGATGCGACGGTCCAGGCCAAGGCGTCCGCCGCCTGGCGCGCCGGTCTCGTGGCCATCATTTGCGTCGGCGAGACGCAGCAACAGCGTGAGGCGGGTGCAACGCTCGACGTGTTGTCGCGCCAGGTCGCCGGGTCGGTGCCGGCAAGCGCCACGCCGTCGAACACCATTATTGCCTATGAGCCGGTGTGGGCGATCGGGACCGGTCTGACGCCAACCGCCGCCGACGTGGCGGAAGCACACGCGCATATACGTGAAAAGCTGTCGGAGAAACTCGGCGCCGTCGCCGCAAGGATCCGCATTCTCTATGGCGGCTCGGTCAAACCGTCCAATGCGGTCGAGTTGCTTGGCGTGCGCAATGTCGACGGCGCGCTGGTCGGCGGCGCCAGCCTGAAAGCAGCTGACTTCCTCGGCATCGCGGAGGCCTACCGCAATATTTCCTGATGAGTTTGTGCGGCGACCGACCGGTCTCCGCACGCCGGAAATTGTTGCAAAGAACGCGTTGCTTCCCATATTCCGGCCACGGGCTTGGAAATGCCGCGAAAGCATTGTATTGAGCCGCCTCCAATTCACCGGTCGTGTCCGCGGCCGGGCAGGGTCTTGCCAGGATAAACAATGCAAACCGTACTGATCGTCATCCATCTCATGGTCGTGCTCGCCCTTGTCGGCGTGGTGCTGCTGCAACGCTCCGAAGGCGGCGGCCTTGGTATTGGTGGCGGATCTGGCTTCATGACGGCGCGTGGTGCCGCCAACGCGTTGACCCGGGCGACAGCGATCCTGGCGGCCGCGTTCTTCGCGACGTCGCTGACGCTGTCGATCATCGCCCGCTACGGCGAGAAGCCGATCGATATTCTCGACCGCGTTCCCACGACGTCGGATAATGCCGGCAAGGGCGTGCTCAACCAATTGCCCGGTACAACGACCCCGGCACCCGCGGGTAACGCCACGCCTACGCCGCCATCCGGCAACGGCGCTGCTGGAACGCCACCTGCGACTGCTCCGTCCACCGCGCCCGCGGGCTCGACGCCGCCGGCAACCAACGGCACCACCAACACCGCGCCAGCGGCACCGCAGGTTCCGAACCAGTAATCCCACCTTGTCCAAAGGCGTGTCGGCGTTGCGGCCTGCAATCGCTGATACCGGCGCCTCCGGTGCCAGCGGACTCAAGTGCGTTCCGAACCAGTTCTCGAATCCGCCATGCAGAGCGCCAAGCGGAACCGCTTGGCTGCAAATACTCCGATTTGGTCGCTTCACGCCGTCTCTGTTCCGGCTCGCCTGGCTGGAATATTAACGCACCTTAACGCGATCTGTTGTCGTTTGATCACAGTCGCGGCAAATGCTGCGCTATCACGAAGATTCGACGGGTGGCGGCACGGTCTCGCGCTTGAGGCGTCCGGGCTTATTCGACTATAGATTGCGCGCGGCATTTCCGGTGTCCTTGGGGGACGCCGGGCGACGCCGTGGGCAACAAGCATAGAACGATCGGATCTTCGCCATGCAGCTTCGCAGCTTCATTTTCCTGGGACTTTGCGCCGCACTGGGCCTGAGTTCCCCGGCTTTCGCCGGCGTGCCGGCCAATATGGCCAATCAGTCGGTCGAGAAGACCGACGCCATCAACGTCGCAGCCAAGAGCGATGCGGCGCAGTTGAAGCTTCTCAAGAAGAAGAAAAACCCGACGCCGGACGATCTCTCCCAGATCAAGAAGATCGAGGCCAAGATCGTTGCGGACAAGGAAGCGGCCAAGACCAAGGCGCTCGAAGCCAGGAAGCTGGCGATGCGCGAGGCGGCGAAAGCCAGGGCCGATGCCGAACGGCAGGCCTTCCTGGCCAAGAAGGGCAAGAGCGCTCCTGCAACCGAAGTGGCCGAGGCCAAGCCGGCAAAGAAGACCACCAATATCATCGAACCGCTGACGCCGCTGACGCCGCTGGCGCCGATCCTGTCGGCCGAGCCGATCCCGGCCGAGGCGACGAACGTCGCTCTGAACGGCAACAATGGCGAGCTGCGCAGCGAAGTTATCGGCCAGAAGCAGCCGAGTGGCGGCTTGTTCGCCGGCCTGTTCGGCGGCACTTCGTCCGGGTCGTCGGTAAGCTATCTGCCCGAGACGCGCGCGCTCGACGCAGCGCTTGCCAAGAAAGAAGCCAAGAAGCAGTTCAAAGTGAAGCCGGAATTCGTCCCACAGGACGTGGAATTCACCGGCTACGACGCGGGCACCATCGTCATCGACACCAATGCCCGGCGGCTTTATCTGGTCGAAAGCTCGTCCACCGCCCGCCGCTATGCCATCGCTGTCGGCCGGGATGGTCTCCAGTTCAAGGGCACGGTCGCGGTTGGCGACAAGCAGGAATGGCCGCGCTGGATCCCCACGCTCGACATGCAGAAGCGCGAGCCCAAGCATTACGGCCAGTACAAGGACGGGATGCCGGGGGGCGGCCAGAACCCGCTCGGCGCGCGCGCCATCTACCTCTATGACGGCAAGAAGGACACGCATCTGCGCATCCACGGCACCATCGCGCCGCAGTCGATCGGAACCAGCGCCTCGAACGGCTGCTTCCGCATGATCAACGAGCACGTGATGGACCTCTATAGCCGCGTAAGGGTAGGCACCAAAGTCGTCATCATCTGACGTTTCGATCATCCTGCCGAAAGGGCCGGCTCAGCCGGCCCTTTTGTTTTGCCTTGTCCACCACTTCGGCGCCTTTTTGGGAAAAAGCCTTCGCGGCGGTTTTTTCTCTGGCGGAATCAATCAGGCCGCGTTAAGCGATGACTCCCATGGCGCGATATGTATTCATCACAGGCGGCGTGGTTTCCTCACTTGGAAAAGGCATAGCCGCAGCGGCCCTTGGGGCTCTCCTGCAGGCGCGAGGCTATCGCGCACGCATCAAAAAGCTCGACCCCTATCTCAATGTCGATCCCGGCACGATGTCGCCGTACCAGCACGGCGAGGTGTTCGTCACCGATGACGGCGCCGAGACCGATCTCGATCTTGGCCATTACGAGCGCTTCACCGGCCGCTCGGCCAACCAGCAGGACAACATCACCACCGGCCGCATCTACAAGAACATCATCGAACGCGAGCGGCGCGGCGACTATCTTGGCGCGACAGTGCAGGTCATCCCGCACGTCACCGACGAGATCAAGAATTTCGTCCTCAACGGCAATGACGACTATGATTTCGTGCTGTGCGAGATCGGCGGCACGGTCGGCGATATCGAGGCGATGCCGTTCCTCGAGGCGATCCGCCAGCTCGGTAACGACCTGCCGCGCAACAATGCCGTGTACGTACACCTGACCTTGATGCCTTACATACCCACGGCGGGTGAGCTGAAGACCAAGCCGACGCAGCATTCGGTCAAGGAACTGCGCGGCATCGGCATCGCGCCCGACATCCTGCTGGTCCGCGCCGACCGCGCCATTCCCAAGGAAGAGCGCAGAAAGTTGTCGCTGTTCTGCAACGTCCGGGAGAGTGCCGTGATCCAGGCACTCGACGTGCCGCATATCTATGACGTGCCGATGGCCTATCACAAGGAGGGGCTCGATTCGGAGGTGCTCGCCGCCTTTGGCATCGATCCGGCGCCGAAGCCGCGCATGGAGCCCTGGCAGGCGGTGTCGAGCCGCATCCACAATCCGGAAGGCGAGGTGACCATCGCCGTCGTCGGCAAATATACCGGCCTCAAGGATGCCTATAAATCGCTGATCGAGGCGCTCTCGCATGGCGGCCTGGCCAACCACGTCAAGGTGAAGCTCGACTGGATCGAATCGGAGATCTTCGAAAAGGAAGATCCGACGCCCTGGCTGGAAAAAGTGCATGGCATCCTGGTTCCCGGCGGCTTTGGCGAGCGCGGCTCGGAAGGCAAGATCCTGGCGGCGAAATTCGCGCGCGAGCGCAAGGTACCGTATTTCGGCATCTGCTTCGGGATGCAGATGGCCTGCATCGAGGCTGCGCGTTCGCTGGCCGGCGTCGAGCACGCGTCCTCGACCGAGTTTGGCCCGACCAGTGAGCCGGTCGTCGGGCTGATGACCGAATGGCTGAAGGGCAACATGCTGGAGAAGCGCCGTGAGACCGGCGATCTCGGCGGCACGATGCGGCTCGGCGCCTACCAGGCCGATCTCGCCAAGGGCTCCAAGATCGCCGAAATTTATGGCGACACGCAAATTTCCGAGCGTCATCGCCACCGCTACGAGGTCAATGTCGACTACAAGGAGCGGCTTGAGGATTGCGGGCTGGTGTTCGCCGGCATGTCGCCCGACGGCGTGCTGCCTGAAACGGTCGAATACCCCGACCACCCCTGGTTCATCGGCGTGCAGTATCACCCGGAACTGAAGAGCCGGCCGCTCGACCCGCATCCGCTGTTCGCCAGTTTTATCGAGGCGGCGGTGGAGCAGTCGCGCCTGGTGTAGGCACCGCCAAGCGAGGTGGTGCCTCATGCAGACCTATGTCGCGCTTCTCTACAGCATCGTCCTCGGCGAAGGGCGCCGCGTGATCATGTCCGATCTCAAGGCGATGGCGGAAGGCCTCGGCCTGCGGAACGTCCGCACGCTGGTGGCGACCGGCAATCTCGTCTTCGAAGCGCCGGCGACGGAAGTCGCCGATCTCGAGCAGCGTCTGGAAGCGGCTTTTGAAAAGACCTTCGGCCGCCATGTCGACATCATCGTGCGCGGCGCGACCGACTGGCTGAGGCTCGCGGCCGGCAATCCGTTCCCGGCCGAATCGATTGCCGCGGCGGATCAGGTGGCGGTGCGGGTGATGCGGCGGCCGGTGCCGGACGAGGCCGTCACGGCACTCGGCTCCTATGTCGGCAAGGATGAAAAGATGCAGGCCGTCGGCGGCGACATCTGGATTGTCTTCTCGCGTGCCAGTTCGCGGCTTCTGGCGGCAACGGGCCACAAGCGGCTGGGCATCGGCACGTCGCGCAACTGGAACACGGTGCGCAAACTGACCGAGATGGTTGGCGCATGAGATCCGGGGCGGCCTTGCACCGCCCCAGATTAATTCGCGTCAGGCTTTCGCTGTCTTGGCGCCAGCACCCACGGCCGCGGTGCGCAGCACGTAATAGATGATGCCGGCGATCGCCACGCCGAAGAACCAGCCGTAGACGCCCCACCAGGACGGCAGCCAGTTGGTGAAGTTCGGCAGGATCGAGGAGAAGATGGCGCCGATGCCGGCGGCGATGAAGGCATTGACATGCCAGCCGCCCTGGAAGCGGAACTCGCCATCCTCGCGGTAAAGCGCCTCGACGTCCACCTCGCCCTTCCGGATCAGGTAGTAGTCGACCATCATCACGCCGAAGATCGGTCCCATCGTCGCGCCGATGACGTTGACGAAGGAGGCGGCACTGCCTTCCCAAGGCGCGAAGGGATAGAGCACGAGCGCGATCAGCGCCGCAATATAGCCGCCCTTCTTGAAGTCGATCTGCCGGGGAAAGACATTGGAGAAGTCGAAGGCCGGCGACACGAAGTTGGCGACGACGTTGATACCAAGGGTCGCGACGGCGAAGGTCAGGGCCGCAAGGGCAGCCAGGAACCAGCTGTCGAATTTCGCCGAGATCTGGTCGGGGTGCAGCAGCACCTCGTGGTAGACGTCATAGGCGGCAATGGTGGTGACGCCTGCGACCAGCGAGAACAGGATGAGGTTGACCGGCAACCCCCAGATGTTGCCCTTGCGCAGCGACGCCTTGTCCGGCGCATAACGGGCGAAATCGCAGAAGTTGAGATAGAGCGCCGAGAAATAGGTCACCCAGATCGCGGCCACCGCGAACAGCGAGGTCCACGAGCCTGGTTCGCCCGGCACGCCGGCATCCTTGGTCTTCTCCAGGAGCACGTCCATCGGGATATCGCTGGTGAAGGCGAAGGTTCCGGATTTGACGCAGAGATAGATGGCCAGGATCAGCATCATCACCCAGACGGCCGGCCCCGCCCAGTCCTGGAAGCGGCGCACCGTCTCCATGCCTTTCTGGATAATCAGCAGCTGCAGCGCCCAGATGACCACGAAGCAGATCACTTCCAGGCCGGAGTGGCCGAGGAAATGGGTGTTGGTGTTGAAATCGGCGAACCATTGCGAGCGGATCAGCAGCGCGACGATGGCGCCGGAGGCGGCCGCCGTTTGCGCGCCATACCAGAAGCAGGCGACGATGGCCCGCACCAGCGCCGGTATGTTGGCGCCCCAGATGCCGAATGAGGCGCGGGCAAGCACGGGATAAGGCACGCCGGTCTTCACACCGGCATAGCCGACCATGTTCATCAGCGCGTAGATGATCAGCGAACCGATACCGATGGCGATGATGAAGTTGACGAAGCCGCCACAGAACAGAAACAGGCTGGCGGCGAGGTAATAGCCCCAGAGGCTATGAACGTCCGATGTCCAGACGTTGAAGATCGAGAACGGTCCCCAGTTTCGAACCTTGGCTGGAGCCAGATCCTCGTTGTAGAGGTCAGGTGAAGCACCCTGTATTGTCATTGCAATGTTCCCCTTTTGCAGCACGCGCCCTCACGCGGTGGCCGCGCGCAGGGTAAGCCTGACGCGGGGGAATGGACAAGCAATCCATTTGCGGGCTTTGGCCTTAAAGATATTCAATGAGAACCGCGATTATCGACGGGCCGCGACGGTGGGCCGGTTTGGGCTCGCGGGGTGGGTGATTCGAATTCGGCAGCAGATTTTTTTCGCCTTCTTTTTTGATGGAACCACCCGGCGGCCAGCGCGTTTCGTTGGGTTAGATCGAGCGAATAACGATCGACCGGGAGGAAACAATGAACTACCTGCATTTCTTTGCGCCCGTGCGTATTTCGCGCGGGCAGGGCCATCCTGTCGAGGAAATCGATAGTGTTGCCGAGGCCATGGTGTTCTTGCGGAAATGGCCAACAGGTCGGCGCGGCCCCGTCTACCAATGCGCGCTGAATTGCTGCTCGGCTGCCTTGGCGGGTCAGATGTCGGCCGAGGAAGCTAGGAAAGCGTTCACCGGCTTTGCCCGGATCACGCGGCTTCTCGACGATGACATGACGTTGCCGGCGGCCAGCGAAACCATGGCGAGTGCGCACGCACCGCGGCGGTAGGCGCTGCATCCTTCCTGCCTTGCAAGAATGTCGCGCCGCGGCGGCGGCTCGACAGTGCTTCATGCGCCACCGGCGACGTGGGTTCGCGGGTTGGGGTTCCGTCTTCAGGTGACGCAATAGCGGTCGATCACCCAAAGCCAGGACCCGTCGTCTTGCCGCCGGGCGACCTCGCTGGTCACGTCGCCATCCGGAAGGCGGGTCGACGTGAGCGCGAGATCGCCGCAAACGAGCGCCGGGCGCTGTTCTCCGGTCGCAAACTTTCGTCCAGACGCGACGATCTCGGCATAGTAGCGGCGGATAGCATCGCGGCCGCGCACAAAACGGCCGCCACCACAATCGATCACCGCATCGGATTCGACGGGCGGTCATGCCCTCGACGTCGCCGGCATGCTGCCGGGAGATCAGCAGCGGTTCCAGTTGCTGCGGATCGTAGACAGGCCTTCCTTTGGTTGGGTCGTTCATAATGGCGCTCAGCTCCGTTTCGCGGCGCAGTCTATCGCAACCGACACTGAGATGTCGGCATTCAACCACGCTCGCCGCAAAGGCGGTCAGGCAGTTACTGGACCGACACGTGAGGCTCGGGAAGCCGTGGTTGCGGCTTCAGCGAATTCGACGATTCCGTCTGGTCAGTAATCGGCCTTGGCCGGCTACCACTGAGGCTGAGGGGGAGGCTGCATTCCGCTTGGCCCCGGGCGTGTTGCCATTCACTCGCTCATATTCTGAAGCGCGTCGTACTTGACGACTTCGACACAGCGCAGATTGAGTAGGCGAATGACGCCTTTTTCCTTCAGCTTGGTGAAGACCCGCGACACGGTCTCGATAGTAAGGCCGAGATAGTCGCCGATATCCATGCGCGACATCGGTAACTCGACCTGACGCAGACCGCCTTGACGCTCCGCAATGTCGACCAGGAATGCTGCGACGCGTTCGATGGCGTTCTGGCGACCCAGGACCAGAAGGTGTTCCTGCGCCCTTGTCAGGCCCTTGAGCGCTAGCGGCAGCAACTGATGCGACATGTCAGCACTGGCAGCGATGCGGAAGACGCGGATGCCGGCGGCATTGATCGCTTCGGCGAAGAAATGATGCGTCGTGCCGCCTTCGAAGCCGAATGTCTCTCCAGCCAGGTGAAAGGCGCTTATCTGCCGGCGCCCGTCAGCAAGCAGGCGGTAGATGCGCACGGCGCCAAACTCGACCTGGTAGAAGGCCCCGGCCTTTTCGCCCTGGGCATAGATTTCCGCGCCGGCGGGAAAGAAGCTGAGCGGCTGCAGCAGCGCGGGTTGGAATGCCTCCCGAGGATTCGGCTGGGACGACCGCGACTGCGCTGCGAGTTGGGGGGTCGTGTAGGCGTGCATGGCTGTTTTCCCGGTTGATCCGTGTCACAGCAATCGCGCGAATCCTTGTGTCGCGAAATTCGGTTATGTCCCTACGGGAAAGTACCTAGAATCACCCTTCGCTGCGGTCCAGCCGTCGCTTTCGGCGGTCGAGGCGATCGTTCAGCTATTCACTTGCCTCGCGGCCGACACCTACTCAATGAGGATGCGAAAGAAAACATGCGGCGTGCTGTCAGACACAGGGGGCAAAACCGGCTTGAGCGCGCCGGGCTCCCATCAGTCGGCGTGCTTGCTCAGCACTGACCATGCCTGGTAGCGCTCGAGCTTGTGGCCAACCCGGTTAGTTAGGCAGTTCCTCATGGCGGCCATCGACAACAACGCTCAGGTCCGGCCCCCGCCTCGACCAGATCGAGGAAGCGGCGCACCGGCTGGCAAACTTAAGCCGGCGAGGTTTCCGCCGCCGGGCTTTCAGCCCCCCGACTTCGGCACCAGCAGCGGAATGACGCGGTCGCTCTTGGCCACGGAGGGCCGGCCGGCGGAGCCATAGGGAATGCCGAGCGCATCCCAGGTCTCGACCAGCGCGTCCTGCAACTCGGCGATCAGCGCATCGGAATGGAACGGCGTCGGCGTGATGCGCAGCCGTTCGGTGCCGCGCGGCACGGTCGGATAGTTGATCGGCTGGATGTAGAGCCCGTGCACGCCGAGCAGGC
>NZ_JAMYQP010000068.1:0-18105 GCF_040320945.1 Mesorhizobium sp. M0587
CCTTCTCCCCGTAAACGGGGAGAAGGAAAGGGCGCTCCACTCACACATTCCAACTGCCCTTCTTCTTCATTTCCTCCATCTCCCGTGCGGCCCTCTCACGCAGACGGGCGTCACGCAGCAGCTTTTCCACGGCGGAGTCGTCGGATTTGTCGGAATAGCGGAATTCGCTGTCGGCGTAGCGGTTGATCTCCTGCATGACCATGTCCATCGAGAAGGGCCCGCGCAGTTCCTCGATCATCGCCTTCTTCTCGTCGTAGCCCTTGTGCATGAAGGCTTCCGGCTTTTCGAACCAGTCGTCGGGAAGCTCGATGTCCATGGCGCGCATCTTGATGGCGTCGGTGACGTTCTTGATGGCGCGGCCGGTAAAGCGCGGCTCGGCATCCTTGATCAGGTGCAGATAGGTGCCGATGTCGGCCATCGACTTGGGCGCGCCATTTTCCTTCATGTAGCGCTCGTAGACCTTCATCAGCCCATCTTCCTGCGGCTTCTCATGCTCCTCATAGGCCTCCGTCACGGCGCGCTGGATCTCCTGGGCGGCGTAGAGCTTGTGGTCGCCGAGCGGGATTTTGTGGTTCTTGCCGGCAAGCAGCACGAAGATGTCGATGTAGTCGTCACGGGTCTGCGGCCCGTCGACCAGCCAGCGGGCGCCGGCGCGCTGGCGCAGCGCATCGTCGACATTTTCGGGGTAGTTCGAGAACATGCCGAAGGAGCAGTTGCCGCGCACCACGGTGGCCGCACCGGAGAAGGCATCCATCAGCACACCGGTGATCTCCTGCTGGCCGGCCGAGGCGCGGTCGTCGGAGCGTCTGGCGGCGACCTGGTCGATATCGTCGATTGTGCCGAAGCCGATGACGCGCGGGTTCAAGACATTGTTGATGAATTGGCGGCAGTTCTGGCCGGACTTGCCCTGGTAGGACGAGATCTGGTCGACGCCGAAATTCTCATAGGCGAAGGGATAGCCGGCGACCTGGCAGTAATTGTTGACGAGGCCGGCGATCATCTGGATCAGCGTCGTCTTGCCGGTGCCGGGCGCGCCGTCGCCGATGAAGGTGAACAGGAAGCCGCCAAGCTCGACGAACGGGTTCAACTCGCGTTCGAAGTCGTACGCCATCAGCATCTTCGCAAGCTTGACCGACTGGTATTTGGCGATGTGGTTGCCGACGACCTCCTCCGGTTTCTTGAAGGTCATCACCAGCGGCTTCGAGCGCTTGCCGGGCGCGACGTCGAAGCCGTCGAGGGTGAAATCGTCGGCATCGATGCGGATATGGGCGTTCTCGAACGGACCGATGCCGTCGAAGCGGCCTTTTCGCGCCAAGAGCCCGTCGATGGCGACGCGAGCGAAGGCGCGCGCCCTGGTCATCAGATCGGCATCGTCGGATGCCCCCGATATCGCCTTGTCGAGGCCCGCCAGGATCGACTTCACCGCATCCTGCGGCGTGTCGAACAGGAAATCCGGTTCGGGGATATCGTTGGGCGCTTCGCCGTCGCTGTCGATCAGCTGGAACAGATAGGAAGCAAGGCTGAAGGCCGAGATGTAAGCCGAGGCCGACAGAAGTTTCTTGAAGGCCGCTGCCTCGTCGCCTTCGAGCGGCGCGCGGGTGTTCTTGGCCTGCAGGCTTTCGAGGTCGGAGCCTTCGGCGAACACCTCCGAAATTGCGAGCGCGAGCGCCGTGCCGCGTCGGGCGCGAAACAAAAGCGTGTGCTGCGGGATGGTCAGCAACTGGTCGTCGGGATGGACGGCGCCGACAGTCTTCGCCAGCTCGACCTCGCGCGTGCGGCGCACCGAGCCGACCGATACGGTCGAGACGAAGCGGCGGTTGGTGCCGGCAAGTGCCGTGCCGGAGGAGCTAGACGGGTCCTCGAGCACGACGATGCGGGTGATAAAGCTCTGCGCGGTGGCGCGGTGCTTTTCAATCGCCGCTTCCGGAATGGTGGTCAGGCCGGTATCCATGAAGGTTGCTCCGTGGTGTGACGGTCAGACGTCCGAGATGACCTGTCCGTTGGACAGGATGTGGACCTTGTAGCCGGCGAAAATCTTCTGTGCCTCGCCCGCGGCGTAGAGCGCCTGGTACGCTTCGTGCGGGATCAGCGCGTGGTTCTCATAGCTCGACACGCCCTGGCGAGCGGCTTCGAGATCGTCGGTGTTGATGAAAAATTCCTGCGTGGTCTTCTCGCTCGAAAACAGCCCCTTGCGGCCGGGTTTCTCCGCTTTTGAGTAGACTTCCTGGATGGTCCAGGTCAGCAGCCACGCATTTTCCGGTTTGCGCACCTTGGCCAGAACCTCGGTCACCGTCGAATTGTTGTCGGTAATCCCAGCCGAATAGAAGGGGCCGAGCACGACGCGGCGCAGCTGCTTGGGATGCAGCGGCTCGAAATCCCTGTCGAGGTTGACGGCAATGGTCGCCGGCGACAGCGTGTAGGCGGAATTCTTCTCGGTGAAATCGTCGAAACGGTGGGCAAGCTCGGGGTTGAGCAGGCCGTCGACCGGCAGCGGAATGTCGACCTTGTCGTTGAGCTTGCCGCTTCTGTCGACGAGCTGGCGGATCATCGCTTCGGAGGAATCCTCCACCGTCACCATATAGACCAGCGGCAGGTTGGCGCTACCGTCGAAGGTCGCCCAATGGACGAGATAGTAGGGCCGCGCCGTCTTCGGATTGACCGAGACCTTGGCCGTTTGCGCCAACGTGAACGGACCGAACGTATTCTCGCCTTTGACGTCCTCGAGATAGAGCCGCTCGGCCATCGACTTCTGCAAAGCCTCGGGGAATTCCTTGTGGCGCAGGATGAAGTCGGCCATCTCCTCGCGCAATTCGCCCGCTGCCGGGATGTTGGCGAGCCGGCTGTCCGCCTGGCGACGGTCGTTTTCCAGCTCGAGCAGGTTCTGGAACACCGGGAAGCCGCTTTCGGCGCGCGAAATTCGGAACGTGTCCATGAAGCCCAGCCGGTTGCGCCAGCAGGAAAAGGACTTGTCGAGCCGGGCGATATACTCGGCGACGATCTTGGCGACGATGCCGTGGCGATAAAGCGGCGAGCGGTCGTCGCGCATGAACACTTCGAGGCCGCTGAGTGCTGCCGTTATGGCCGAGAAGTACCGCGCCGCCGCGTCGTTTTCGGGGGTCATGCTATTGGCCCTGGATTGTCGCACCGATGAATGCGGCGATTACGATTGCACGTAATTGGCCGAATTGTGCTTCTTCAGCACCTCGTCGAAGCGGCGGGCGAAGGCATCGTCGGCCAACTTCTTGCGGCGCTGGATGTCGGCGGTGGCCACCATATTCTTCTCGTGCATTTCCAGGAGGTCGCCAATGTGCTTCTGCGAGGCGGCGCCTATGCCGGCCATGGTTTCCTCGGCTGTGTTGTCGACCTGGCTGCCCAGCGTGTTGATCTTGTGGGCGACGTCCTGCTGGGCGGCGGTCTTCAGGGAATCCTCCAGCGCCTTGTAGAGCACGATGCGCTGCTCGGTATCGATGGTCAGCTTGTTGATCAGCGTCGACTGCGCGGCAATCTGGTTGTTGAGCGAATCGACGAAGGTCTGGAACATCGAGGTGTAGCGCTCAAGCGTCTGGCTCTCGGCCAGCAATTCCTGCTCCTTGGCCTGCTTCTCGTTGTATTCGGTCGCGAGCTTGGAGCGTTCGCCTTCGAGCTGCGTGCGCTCCTTCTGGCTGGTCGACGCGGCGATCTTGTTTTCGATGTCGAGCAGCATCGGATTGAGCTCCTCGATGCGCTTTTGCACGGTCTCCAGGTTGGACATGGTGGTCTTGCGGCGCTCGATGACCTGCGACAGGCTGGTCTCTGAGGTTTTGTAGCGCTGGTCGAGGACCTCTTTCTGCGCCTTCAATATGCCGACAATGGTGTCGGACTTGGCCAGCAATTCCTGCAGATTGCCGGCCAGCGACATGTTGCGCACGCGGTCGGTGCGCAGACGCTGCTTGCGCTGGCTGGAGAAGACGCCGACGAAGTTTTCCCAGCCGGTGTAATTCTTCATGCTCTCGAATTCGGCGCCGAAGACGTTGGTGGCGTCCTCCAGGCCGATGATGAGATCGGCGATGTTGCCTTCCATCACCTTCTGCTGCTTCAGCACATCCTCGATGCGGGCGTTCTCGATGTCGAAATTGGCGTCGCCGATCTTCTTGTCGGCGGTGGCAAGCGTGTCGAGCACGGTCCCGGACTGCTCGATCTTGGTCCGCATGTCCTGGACGACCTGCTTTGTCTTGGCAATTTCAGCATCGAAATTCTGCAATGTCGCCATTGGGGCCTCCCGCTTCGGCATCACGTCGCTGGTTGCGAACAGCGGCGAATATATGTGGGGCCTCCAGGGATTGAAAGACGCAAGACAAGGCCCGCCCTGAAAACAAAAGAATTCGTCATGGTCTTGAAAGGCAGGTGAAGGTGATCGTGGCGTGACTACCGCAGCGGGTAAGCGTAGCTCAGCTGTCATTGAACTTTCAGGCCGGCAAAAGTGACGGCGATGCATTCAATTCCAGCCGGCACCGACGCCTCGAATTGACCAAAGCACTGAAGCAATCGCGACCTCGCCAGGCAAAGCGGAAGCCGACCCGGAACTCGCGGCTCAAGGTTTGGGATCGGCTTTCAGAAAGGCGATGACGTTGGCGATGTCGTCGTCACTGGTCAGTCCGCCAAAGGCCATCCTGTTGCCGGGCACCTTCAGCCTGGGCGCCTTGAGATATTGAGCAAGGTTCGCCTCGTCCCAGACCAGGCCGGCGGCGCCGGCACCTTTCATCGCTTCCGAATAATGGCCAAAAAAGCTTTCGGCGCTGCCAGCGGGACGGCCGACGACACCCATCAAATGTGGGCCGACCTTGTCGCGGTCGGTGGTCGCCTCGTGGCAGGCTATGCACCGGTTGAAAACATGCTTGCCCTGCACGGGGTCGCCACCGGCATGGGTGGCGACGGAGGTGGCAAGAAGAAGGAGGCTGGCTGACGAAACGGCTCGAAGCATGGCTGATTCCGGAGAGTTCTGGCTGACGGCCTTATAGTGTAACTCCAGCAAAAGAGTGAAACGGTCTCCCGTCCGGAGCAGCGCAAAAACTAACAGATAGAGTGGGTTCGGGCCTCCGTGAAACGCCGCAAACACCGCCGTGCCGGTCAGGCCCTGGTAAAGCCGATGAAGTCGTCGGGCGCAGCGCGGCCCATCTCCTCTTCCCAGTGGCGGCGGCAGAGCGAGACATAGACGTCCTTGCCGATCGCCACCTGTTCGCCCTGCCGGGCGACCTTGCCGTCCGGACCGAGGCGCACCACCATCGTCGCCTTGCGGCCGCAGCGGCAGATGGTGCGCACCTCGCGCAAATCGTCGGCGATGGCGAGCAGCGCGCGGGAGCCGGAAAACAGCTTGCCCTGGAAATCGGTGCGCAAGCCGTAGCACATCACCGGGATGTTAAGCCGGTCGGCGATGCGGGCGAGCTGCCATACTTGTTCTTCCTCGAGGAACTGCGCCTCGTCGACGAAGACGCAATGCACGGCACTGTGCCGGTGATGCTCGGCGACGCGGGCGAACAGGTCGTCGCCGTCGCGGAACATCTCGGCTTCGGTCTCCAGACCGATGCGTGATGAGATCAGGCCGGTCTCGCCCTTGCGGTAATGGCCGGCGACGAACAGCATCGTCGTCATGCCGCGCTCGCGATAATTGTACGACGCCTGCAGAAGCATCGTCGTCTTGCCGGCGTTCATCGTCGCGTAGTGAAAATAGAGCTTGGCCATGCCGCTCTTTTAAGCCGACTTGTCGCCACGCGGGGAGGGGCCGCCGCCGCATTCCCCTGAAAAAGCCGCCGCGGCCGGCCTGAACCAGGTCAGGGCTCGGCCCGGAAAGCGTCGGATGTGTCGCTGATTGGCCAGCCCGCGCCGTTGATCGTGATTGCCTTAATGCTTGAAACCACACCAGAATGGTGTTTGGCTGACGAAACAAGGCGGGCAGAGAAACCGTAACTTCGCCCCGTCAAGAATCGAAATGGGAGAATATCTATGTCGCGCATGAATTCCTTCGTCGCCGGCCTCGGCCTGGCGGCTTTTTTGTCCACCAGTGCCGCCTTTGCCGGCGATCCGGCGAGCTGTAAGGCGGTGCGTCTCTCCGATGTCGGCTGGACCGACATCCAGGCCACGACAGGGCTTGCCTCCGTGCTGCTCACCGCGCTCGGCTACGAGCCGCAGGTGATCCAGCTTTCGGTTCCGGTGACCTATGCGTCGCTGAAGAACAAGGATCTCGACGTGTTTCTCGGCAACTGGATGCCGTCGATGACCAACGACATCAAGGACTACACCGCCGACGGCTCGGTCGAGACCGTCAGCGAGAACCTCTCCGGGGCGGGCTACGGCATAGTCGTGCCGACCTATGTGGCGGACGCCGGCGTCAAGTCGCTGACCGATCTCGGCAAGTTCAAGGACAAGTTCGACGGCAAGATCTACGGCATCGAGGCCGGCAATGACGGCAACCGCATCATCCTCGACATGATCAAGAACCCGAAGGACAACCTTGAGGGTTTCGAGCTGGTCGAGTCTTCTGAGGCCGGCATGCTGACCCAGGCCGAGCAGTCGATGAAGAACAACGAGTGGATCGCCTTCCTCGGCTGGACGCCGCACCCGGTTATGGGCGCCATGAAGATCACCTATCTCGACGGCATGGGCGATAGCGGCTTCGGCGCCGCCACCGTTTCGACCAATGTGCGCAAAGGCTACATGACCGAATGCCCGAATGCCGGCAAGTTCATCGCCAATTTAAAGTTCAATCTCGACATGGAAGGCGAGATGATGGACGCCATCCTGAAGGGCAGCGACGCCAATACGGTGGCGACCGACTGGCTGAAGAAGCATCCGGACGCGGTGACGCCGTGGATTGCCGGCGTGACCACCTTCGACGGCGGCGACGCGGCGGCGGCGATCAAGACGGCGCTTGGAAGCTAAGCCGGCTTTGATTTCGGCATGGGCGTATGATCCCGAAAATCGGTTTCGAGTTTCGGAAAGGGATCATGCGCACATGAAATGCCGCAGCGTTCTTTGCGCGTCTGAAAAAGACGCGCGGCGCCGTGGGAACAAAAAGGGCAGCCATTTAGGAAAGGGCTGCCCTTTTTCATATGCTGTGAGAAGATGACGTTGCGACAGTAGAGGCCGAGGGCAGGGCGGCCTCCTGCATGAGAGGGGCGATATGGATCCGATTTCGAAATTCATGGCCGATCACAAGATTCCGATCGGCGCCTGGGGAAAGGCGTTCTTCGGCTTTCTCACCGATAATTTCGACACTGTGTTCAGGGCCTTTTCGAACGGCCTGAATTTCCTGCTCGACGGAGTGGTCGACATCCTGCTGATGGTGCCGCCGGTGCTGCTGGCGCTGGTCATCGCCCTCGTCGCCTGGCTGCTGCAGCGGTCGCGACCGCTCGCCATCGGCGTCTTTGTTGGTCTGATCTTCATCATCAACCAGAACCTCTGGAAACAGACGGTGCAGACGCTGGTGCTGGTCGTCGCGGCCGCAGCCATGGCAATGGCCATCGGCGTGCCGCTCGGCATCTGGGCGGCGCACAAGCCGAAGGTCTACCGCTTCATGCTGCCGGTGCTCGACCTGATGCAGACGCTGCCGACCTTCGTCTACCTGATCCCGGTGCTGACCCTGTTTGGCCTCGGCAACGCGCCCGGCCTCATCGTCACCATCATCTTCGTCATCCCGACCGCGGTCAGGCTCACCCATCTCGGGGTCGTCTCGGTGCCGAAATCGATCATCGAGGCCGGCGAGGCGTTCGGCGCCACAAAAAGCCAGCTGTTGTGGAAGGTCGAACTACCCTCGGCCCTGCCCACCATCATGGCGGGCCTGACGCAATCGATCATGCTGTCGCTATCGATGGTGGTGTTCGCGGCGCTGATCGGCGCCGGCGGCCTCGGCACCGAAATCAACCGGGCGCTTGGCTCACGCCGGATCGACCTCGGGCTTGAGGCAGGGCTTGCCATCGTCGTGCTCGCCATCGTGCTCGACCGCATGACCCGCATTGGCGTTGGAGGCAAGAAATGACCGTCGCCGTCGATTTCAGGAACGTCGACATCGTCTTCGGCGCCGATCAGGCGGGTTCGTTGGCGATGATCGACAAGGGGGCCACCCGCGCCGAAATCCTCCAGAAGACCGGCAATGTGCTCGGCTGCGCCGGCGCCAGCCTCACCGTGCACGAGGGCGAGATATCGGTGCTGATGGGCCTGTCGGGTTCCGGCAAATCGACGCTGCTCAGGGCCGTCAACCGGCTCAACGTGGTGTCGCGCGGCCAGGTGCTGGTCAAGGACGGCGAGCGCACCGTCGATGTCGTCACCTGCGACGAAGCGACCTTGCGGCGCCTGCGCCAGAAGCAGGTGGCGATGGTGTTCCAGCAGTTCGGCCTGCTGCCATGGCGCACGGTGGAGGAAAATGTCGGTCTCGGTCTTGAACTCGCCGGCGTGCCGGAAGCCGAGCGCAAGGAACGCGTCAGTCGCCAGCTCAAGCTGGTCAATCTCGACCAGTGGTCGAAGAAATACGCCCATGAGCTGTCGGGCGGCATGCAGCAGCGCGTCGGCCTGGCCCGCGCCTTTGCAACCGAGGCGCCGATCCTGTTGATGGACGAGCCGTTCTCGGCGCTAGATCCGCTGATCCGCACCAAACTGCAGGACGAGTTGCTGCAGCTGCAGGCCGAACTGAAGAAGACCATCATCTTCGTCAGCCACGACCTCGAGGAGGCGCTGAAGATCGGCAGCCACATCACGATCATGGAGGGCGGCCGCATCGTCCAGACCGGCGCGCCGGAAGACATCGTGCTGCGCCCCGCCAATGACTACGTCCGCGACTTCATCGCCAATGTGAATCCGCTGTCGGTGCTCACCGCCTGGAACGTGATGCGCGACCGCCGTGACCTGGAACACGGCGACAATGGCTGGGTGTGGCTCGACCGGCGCAAGACGACGCGCTTCAAGATCGACGATCATGGGCTGGTGGCGGCAGCCGAGCGCGACGGCAAGCCGGCGGTGTGGGTATCCTGCGCGGACGTCGAGAGCCAGTCGGAGGAGGCCGCGCAAGTGTTCTGGGCCAATCCCGGCACCTCGCTGAAAACCGTGATGCTGGCCATGCATCGCTCGCAGACCGCACCCGTGGCGCTGTTCGACGACCAGTCGCGCTTCGTCGGCGCCATCGGCATCCGCGACGTGCTAAGCGCGGTGCTGCGGCGGTAGTCGCCTTTTGCTCAGTTAACCCGATAACGGTGCGGCGATTGAATCGGCGGTTCTGATACGCGTTGGCTCAAAACTCCCGTCCAAAGTCGAGAAACGCATCTCAAGACGCTGCACGCGGGCGACTTGGCCTGACTGGATGAGCGGTTCACTGTTTGGAAGTGCCGAACCGCTCCATCCGTTTCACGCTTTTCGTGGAATTGCTCCAGCAGGTGGTTCCTCAATTCGCCTCCGGGCATGCGGCGCCGGAATTTACCCAGAGTTCGGCGGCCCTCAGGAACTCGTCATAGGGGACTGGTGGCGGCGTTCGCGGGCGCTTGCGAGCATCACCGCCTGCCTGCCAGGCCCACGCAACGAGCGCGGTCTTGAGATGATCGATGATTGCGGCACCGTCCCGCCCACCATTGCGGCTCGCGTCCTTGAGATGGGCGCATCGCAATGCTGGCGCTAGCCCTTCCCAGCCCATGCCCCGCGGGGCCAGATGCCAGTCGTCAGTGCCGGGTACTCCGCTCGCCGCGTTGTTGGCCCGGCCATGGCAGGTGGCACAAGCCAAGCCGCTCGCGCCATGACCGTCCGGGCCGCGCATGACATTGAAAAGGTGTGGATGCCGGTCATCGCCCTGACGGGGAAAATCGCTCAACGTATGGCAGTTCTGGCAGCGCGGGCTGGTCAGCACCTCGTCAATGCGCGCGAAGGCCGCCAGAGAGACGCGGTGACCGTCGCTTGCGACTGCTTCGGGCACGGCCCGCAATACAAGCGAGGCGCACAACCCTATCGCCACCAAACACACGACCGTCGGGCCGAGCAGTTCAAGACGGTTCATCCCTGCTCTCCATCTGCCCGATGGATCGCTCGCCGCACCCTCTGGTACGTGCCGCACCGGCAAATGTTCGTGATGGCAGCGTCGATGTCTGCGTCGGATGGCTTAGCTTTTTGTTTCAGCAGTGCCGCAGCGGCCATGATCATGCCGGACTGGCAATAACCGCATTGCGGCACCTGTTGGTCGATCCACGATTTCTGGAGGGGATGCGAGCTATCCGGTGACAGGCCCTCAATGGTCGTGACGGCGCTGTCCGCGGCCGCGGACAGTGGGTAGGAGCAGGAGCGCACGGCTTCGCCCTCGACATGGACGGTGCAGGCGCCGCAGGCAGCGATACCACAGCCATATTTGGTGCCTGTGAGACCGAGATCGTCGCGCAGCACCCACAACAGGGGCGTATCCGGGTCGGCGGCAGTTTCGACCGATTTGCCGTTGACGGTGAGCTTGATCATCGAGATCTCCTCCTCAAACCAGCCGATAGCCATGCCGCGACAGCGGCAGCGCGCGAATGCGCTCGCCGGTCGCGGCGAACACTGCATTGCAGAATGCGGCATGCGTCGGGACCGGGCCGAGTTCTCCCGTGCCGCCGATCGTGGCGCCGCTTTCGACGAACCGGGTCTCGATCTTCGGGGTTTCCCAGAGATGTACAGGATCGAATGCGTCGAAATTGGTCTGTTGCACCGCACCCTTCTCGAAGGTCACTTCGGTGCGCAACCCCGAAAGTCCCCAGACCAAGCCGCCTTCGACGTTGGCGGCGGCGATGCCGGGGTCTAGTGTCTTGCCGCAGTCGAGCGCGGTCCAGACATGAAGTGGATGGATGTCCTTTCCATCGACGGAAACGTCGACGACCTGAGCGGCATAACCACCGAACGCCTTGGCCAACGCCAGACCCCGGCCTTGGCGCTTCGGAGTTGGTCGCCCCCAATCCGACATCGCGGCCACGGTCTTCAACACCGCGACGGCGCGCGAATCGTTGCGGGCGAGAGCCAGCCGATATTCCAGCGCATCCTTGCCTGCGGCGTGTGCTAGTTCGTCCAGAAAGGTTTCCAGAACGAAGTTGTTCGGCCCGTGGCCTGTGGTGCGCCACACCGATACCGGCAGCGGTGTCTCGACATAATTCTGTTCGACATGATAGTCGGCGATTGCGTAGGGCGGATCGAGCACCCCCTCGACGGCCATTGCATCGTATTCGGGTGGCGGGGCTATCGGGCGATCCCACGGCTGCTGCGCCTTGATCACCGACCGCGGGAACACATAGAGCATGTGCGATGGCGAGACGATGCGGTGTACCATGGCCGACGGCAAGCCATCCGCGCCAAGAGCGGCGCTTACCGCATGGGTCATCGGCGGCCGATAGGCGTCGTAGGCGAAGTCCTCTTCGCGACTCCAGATCACCTTCACCGGCCGATTTACGACCTTGGCCACCTGGACGGCGATCCGTACGAAGTCTGCCAGCAGCCGCCGTCCGAAGCCGCCGCCGAGAAAGGTGCGGTTGATGACGATCTGGCTGTCGCTGAAGCCTGTCATCTCCTTGACGATTGCCTGAGTGATTTCCACGCCCTGAGTTGGCGCCCACAACTCGCAGCTATCTGCCGTAACGTGGGCGGTGCAGTTCATCGGCTCCATGGTGGCATGCGCCTGGGTGGGAATCTCGTAGGTCGCCTCGAACACGCGGGGCGCAACCGCCAGCCTGGCCCTGGCGTCACCGTCGCTGCGTTTCACCGTGAAGTCCCCCGTCTTCAGGCGCGCCATGTGGTCGGCCCTCTGGCTCCCGGTCGCGTAGCCCGCCAGCGGCCCCTCTGCGAAAACAAGCCCGCCTTCGTCCAGCGCGCGCTTAGCCGTCCAGTAGCGGTCGGCGACAACCGCGAGACCGGAGGCGATCTCGACGGCGGCGATCACACCTGGCCGTGCCAGAATCCCTGCCCTGTCGTAGCTTTCGAGTTTGCCGCCCTGCGCAGGGGCTCGCCGAATCGCGGCCACCGCCATGCCTGGCACCTTGACGTCGATGCCGAAGATGGCGCTGCCGTTGACTTTGGGTGGAATATCGCGCCGCGGCTGCGGCTTGCCGATCATCGTCAGGTCCGAATCGAGTTTCAACGCAGGTTTGTCAGGTACCGGCAGCCTGGCAGCGTTTTCTGCCATCTCACCGAAGCCCACTGACCGGCCCGAGGTCGGGTCGATAATTCTGCTGTCTCGCACTTGCAGCGAGGCCGCGTCGACCTTGAGTTTCACGGCGGTCGCCTGAACCAGCATCTCGCGGGCGGCCGCGCCCATGGTGCGCATGATGGGATAGAAGGTCGAAGTCGATTCAGAATTGCCGGTGAACATCCAGCCATATTGTGGGTGGCGATAGGCCGGGTCGAATTGGGACCATTCGGTCTTGACCTTCGACCAGTCCGCGCCGAGTTCGTCCGCCAAGGCAACAGGAAGCGTCGTGGAAATGCCTTGCCCCATCTCCGACTGCGAAATCATGATGAGGATCGTGTCGTCCGGCGCCACCCGCAGCCACGCGCTTAGCGATACCGGATTGCCTTGCTGGTCCTGCGCAAACGCGCCTGCCGACAACAGCAGGCCGCCCGCTGCCGTCGCAAAAAAGCTACGGCGCGACATCACGCCTACGCTGCGCATCTCATGGGATACGTCTTCGATCTCGCCCGCTGCCACTTGCGTTTCGCTCCACTGTCGCTCCTGATTGCGTGGCAATGTAGTTCTCAAACGAAAGCGTGATCTATGGCCCAGGCGCTCGATTTCTTTGCTCAGCGTCCACGCAAGATGACGGAAAGGTGACAGATGCCGAAGATCGGCGGCGCCCCGGATGCAATGTCCGACGTTCTTTCTCTCGTGCGCATGCGCGCAGAATTCGTCTGTGCCAACGACTTTTCGGCGCCATGGAGTCTGAGCTTTCGCCGTCCAGTGTCGCATTTCCACATCGTGGAGCGCGGCTCGGCATGGCTAAAGCCAGATGCTGGCAACGCAATCCGGATCGAGGCCGGTGATCTGGTCATCCTGCCGTTGGGCGCAGGCCATGTGCTGTGCAGCGATCCGGCATTGCCCCCTGTTCCGGCGGATCAAGCGTTGACGAATGCGACCACCCGGCGTGGTTCGGCGTACGTCTTCGGGGGCGGCGGCGAGCAGACACACGTGGTCTGCGGCCAGTTCTCCTTCGCTGGCGTGCTGGCCCCCAAGCTCCTGAAGGTCCTGCCGGCGCTTGTCCATATCGAGGCGAAATCTGGAAAGCCTCTGGAATGGATGAGGCTGACCAGCCATTTCCTTGTCGAGGAAACCCGGTATCCGAAACTCGGTTCCGCCATCGCCATCGCCAGACTGCTGGATCTGCTGTTCGTCGAGGCCGTGCGCGAATGGGGTGCCAGGAACCCGCAAAATCTCGGCTGGCTGAGCGGCCTGGCCGACCCGGCGATCGGCCGGGCGCTGTCGGCAATGCACGAGGAGCCGGCCCGGCGCTGGACAGTCGAGGCGCTGGCCGACCTTGCCGGGTTGTCGCGCTCGGCCTTCGCCGCCCGCTTTTCGGAAGTCGTCGGCCAGACGCCGCTACGCTACCTGGCGGCGTGGCGGCTCGATCTTGCCGCAGACCAACTGCGCGCCGGAATTGCCAGGATCGGTGAAATCGCGGCGACCGTCGGATATGGCTCGGAGGCGGCACTGACCCGTGCATTCAAAGCGCAATTCAACACCACGCCGGCAGCTTTTCGGCGGGCCGGACCGGCGAGCGATGAAAGGAGCATCTTCTAGATGCGGCTCGCCGTTTCGCGGAAGCGCCGAACCACTCTATGTCTTTGTTTTTACGCAATTCCGGACGGAAAACCGTTTCACGCTTTTCCTGAAATTGCTCTGGGGCAAGACCTATGCCGCCAGCGGCAGGCGCAGTTCCGTCAGCAGTCCGCCATCGGGGTGATTGGACAGGCGGACCTCGCCACCGGCGGCGCGCGCGATGTTGCGGGCGATGGTGAGGCCAAGTCCGAGGCCGCCGGTCTGGCGGTTGCGCGACTGTTCCAGGCGCACGAAGGAGCCGAACACGGCGTCGATCTGGGCCTGCGGTATGCCCGGACCTTCGTCGCGGATGGTCAGCGTGATCATGGTGTCCAGGCGTTGCAGGCTGAGATGCGCCTTCTTGCCGTAGATGACGGCGTTCTGCACCAGATTGGTGACGCAGCGCCTGAGCGCGACCGGCCGCGCCATGCAGATCAGGCCGCGCGAGCGGGTATCGTTCTCGTCGAGCGAGACGTCCGGATAGCCGTCGGCGATCGATTCCACGAGCGACCAGAAATCGATGCGTTCGCTCTTCTCCTCGTTCACCTCGAACGTGGCGAAGTCGATCACTGAACTCGCGATGCTCTCGACATCAGCGAGATCGTGCGCCAGCGCCTCGCGAACCGCCGATTTGCGCAACAGCTCCAGCCGCAGCCGCATCCGGGTCATCGGCGTGCGCAGATCGTGCGCCAGCGCCGCGGCCAGATGCTCGCGGTCCTCGACATACTCCCGCAAGCGGGCCTGCATGGCGTTGATCGCCTTGGCGGCGGCGCGCACCTCGCGGCTGCCGGTCTCGGCAATCGGCGGGCTCTTCAGGTCCTTGCCGATCCTGTTGACGGCGGTTTCCATCATCCGGTAGGGCGCCGTCAGCCGGCGCAGTGACCAGATCGACATGATCACCACCAGTCCGGCGATCAGCGAATAAAGCGGCAGGCTGTCGACGCTCAGGATCGGGCCCGCGGGCGTGATCGGCTCGGTGAAGTTCAGCCACTGGCCGTCGGCGAAGCGCAGCGAGGCCGTCAGCTTGTCGCTCTGGGCGAAGTTGGCGGCCAGCACCAGGAGGTCTCGTTCCACCTGGCCGATATCGGGTCCCGGGGCCGCGCCGCTGGCATCGTCGGCCTCGCGCGTTGCCGGATCGCGCCTGACGCGTGCGTCGGTGACGCCGAACTTCGACAGCCGGCCGACGAGGATGTCTTCGAGCTCGGCCAGCTCGTCGTCGCTGGCGATCGATGAGGTGACCGCGGGCGTATCCGAGACGGTGAGCGCGTAAGTCGAGTTGAACAGGCCGGCGGCGGTCGCCTTGCGCTCCTCGGGCGTGGCGCTGCTCATCAACTGCACCAGCGAGAAGGCGCGGTCGTTGAGACGGTAGAGGTCGACCACACCATTGGCCGCGGCGCGGTCGCGCGCCACGATATAGAGGGTCGCCACCTGGCTGATCAAAAGGCCGGCAATGACGATCAGCAGTACCCAGACAGGCAATGTCTGCGGCAGGAAACGTCTCATTCCGAGGTCGTTTCGGGCAGGAACTGGTAGCCGCCGCTGCGCACCGTCAGGATCAGTTTGGGCGTTTTGGGGTCGTCTTCCATCTTGCGCCGCAGCCGGCTGACCAGGATATCGATGCTGCGGTCGAAGGAATAGTCGCTGTCGCCGCCGGAGAGTTCGATGAGCTGATCGCGGGTCAGCACGCGCTGGGCGCTCTTGACGAAAGTTTGCAGCAGGTTGAACTCCGCCATCGTCAGCTCGACCCTGACATCGTCGGGCGCGGTCAGCCGGCGCCGCGAACTGTCCATCGTCCAGCCGGCGAAACGGTAGATCTGCTTGGTGGTGGCGCGCTTCGGCTCGGCGGCGCCGTTGCGGCGCAGCACGGCGCGGATGCGGGCCAGGAGCTCGCGCGGGTCGAAAGGTTTGGGCACATAATCGTCCGCACCCATCTCGAGACCGACCACGCGGTCAGTCGTCTCGGTGACGGCGGTCAGCATGATGATCGGCGTCGAATACTGGGCACGCAGGTCGCGGCACAGTTCCAGCCCGCTCTTGCCGGGCAGCATCACGTCGAGTACGATGAGGTCCACCTGCGCGCGGCGCAGTATGGTCTCCATCTCCGTGCCGTCGGCGGCAACCGATGTGTGCAGCCCCCGCTTCTGGAAGAATTCCTGGAGCAGGTCGCGGATGCCCTTGTCGTCGTCGACGATCAGTATGTGTGCGTCGGATTTCACAGGTGTCCTGTCTCGGCTGCCGGCCAAACTATTCTTGGCTGGTCAGCCACACGATAGAATTCGGGCCATATGTTGGCCAGTGCCCGGTATTTCGAGGGAGAACGAATTCCGCATTCTCCACATCGAAAGCATTCGTGGCCTTCGCGTCGGGCCGGCCAGAAACAATCCAGAAACAAATTTCTATAATCCGGAAAAACTCCTGAAAAAGTAGGGCGGCATAACGGTGCCGTGGCGGTCAGGTCATTGGCCGCGACGCAAGTCTCCGGGTTCACGGATAAACCGATGCCAAGGTTGTCGATCAGTTTGTTGGGTGCGTTGCTGGGCATAGGCCTGGTCTCTGCCGCTGTCGGACAGTCGGACGCAAAGGTGACGCCAACCACCCGGAGCGAGCGGTGTGCCAATCTCAGCCACCAATTCGATGAAGCCCTCGAAACCCACGCCACGGCAACGCAGGTCACCGCGGCAAAGGCACTTCAGAAAAAGGGTGACCGGTACTGCGCCGCCAAGAAACAGGCGCAGGGCATCCGGATGCTCGCCAACGCTTTGAAGCTGCTTGGAGTGACACCGAACGACCCAGTTCAGTGAAACTCGAGAAACTCGACCCGCATAAAAGGAAATGAAGCCATGAAGAAGTCCATCCTCTCCGCCACTGGTCTCGCCGTCGCTCTCGCCTTCTCCATGCCGGCCCTCGGCAATGCAGCCGCCACCACGACGACCACCACCGCTCCGGCTGCTTCCACGACGACCACCGCTCCGGCCGAGACGACCCCCGCCAAGCCCCCGGTGAAGAAGGTCACCGTCAAGAAGCACAAGAAGGCCGACACGAAGAAGACCGTCAAGAAGGCCGTCAAGAAGGACGTGCCGAAGGCCTGATCCAGGCCCGGCATACCTGCCAGTCTTGCGGAGGGCCGCTCCAGTTGCTTCGGGCTGGAGCGGCCTTCTTCCTGTCCGAGCACTTGAAGAGCCGTCATCGGCGACGAAGCGGACCGACAGGCCCGACCGATGCGTGGGCGAAGCCGGTGCCGGCGCTTCACCCGACCTTAACCCGATCGCAACGCCGGCCCTGTAGGGCAATCCGCATGAAGAAGCGGCTTTCGTCCATTTTGCGTTCGATGGTGCTCGGTG
Organism: Mesorhizobium sp. M0587; assembly: GCF_040320945.1. Lineage (NCBI taxonomy): Bacteria > Pseudomonadati > Pseudomonadota > Alphaproteobacteria > Hyphomicrobiales > Phyllobacteriaceae > Mesorhizobium > Mesorhizobium sp. M0587. The sequence goes on from NZ_JAMYQP010000068.1 coordinate 17,116, forward strand.
GCCTGATCGCCACCGCTGCGGCCCGGGGGCTGATCCTGTTCACCGCCAGCCCGGTGCCGGATCCCGCCAGCGGGCGCACCGAGCCCTCGCTGTTCGCTCCGGTGATTTCCACCAATTGGGACTACATCACGCCGGTGCAGGCCTGGCTGTTGGTCATGCTCACCGGCTTGACGCTCAGCTGCGTCGTCGCGTGGCCCATCGCGGCCTGGCTGGAGCGCCGAGGAGACGCCGAGGGCAACCGCCTTCGCTCCGATGTGCCATCCGCCGCGGCCATGCGGCCGGGTTCGGGCCGCCACATCTTCGGTCGTCAGGACCGTTGAACCCCAGGCATAATGCCCCACATGATCGTGAATGGTCGCGCCTGGCCGCAGCCGGGCCGCGCGCCAATCAAAATGGACGATCGCTGTTGCCCATGGCAAAATGAGACAGCGAAGTTATCGATCGCCAAACTGTCGGTTCCGATGCCTGAAATCACCACCAAACCGCGCACCAAGGTCAAGCCGCAGATCGAGCGGCCGAAGCTCTACAAGGTCATCCTCGTCAATGACGACTTCACGCCGCGTGAATTCGTGGTGACGGTGCTCAAGGGCGAGTTCAAGCTCAGCGAAGACCAGGCGCACAGGATCATGATCACCGCGCACCGGCGCGGCGTTTGCGTGGTTGCCGTCTTCACCAAGGATGTCGCCGAGACCAAGGCGACGCGCGCCACCGATGCCGGCAAGGCCAAGGGCTACCCGCTGCTGTTCACGACAGAACCGGAGGAGTGAGGAGGAGGGCTCATCGACGGTTGGCGAAACCATCCGCGACAGCCTCTTTCTCCCTGTCACTATACGGGGAGAAATGTCCGGCAGGACATTGAGGGGCGGCGCCAGGGCTGACGATAATTCGTCGACCGTGAACTATCCGCAAGCCGTTGATGTGGCATGTTGATTGAGGCAGAGAGCGGCTTTGGAATTGCAAGAGTAGCGGTTTATGGGGGCTGTTTTCCTG
>NZ_JAMYQP010000069.1:0-16640 GCF_040320945.1 Mesorhizobium sp. M0587
CCTAGGTTAAGGTCAACAACCACGAGATCGACTGGCTCACGTGAAAGAACATAGTCAAACTGCTTGCTATCGTGGACTGCGGTTACCTTCAGGGCATGCATCGTGAGATACTCGGCGATGAGGCGCCGCATTGCGGCATCATCGTCAATGACAAGAACATGTTTCAACGGCCACCTTCAATCTTGAATCCCCTTGTCTAAACCTGTTGCCGAGCAACCCTGGGGCACCGACCCAGAACAGCTGCCCCTTGATACCACTCGCCGTTGCGTGCGGCCAATGTGAGGCCGTGCTCGGGGTTCTGTCGCAAACTTTCGGAAGGTCGTTTGCTCGTAAGCGGTGCGCCGAGGCACCTTTCCTGAAACCGCTGGTGATGTGTCTTTGGCGGGTCGGTCGTTGGTCCGCGCGCCGGCGCCGATCACTCCGGGTCGTCATAACGGGTGACGTAGTGGAGTTCGCGTAGGGCGGGGATGACGAGGGCGATGTCTTTGTAGGCCTCGTGTTCGATGAAATGCGCGGTCTCGGGCCCCGGCCTGGGCTTGCCGAGGACGGGCCTCTCCTTTTTGTCGACGCAGTAGATCAGGATCGGCAGCAGCAGGCCGTGGTTGGGTTGTCGAGTCGAGTAGCCGTCTCCAGCTTTTGATGTTGAGATTCATGGCCGCGTAGAACCCCTGGCACCACGGCCGGGGGTCGATGCCGCCGCTGGGCTTGGTTGCGAATCGGGGCGCATAATCCCGTGGTCTGTCGAAGAGCGTCTCGTTGATCCGGTTGTGGATCCTGGCGACGCTGGCAAACACGGCGTGATCGGTTGCAGACCCTTTGGCCAGGACGTCGCGCCGCAACCCCATGAGCGGGCACATCCAGTCTTGCGGGTCCGGGTAGCGCGGCCCGGTGACCGCCGCCGTTACGAAGCCATCCAGCGCCGACATGGTCCGCACCAGCGGGCGGTTGGTCTTGGCAGCCATCCAGGCCTCGAGCGCCTCGTCCGACAGCGCCATGTCATCGAGCGCGCTCATGCCGCCAAGGAGAGCTGCATCTCTTCGCGGCGCACCCAATTCCATATGTGGACGGCTCCCACTTGCAAGTGTTTTTTGCGGATATTTTTGATCGGATCGCTTGCATCCATATGTGCGGCCTTTGTGTGTGGTCGCACATGACCACTGGCCAAGATGGTTTCCGCAACGCGTGTTCCTAACACGGCAACGACCTCGAAAGGCCACTGGAATTGGCGGAGTGTCACGCGTCTTGGATCGATCGATCGCACCATCTGCTTTTCTCTTGCAAGTTCACAGCATCAGCTCAACACGGTAGCATTTTTATCGTGCTCGCCGTGGTGGCCAATTTCCTAAATTGCCTGTGTTTGTTCTTCCGGTCGCCGGTACGTTTCGCCGCTCACCATAAGCTTCCAGGCAATTCGGGCGATCTTATTCGCGAGCGCCACCGCCACCAGCTTCGTTTTCTTCCGTTGCAGGAGTTCGATCAGCCATCGGGAAGCATGTCTGCTTCGACCGGTTCTGACATGCTGAAGAAGGGCAGTTGCGCCAACCACCAATACGCTCCTCAGCATTTCGTCGCCAGCACGTGTGATCACCCCCAGTCTGACCTTGCCTGCGGACGAATGGTCTTTGGGCGTGAGTCCTATCCAGGCGGCAAAATCGCGACCCGACTTGAACGTTCGGGGATCTGGGGTCTTCATCATCAAAAGCGATGCGCCGACCGGCCCGACGCCCGGAATTTCGGCCAGGCGCCTGCTGCATTGATCGGAGCGATGCAACGCGGTTAATTTCTCCTCGACGACTTTCGTTTCGGCAAGCAAATCTCGATACTCAACGCCATGCATGGCAAAGAGCTCGCGGGCCAATTCAGGCAGGGCTTGATCAGCCGCAATGCGCTCCAATAGCGGTTCGATCCGGCACATGCCGGTGGCCGCGACGATGCCGAACTCCATGGCGAAACCGCGAATAGCATTGGCAAGCTGTGTCCGATTGCGGATGAGTCTCTCTCGCACACCGACCAGCATTAACGCAGCCTGCTGTTCCGCGCTCTTTACCGGCACGAAGCGCATGGTGGGTCGGCTCATCGCCTCACACAAGGCTTCCGCATCCGCCGCGTCGTTCTTGCCGCGCTTGACATAAGGCTTGGCCAATTGCGGCGCGATCAATTTTACGTCGTGGCCGAAGGAATCTAACAACCTCGCCCAATGATGAGAGCCACCGCAAGCTTCGAGTGCGACGGTGGTCGGTGGTGCTTTCTCGAAGAATTTCACCATCTCCCTACGCGAAAGCTTCTTGCGCAGGATTGGTTGCTCGGCTGCGTTCACGCCATGCAATTGGAAAACGCTCTTTGACGTATCGACACCAATTCGGATAATCTCTTCCACGGACGGTCTCCCTCGATTGAGCTTTCAACGAACTCATTCTGGCACATCGCGATGCCGTTGGGAGCCGTCCACCCCAACACGGCATCAGTTCGTCCCAGCGCGAGGCTGGCCAATCATTCTGGATGCGCTCGGTGACGTCGGCCATGTAGGCTTCGGCATCGACGCCGCAAAGCTTGCACGTCTCAATGATGCTGAGCACGACCGCTGACCGCTCTGCCGCGGCGAAGCTGCCCGAGAAAAGCCAATTGCGCCTGCCGACTGTAAATCCACGAATCGCCCGCTCCGCGATCAGGTTGTCGGGCTCGAGCTGGCCATCGTAGAGGAAGCGATTGAACGCGCGCCATCGTCTGGTGCCATAGGCGAAGGCCTTCGCGATATCGGCATGGCGCGACAAACCGTTGCCCTGGCGCGTGAGCTGTCGTCGCAGCGCCCGGACCAGTGGTCGGGTCCGACTTCGTCGTGCGGCCAATCTCTCGGCGGGCGGGAGTCCCCGTATCTCTTCCTCGATCCGGTAGATCGCCTGGATACTGGCCATCGCCGTCGTGCTGAGCTCGGTCGGCTGGCTGTCGTGAACGTCGAATATCTTGCGACGCAGATGGGCCAGGCACGCAGCTTCTCGAATGGCGCCGCCCTTGTAGAGCTGGTTATAGCCGCTGAAACCGTCGGCCTGGAGCGTGCCGGCAAATCCGGCGAGCTCGGTCAACACGCTCTCGCCGGCGCGGCCCATGGTGGCGCGATACCAGGCGATCGGCGGCTCCTGCGAACCCGAATTGCGGTCGTCGGCGACGTAAACCCAGAGCGCGCCCTTGTGGGTCTTGCCGTTGCCGGGCGCCAGGATCGGAAGCCGCGTGTCGTCGGTATGAATCTTGGTGCGGGTACGGCCGATCTCACGGATGCGGTTGTAGATCGGGTCGAGCAAGGCGGCGGCGTAGCCGGCGCTGCGCGCAAGGGTGGATCGCTCGATATCGACGCCCTTGGCGGCCATCATCTGTGCCTGACGGTAGAAGGGCAGATGATAACCCCACTTGGCCATCATGATATGGGCGAGCGCGGCATAGCTGAGCTTACCGCGTGCAATGGCCTTGGCTGGCGCTGGCGCCTGGATGATTTTATCGCAGGTCCGGCAGCTGTACTTGGGTCGAATGGTCTCCATCACCTGCCAGGCCTGGGCAACCAGATCGAGCATCTCGTCGCTATCTTCGCCCATGGCGCGCAGATCGCCGCCGCAGCCCGGGCAACATGCGCAAGACGGCTCGCGAACGGCCCGCTTGCGCGGCAGGTTGGGATTGAGCTTACGCACCGGCAACACCCGGACCTTGTCGGTGTCAGCAACGATGGGCAGCTCGAGATCGGGCACGCTGGCGGCGAAATCGGTCTCGAGATCTTCGAGTTCAAGCCGCATCTGGCCCAGCTTCTCGGAGGAGCGGCCGAAGGCCTTGCGGTTGAAGCGATCGATCCGCAGCTGCAGGCGCTGGATGCGAAGTGCGGCCTCGGCGCGCTCTCTTCGAAGCTGCTCATCGCGTTCGGCGATGGTGATGTCACGGGCAGAAACGGCCGCCTCCAGAAGGGCGATCCGAGCGAAGAAATCAGCGGTTGAGGGAGCTTGTTCCGACACCCAAAACCTATACCCGAAAGACCCTCGTCACGGAAGAAGAATCAACACAAAATCAATAAGAAACATCAAAATCAGCCAGCCAAACGCGGTCGATAAATCTTGCTCGGCCGGCGCCAATCGATCCCGTCCAAAAGCAGCGAAAGCTGCGCCTTGGTGAGCGACACGGCGACCTGATCCTTGGTGGTTGGCCAGGCAAAACAACCATCGGTCAGCCGCTTTGTAAACAGACAGAACCCCTGGTCGTCATGCGACAGAATCTTGATGATATGACCCTTGTGTCCACGGAAGCAGAAGATCGCGCCGGTGTGCGGGTCGAGCGCGAGCACCTGCTGCACCATCCGCGCCAGGCTGTTGATCCCGCGACGCATGTCGGTCGCGCCGCAGCACAGGTAAATCCGGTCGGTCGGCACCACCGTGATCACCTGGTCAACTCCGCCAGGACGATGCGCAGTGCTGTCGGATCGACGATCCCGTCGATCCGCAATCGCGTGCCGCTCGCAAAGGCCACGACGATCCTGCCGGCCGGGTCCGGGCAATCGGCGACGGGGCGTTCGACATCCGGCAGATCGCTCACGTCGATGCGCGCGAAGGTCGCCATCGCCTGATCGGCATCGAGTTCCCCGCCGGCCATCTGCTTGCGCCACGCATAGAGCTGTGACGGAGCTACGCCGAACGCTTCCGCGACCTCGGTCACCGACGACCCCGCCGCGCTCGCCAGGTCGACCAACGCGCGCTTCTCAGTGCAACTCCACAGCCTTCGTTGCCGCACGCGCCCGGGCACCGTTTTAAGACCTTCGGCCGCCGCGGCGCCGCTTAACTCGGCGACCATATCGCCCGTTGCATGTTCCAATGTCATGGCCCGAAACCTCCTGTTCATCGGCATCTTGCAAGGTGCCTTGGCGCACCGCTTACGTTTGCTCAGGGCGGAGGGCCGTTTCGTCCATTGCGTGCACTCGCCGACATCCTGTTGAGGGGCCTGTCCCAGGTGTGAATCGGCGTGCAAAATTGACCCCATAAGCCGGGGAATCGGCGTCCAATTTTGGCTCTGACTCACATTTGATGATTTTCGCTGCTGGCGTTGTGCTGTTTTCTGAGGGGAATCAGCACCATGGTGAGAAATTTGCGTTTGTCGTCGTTGATCCCGGCGGGATTAGCCGTCGAGGCCATCGCCGAGAGCGAAGGAGTGATTGCCGTTACCGCCCGCTCAGGGGCGCCAGCGGGACCTTGCCCTCTTTGCCGCAGAGTGTCGCACCGGATCCATAGCCGCTATCTTCGACGAGTTTCGGATCTTCCCTGTGCCGGGATGAAGGTAGAGCTTCACCTCGTCGCCCGCCGCTTTATCTGCGATGCGCCATTGTGCCGTCGACGAATCTTCGCTGAACGCTTTGACGACTGCGTTGTCGCCGAGCGATCCCGCCGGACCTCGCGATTGGAGTGTATCGTTCATCATCTTGGGCTGGCGCTCGGCGGCCGGCCGGCGGCCAGTTTTGCGAAGCGGCTGATGGTCCCGGTCAGTAATGACACGCTGCTGCGGGTGGTGCGGCGACGGGCCTGTTTGCAAACAGATCCTCTCAAAATTGTCGGCATTGATGATTGGGCCTTCCGTCGCGGCCATCGTTACGGCACGATCGTCTGTGATCTGGAGCGGCGGCGGATAGTGACGCTGTTGCCTGATCGTGAGGTTGCCACCGTCGAGGCCTGGCTCGCCGACCATCCTCAGATCGAAACCGTCTCGCGCGACCGCGGCGGCGGTTACGGTGAAGCGACCGCGAAGGCGTTGCCCGAAGCGGTTCAGGTCGCCGACCGCTGGCATCTCATGGAGAATGCGAGTGCGGCTTTCCTCGACGCCGTCCGCAAGTCGATGCGGACAATCCGAACTGCGATCGGCGCTACGACGATTAATCCCGATCTGCTCACCTACGCGGAGAAGCGGCAATACGAAGGCTATCTGCGGCGTGAGGAGACAAATGCGGCAATCATGAAACTTGCCAGCGAAGACATCCCCATCAAGGAGATCGTGCGTCGCACCGGCCACAGCCGTAAGCTGGTCCGTCAAGTGGTCCGTGGCCAGCGGACCGATATCTTCCGCGCCCGCCAGAGTTCACTCGAAGCCTGGCTGCCCTTCCTGGACGGGCAATGGAAATCTGGTTGCCACAATGCAAGCGAGCTTTGGCGACGGCTGAAGACAAAGGGCTTTCGGGGACGTCTGGGTGTCGTCAGCGAATGGGCAAGGCGACGACGACGCGCCGAACAGGCATCCGATCAGCAACTCCACAAGGTGCCATCAGCCAGAACGATCGCACGGTTAATGACGACGGCGCGCGATCAACTGAACAAAACCGACACAGTGATGATCGCCGTCATCGAGGCGGGTGTGCCCATGCTGGTGGAAGCACGCAATCTGATCGCTGGTTTCCATTCCATGATCCGCAAGAAAGTCGCCGATGAGCTCGAGCCGTGGATCGCCGACGCCAGCAAAAGCCTCATTGCGTCTTTCGCCAATGGCATCATTCGCGACCGCGCTGCCGTCCGCGCCGCGATCACCGAGCCATGGTCCAACGGGCAGACGGAAGGACAGATCACCAAGCTCAAGCTTGTAAAACGGCAGATGTACGGCCGCGGAAAGCTTGACCTTCTCCAAGCACGTTTGATCGGTGCTGCCTGAAAGAAAATATCATCGAGAGTGCGTCAGACCCAAAATTGGACGCCGATCGAGGGTCAGTTTTGGAAGCCGTTTGACATCCCAGGAGCGAGTCCGCCTTCTATTTGCCCGTGTTCCTCTCGTGCGAGAGCAGATCCCCGTTGATTGGGCAAAGGGCTTGAGGCGGAGCGCCGCGCTGACGACTCCGCGTCTTTGGCAGCACGCCCTCAAGCAGGCGCGCGCCGAACGGGCAGATGGGGATATTGCCGAGCGCACATTGCTGCCGGCTCTCGAGCTGCTCGCTGGCGGTATCTCAGAGGCGGATCGCGCAGGACGCCGCCTGTTGCGTGGACCCGCGCTCACCTTATGGCAGGACGCCTTGCGCATGGCACCCCAGCAAGCGATCGAGCTCTCGCTGCAGGCTCTCCGCGTCGATGATGGGCAGGAGCCCGGCAACACCATCGTGTGGGGGCCCGCCCATCACCTGGCCGCCGCCCCCCGTAAGCATGTCCGCCTCATTGGTCTCGAAGCGAATGCCTGGCCACGTCGGGCGATCGAAAACCCGCTGCTTCCTGAGCATCTGCTCGAGCATCTTCGGCTCCCGTCAGCAGATATCGCCGACGACGATCGAATGACGCACGACATCATTGTGAGCCAATCCGCCGACTATACCCTTTCGCGCGGACACAGAAGCGCCACGGGCGCGCTGCAGGCGGCAAGCACATTATGGCGACGAGACGAGGAACGGATTGTGGTCGCCATCCCCCGGCACGCATTCAGCGAAAGCGATCGCCTCTACTCGAGACCGGCAGATGCGGGCAAGCACCCGCAGGTTCGGGCCAGCCGCGCCTCCTGGCGCGACTGGCAGGAAACCGATAGGCACACCGCGCATGATGGGCTCATTCGGGCAAACCATCCACTGATCCTCGACGCACTAGCCGAAGTACAATCAACGACGTCCCTGCATCGCCTACTTTGCGATCCGCTCGGATTTGTCTGGGAGTATGCACTTCATTGGCGCGAACCGAACCTCGATCACCAGCCACTCGTGCTCGATCATCGTGCGTTCGGCGAACTCGTCCACGCCCTCATTGGCGGTGTGCTCCGCGACGGTGCACCGCGAAATGTCGACGAGATCGAGATCGCCCTTGCGGACGAAGCCAGGCGCCTAGACGAGGGGTGGCCGATCGCACGGGCCGTCCCGCCTGGTCTACTCTGGCGCCATACCATGACACTGGCCTGCGAACGTGCATCGCGCGGGCTGAAAGATGCCCTTGGTGAACCCCGCGGCACGAGTTGGACCGAACTCGCCTTCGGCGAGACCATCGACGGACGTCATCCCTGGATCACGCTTTCGCCGGTCCCAGTCGGGGCAACTGGCATTGCGTTTCGCGGCCGAATAGATCGGCTCGACGAGGACGGATCGAGGGGCACGGCCATTATCACCGACTACAAGGCAGGAGCGGCGCCGCAGCGGAAAAAGGCCGTTGTGTTCGACCGCGGAGCGGAGCTCCAACGCGTTTTTTATGCCCTGGCCGCCAGATCGTTGCTCCTGGAGGCACCGTAAAGTTAACCGACGGCTGATGAAGATGTGCGAACATGGGCCATGTCAGAAGTTGCTCGTGATCCGCTTTATCGTCGCCACCGCTTTCCCGCCGAGATCATTGCGCACGCGGTATGGCTCTACTTTCGCTTTCCGCTCAGCCTGCGCATGGTTGAGGACATGTTGGCGGCCCGCGGCATCATCGTCACGCATCAGACCATTCGAAGCTGGGCGGAGAAATTCGGGCGGCATTTCGCCCGGGAGATCAAGCGACGGTCAGCCGGCTGCCTGGGCGACAAATGGCATCTCGACGAATGTGTGGTGGCCATCAATGGCAAGAAGCAGTGGCTCTGGCGTGCCGTCGATCAGGACGGCTTCGTCCTCGAAGTGCTGGTGCAAAGCCGCCGAAATGCCAAGGCGGCAAAGCGTCTGATGCGCAAGTTGCTGAAGGCTCAAGGGCGGACACCACGGGTCATGATCACCGACAAGCTCCGGTCCTATGATGCCGCCAGGCGCGACCTCATGCCCGGTGTCGAACACCGGTCGCACACAGGCCTGAATAATCGAGCGGAAAATTCGCACCAGCCGACCCGACGACGCGAAAGGACCATGAAACGCTTCAAGTCGGCACGCCAGCTTCAGCGGTTCGTTTCCATCCATGATCCGATTGCCAACCTGTTCCACTTTCCCCGCAATGCGCTGTCATCGGCTCAACATCGAGACCTGCGTAACGCCGCCATGCAAATCTGGAACAAAATCGCGTGTCTCGCCGCAGCGTGACAGCCGTCCCGGCCAGCTATCGCTGCATCAATCCGCTGATAACTTTACAGTGCCCCGGCGGGAACTGAAATCGTCTTTACTCCTGACGGGAACGTGTAGGTTGGCACGGCGGAATCTCTCACGCCTCGTCGAGGCTGAGATAAGCTCTCGCCGCTCGAACAGCCGCATCCTGCTCACCCGCCTTGAGTGTCTCCAGCGGCGTTCGTTGCAGTGTAGGGTCGACTTCGATCAGGAATTGCAACGCCGACCATCTACCAGCGCCAGAGGCGTCGAATTCGCGCATGACGGCGCCCAGACCATCGACGATCTTGACCTTGCGATTCTTAATGACGAATTGCGCCTCGGGCACGACCAATTCGGAACCGCGCATCAAGCCGAGCGCCGTCCCAAGTCCAATGCGCTTGTGCAGGGCTTGTCGGGAAACGCCGAGCTGCTTTGCGGCTTCGGTCAGCGACAGCGATTTCCCCGCCTTGCCGAGCAATTCCGTCTGGACTGCCTTGAGCCGCGCCTCTTCCTCGCTCGCATCGTCTGATGCAATTGTCTCGAGTTCACCAGCCAGCTCGATCGCGGCCTTCAACTGGTCCGCCACCAGGTCCAGGTGACGTGTCAGTTCGTGAAAAGCGCGCGGCCGATCCTTGACGAAGAGATCGCGCAGCTGGCTTTCCACCGGCGTTATCTCGCTCAGCATGCGGAATGCATAGTAGGTAAGGGGTTCGACTTCGACAGGCGGCGACCACTTATGCAGCAAAGCGCATTTGAGCTCGCGATAGCGGTTGAACGTCGTGTTCACCAAGCTGTAGTACCACACACTGATTCCATGCGTTGGCTTCACTACATTGCGCGCCACGGGTAGCTCGAAGTCCACGACGTGCGCCTTGTCGAACGCAACATACATATGAAGCGAAGCGCATTCGACACGGTGACCAAACCGCGCAACCGAGGCGACGTCGCTGCGCTCCCTCTCCAGCACATGAACCAGGTCGATGTCATAAGGTTCTGCCCGACCGTGCTCCAGCAAGGAAGCCACCGCTGCTTCCATCGGTTGATAGTTGCCACCAAGTAGCCAGCTGCCTGACAGATACTGATGCGGCTCTGGTCGCCCAGCGGCGCGAAGCAAAACCTCTCGAAGCGACTGGTCCAGGATTGACCTGCCAGCTCCACTCAGGTCCGCCGCCGCCATCAACGCGCTTGTGAGTTCATTGGATGCCATGTCTATCTCCGATCCTCGTTCCGTCTGGATGATCGGACGGGTTGATAGTCAGGGTTGATATTGGGCCCTTGCCCCAGTTTGTCAACCTAGCGCCCAGCTAAACAGTCATCCGTCGGTAAGCAAAGAGCCGTTTCGACGGATGCCCCTGTGCCCTGGTGCCGTGGGGCTCGGCGAACCCGCCAAGCGGTTGATACATACGGGTGATGATCTCATGCATCGGACATGATGGCTCCGGCATAGATTTTCGACGGCATGTGTGATGATACTTCCTTGGTCAACCCCCGACGTCGAATGCCTACTTTTGGAGCGGGACACCTCCGACGAGCTTGCATCGCGTGATCGAGCAACCGGGCGATTGGAGCGCGAAACGAATGGGACGCGTCGCGACGTCCCATCGGGCACCTGCAAATCACCAACGGTCTTACGGGCGACGCCGCGCGACCTCGAAGCCTCAAAATGCGTTCGCCTCCAAGGCCATGAGCGAGGCTGCGCCTTCCGACCGGATGGCTGTCCTGGTGCCGATATCCACTATTCTGTAAGATGGTCCATTAACAGGTCTGGAAGCTATCTAAAAATCGATTTATGGGGCGTATTGTCGTATGTCGCAGGCTGGTGTATATGTTCATCAACAGAGCACAAAGTAGGTTAGCGACCCATTAATGGAACAATGCAATGGTCAAACCGACTGCGCGGTCCTTTTCGCGCTACAGCACCCAAGCTGCCAAGCTTCTCGGCCAGTCGATCCGGCTTGCACGCATCGAGCGAAAGCTAACCATTGCGGAACTCGCGGAGCGAACCGGGCTGTCGCGCGGCTTGGTCCAGCGCATCGAGCGCGGCGATATGGGCTGCGCAATCGGTGCAGTTTTCGAGGCGGCGGCCATCCTTGGCATTCGGCTGTTCGATGCGGGCGAGGTGACGATGACGCTAAGGGTCAATTCGAATGAACAGGTCCTGACCCTGCTGCCGCAATCCGTGCGCACACCAAAGAAGGCCCTCAAAGATGACTTCTGACACGCCTCTGGACGAGGTCTATGTCTGGATTTGGCTGCCAGGCGAAATCTCACCTGTTGTGGCAGGGTTGCTCGGGCGTGCCGGCAACACGTTGGTGTTCAATTATGGCCGCAGCTATCTCCAGCGGGACGATGCGATCCCTATCTACCAGCCGGAGCTTCCTCTTGAAGCTGGAATTCTGCCGCTGACCGCCGGACTGTCCATGCCTAACAGTCTGCGCGATGCGGCGCCCGATGCGTGGGGACGGCGCGTCATCGTCAACCGCAAATTCGGCCAGAAGGGCGCTGCCCTGGACGTCGGCCAGCTTGATGAGCTCACCTATCTCATCGAGTCCGGTTCCGACCGGGTGGGCGCCCTCGACTTTCAGCGCTCCGCCACGGTCTATGAGCCAAGGCAGGGGAAAGCCGCCTCGCTCGACGAGCTTCTCACGGCCGCCGAACGGGTCGAGTCCGGTGTCCCCATCACGGCGGAACTCGATCAGGCCCTGTTTCACGGCAGTTCCCTTGGGGGCGCCAGACCAAAGGCGATGATCGCGGAATGCGGGGCGAAATACATCGCCAAGTTCTCGTCGCGCACCGACGTCCTCAACGTTGTCAAGGCCGAGTTCGTAGCCATGCGTCTGGCCGACCTAGTCGGGCTCACCGTTGCCCCGGTGCGCCTCGTCGCAGCCGCAGGTAAGGATGTACTGCTGATCCAGCGCTTCGATCGGGTGCATGGCAAGGCGGGGTGGCTTCGAAAGGGTATGGTCTCGGCCCTCACCCTGTTGGCCCTCGACGAACTCATGGCGCGCTATGCTAGTTACCAGGACCTAGCCGAAATCATCCGCCATCGCTTCGAAGCGCCGAGGGCGACATTGCATGAGCTGTTCGGACGCCTGGTCTTCAACATACTGTGCGGCAACACCGACGACCACGCCAGGAACCATGCTGCATTCTGGGACGGATCGACGCTAACGCTGACACCTGCCTACGACATCTGTCCGCAGGGCAGGGCCGGCAACCAAGCAGGGCAGGCCATGCTCATTGCTGGCGATAACCGGCAGAGCCGGTTCGCGGTCTGCATCGCCGCAGCTGCACAATTTCAACTCCATGAGGAAGAGGCCATCACCATCATCGAAAAACAGGTCGATACAGTTCTCAAACAATGGAGCGTCATTTGTGACGAGGCCCAACTGAGCGCCGTCGAACGCAATGTGATGTGGCGCCGGCAGTTTTTGAACCCGTTTGCATTCGAGGGCGCACCCAAACGTCTGTCAGGAATGATCGAGTAGGACAAGGGCGCTTTCGAGGGGAAAACTTCACCCAAGAATTGCTCTGCCGCAGCCTGCGTCGTCACGACGCGTCATCAGCAGCAAGGGACGGGAGGCGGCAGGGTCATCATTCTTGACCGCCTGTGAAGCAACGGACGCCAGGGCAGCGACGTTCCTCCGCACGCGCCGGAGTTGACATTGTCAGGAAAAAATTTTACGACAGCTGACATTGTGGAGATTCGAATGAGCGACGGTCCGCACAAAAGCCTGCCATTGCGTCCCAAATACAGGCGCGTCGCCGAGTGGGCGTACAAGTCGGCATTCGCTATTCCAGAGGTCTGCGAAGCGGCCGAATCTGCACTCGTTCAAGACGCACACATAGAGCTGCGTAGTGTGATCAAGCAGCTGGTCGAGCTCGTTGAGGGGAGCGATCTTTTTAGCAGGCAACCGGATGAGTTGCAGCGACAGTTGTACGAACTACGTGACGACCCGGCGGTACATCCGTTGGCCGCAAACGCGATTGAATGCATTCAAATGGCAGTCCAACAAGGCTTGCAAGGACGCGATGCGGTCCAGAGCGGGATTGCCACGGCATTGAGCGAGCGTCTGGACGCGAATGGGCGGACGACGGAGGAGCATTATCTAGCCGAGCGCGGGCCGGGTGCAGGTCGCACCATCCGCAATCGCATGGGTGAAGTAAGCGCTGGAATGCACGAGAACGGCTCGTTCACCCGCATTGCTCGTTCGCTCCTCGGTGACGGTACTGTCGCCATCACGAGAACTCCCGCGGTGCGAGGCGGGCTTGATGAGGGAGTTTCCCTATGAAGGTTCTGCAAGGTGAATGCCCTGCTCTCAAAGTTCATGTCATTGAGGCCGGCGGAAAAGCACAGGAAGGCTGGCAACCCGTCGAGATTGGCAAATCCATCATTTTCAACATGAAGGATCTAGATGATTACCGCACGAAGAATTGGGACAGCCGAATCTTCGACACGCTCGTTCTGATCGCCGCGGTGGAATATTGCGACAAGGCCTGCAAACGCTCGGCATGGGGATGGATGCGGAAGTTCCAGTTGGCTATGCCCGTCAATGATCTGGATCGCTGGCAAGATCCCAAAGTCGTAGCGGCGCTCATGTCTGCCCTCAAATTTCTAACTGGCGATGCGTGGAACATATCGTTCTATCAGCGCCAACTCGCTCCCGAGGAAGACGTCGGTAGACAGAGTCGTTTGGAATTTGGTGATACCACACGCATAGTCACGCCGTTCAGCGATGGTCTGGACTCACGGGCAGTGAGCGCATTGCTTTCGGCGGGGGGACGTTCGGATCGATTGATCCGCATTCGGGTGGGGTCAAAAAAGGGCGATCGCCCCCGTCGCGGCAGCCAGAGGCTCCCCTTCCTCAACATTCCCTTCAAGATCAAAGCCGGGCCGGACGGATTCAAAGAGTCCTCCGCTCGGAGCCGCGGCTTTAAGTTTGCCTTTATGAGCGCGACCGCCGCGTATCTGATCGGGACCCATGACATCGTGATGCCGGAAAGTGGTCAGGGGGCGCTCGGTCCATCGTTGGTACAAACCAGCCACGGCTATGAGGACTACAGAAACCACCCTCGTTTTTTGACCAAAATGGAGCGGTTGTTCGCCGCGCTTTTCGAGTACCAAGTCGTGTACCGGCTTCCGCGCTTGTGGAAAACGAAAGGTGAGACGCTTCGCGAATTCGCAGCCCTTCCCATCGAGCCGAAAGAGTGGATCGAGACCCGTTCGTGCTGGCAGCAGAACCGGAATTCCTCCGTAGATCATAAATGGCGCCACTGCGGCATCTGCGCCGCTTGTATGCTCCGCAGACTCAGCTTTCACGCGGCCGGTGTCGACGAGCCGAAAGAGAACTACATCTGGGAAGAGTTGTCTGTTCCTGCGTTTGCTCAAGGAGCTGCCAAAGGGTTCGACAAGATAACGGGGGCGATGGAGCAGTATGCCGTCGCCGGATCTCTGCACCTTGATCATTTGGCCGATTTGAGCTCTTCGCCTGCCCATCGGAAACGCATGAGCCGGCACGCTTGGCAATTGTCCGAAGAACTGGACATGTCGCATGCGGATGCGGAAGGCGAGCTCTTCGGTCTTCTTGAACGGCATAGGATTGAATGGATGGCATTTACGAAAGATCTGGGTCCTAGATCATTTGTTGCTCGGTGGTTGGCTTGACTGCGATGAACGGAGCCGATGATCAGCTCTCAGCTGGGGAAGTAGGCGAGAGAATTCGTATCGCACGTGAAAATGCAGGCAAGACCCAGGCAGACGCTGCCCAGGCTATCGGTGTGGCACGCACCACCTTGGTCGCGATGGAAAAAGGGGCGCGGCGCGCAAAGATTGGCGAGTTGCAAAAGCTGGCACGCTTTCTGGACACCAGCACCAACGCGTTGCTCCGTAAAGAAGCGATCCACGTCGAGCTTACACCAAAATTTAGGAGACTAACCGAAAACGAAGGACAGCCCGTTGCGGCAGCAGCAGACCTGATGGCGCAACTCGTAAGGGCCGAGGTCGAACTCGAGGCTCTCCTCGGTGTCGAACATGTGCGCAATCTGCCGCCTGAAAGACGCATTCTTGCTGGCGACGTTCGTCAGCAGGCAGAACAACACGCCTTGGAACTTCGTCATTGGCTCGGTCTTGGGCTTGCGCCGATCGCGGATATCGTCACTCTGCTCGAACTGCAAATGGGTGTTCGTGTCTATGCGAGGCGTTTAGCGGCGAGAATTTCAGGCTTGTTCGCCTATGATGAAAAGGTAGGTGCCTGCATTCTCCTAAATGCGAACCATCCAATCGATCGCCGCACGCAAACGGCCGCGCATGAGCTTGGTCACTTAGTGGCCACTCGCGGAGACGCAGAAGTCTATGAGATCGATGAACTGGAGAGCTCGCGCGAGGAAAAATATGCCAATACATTCGCAAGAAGTTTCCTGACGCCGGCGCAGGCGGTTCGGCAGAAATTCGCCGAAGTGACGGCAGGTGCTACGAGCCTAACTCGCCGTCATGTGATCGTTCTTGCACATTACTTCCATGTTTCGCGCGAAGCCCTTGTCCGACGCCTCGAAGAGCTGCAACTCACGAAAAAGGGAACCTGGGATTGGTTTGTGCAGAACGGAAACATTACGGATGAGCAAGCGCAACAAGTTCTAGGAGATGTGTCCAGAAATGACCATCTGAAGGACGACGCAGGCAGGTCCGTGTCGCTGAGAACCGGCCTGATGGCATATGAGGCGGCAAAGCGAGGCCTCCTCAGTGAGGGCCAAATTGCAAAGCTCCTTCGTATCGATCGGGTCGAGGTGCGCGATCTGCTGAGCGATATAGATGCCGAGGAAAGTGGGGCCAATGCGGCAACCTCGATTCTCCGGTGATCTTCCGTCTCACATAATTGCTGATACGAGCGTCATTATTAATCTCAATGCCACCGGCATTGCGAGCGACATCATTCGGTCGCTGAACGTGACGCTGCGTGCAAGTATCGTCGTAAGGGACGAGCTTATCGACGATCGGAATAGCGGTCGGAATGATGCCGACCTCGCTCAACAGTTGGTGCGGGATGGCCTGCTGCAGTTTGCTGAGTTTGACGACGAGAGTGAGGGGGTATTTGAAAGCCTGGTGAGTGGCAGCGCAGAGACGACCCTGGATGATGGAGAGGCGGCAACGTTGGCTATCGCGGTATCGTCTCAAGGGTTGGCGATCATTGATGAACGCAAGGCAGTTCGTATCGCCGGTGATCGCTTTCCTGCACTCCAACTGCTCGCTACCGCGGATCTCTTGCAATCCGATCGCATCCTTCGCGCGCTGGGAAATGAGCGTCTCGCACAAGCCGTCTTACGTGGCTTGAAGGGAGCGCGGATGGCGATTGCGGAGCGCCACCATGATTGGATTATAGGCCTACTTGGTGAGCAGATTGGAGAGTGTCGCAGTTTGCCGGCCGCACTGCGTCGAGCGTCGACCTGATCGCTCGACAGCCGTTGGCGCGTTTCGCGATCTCAGCACACCGCACTACTAGGCAATGGAATTGGAAATTCATCAAGGAATCCTGCGGGAGGTCGTAGAGCCGGTGCCGCAAATGTCGAAAATCGACGGGTGTCGTGACCTGCCACTGAGAATTTCCTCCATCTGAGATTAGAGTCCGGCCCTTGATCGAAGGACGGACTGATGAAGAGAAAGCGGTTCACGGAAGAGCAGATTATT
>NZ_JAMYQP010000070.1:0-15674 GCF_040320945.1 Mesorhizobium sp. M0587
TCGTAGTCACGCCAATTCGTCACCCTGAATTTCATCTTTCCCACGTGATGACGACGATCTGCGTTGTGTTTGTACGGCATGGCACTCGCATCAAGCTGATTTCGATCCTGCCTGCCTATCGCCAAACCGTTGACAAAGGATCCATGCACCAACGCTCTGTTTTACCCTAATCCCGTAATCCGCCAGGACCCGATCAGTCCTGGCCGATCCAGGTGGATGAACCGATACCTGGCATGGCCTGAATGCCCGTTTTGTATTGTAGAATGGTTTCATCCTCCTGAGCCCTTGCCCGCCGCAAGCGGGATATTGGTGCAGCCGTACTGAACGGCGACCGCATGTGAGGTTGATCGTGCTCGGAGACGACCGGTCATGCAAATCGGGCTCAGACCTTGGATGCCGAAACAGTCCTGGAGTTCTGCTCATGCATTGCTGAATTTAATCCTTGACCCCAAGAAGCCCATGTGAGGCCAGGTACCAGCGCACGCAAAGCAGGATCACAGATTGCTCGAACTGGCGGCCTTTGAACGTCGCAATCCTCCGGGAAACACCGGAGCCCAATGCCATGCGCCTCGTTACCAAAAACTTTGCAACACATCCCCCCGCCGCGTCGTCAAAGTCGACGAGCAGGTTTCGCCGACTCAGCTTGCGGAGCTCCTGCATGACGGCGGCTTCGAGTGCGGCCTCCCAGCGCAACGGAGACCGACCCTTTGCCGGCGGCAAAAAGCAATTGCATGTCCGGGCGAGTCGAAGGTCGGGGAAATGACGCGCTCACCCGAGCCAGTTATGATCAACAGTTCAAGGCAGAACGCGCACGTGTCCGGGTGATTCGGCCAGGCCGCCCTGGCCGCACCGCTCGCGGATGGCGGCGCAGGGAAAGGCGAACTCATGTCGCGATGACCCGTATCTGGCTGGAGGCGATGATCGGCGGCCCGCCGGGAATTTGTTCTGCCGAGAGACAAAGAGCGGCAAGTGGATTGATGAGGATTGGCTGACCATTGGCCAAGACCCGCGTAGCGGCTGCGAGCCACCGTGTGGTCACACAGGGCTGCGGTTTACCGTTCGGAAGCGTAAAGACGCAGCCGGCAACGACGCCTTGGTCAGTCAAGATCGCCACGGGCATGCCCGAGACGGAGACGCGCAGCGAGGCAGCCATTATATTGAGGCTGCCGCCGTGGGGGCAGGTCGCGGCTGTTCCTTTGTGAAGGACAGGACCAGGCATCAGGTCACCACAAGCGCTTCGTCGTTGATGATGACCGAAGCACCCGACACCTTGATCGAGGCTCGCTGAGCGTTCATGAGAGTGATGCCGGCTGCGCTGATTTCGATTGCCTGGGAGCCGCTTGCGCCCATCACTGAGAGGCATATCTTGTCAGGTGTCACCTCGATACTGCTACCAAACGTCGCCGCAGCTGAGGCTGAGGTCAGGAGGTATTGCTTCGTGACGTCGATGGCATAGATGTTTCCAACCTGAACGTTGTGGTCCTTCTGCGCTTTCAGAAAGACCTCTTCACAACCCTGCCTATCCTCGAACCGTAGCTCATTATAATCCGCAATTGTACCTCGATCCGTGTGCGTTCGGAAGGTGGAGCGGGACTTGTTGACCGGTAGGTTTTCAGGAGGCAGGTTGGACCCGTTGTAAACGACCCCGGTTACGAGGGGACGGTCAGGGTCGCCGTGGAGGAAGTTTACTACGATCTCTTGGCCGATCCTTGGAATTAGAAGGCACCCGAACCCCTTGCCGGCCCAGTTCTGGGCTACCCTGATCCAGCAAGAGCTGTTTTCGTCCTTGTTGCTCTCGCGGTCCCAGAAGAACTGGACCTTGATGCGGCCGTACTGATCCGTCGTGATTGTCTCGCCGCTTGGGCCCACCACGATCGCCGTCTGCGGTCCTTTGATCACCGGCACCGGTGTGCGGCGCGGGGAGCGATACTGAGTGCTCGCGGGGATGATCTCCACCGTGCTGTGATAGAGGAAGCACTCAGCGCGCTGGTCGGCGGTGACCGCGCCCGTTGGACGGTCTCCCACTTCCCCCAAAACCGTGAATTCGTTCCCGACCGCCAGAAAGCGCTGGGTAGCCTTTGGGCGCGCACCCAAATCGCCGTAATAGAAGGGGTTTGCAGCCTTGAAGACTACTCCCGTTTTGATTTGGCGAGCTGTAGTTTCAATACGCGCCCGATAGGCGTTACAAGCAAGCTCTTCTGCGCGGATCGTGGCGTAGAAGTCGCCCTCCCTTTTTGCCTTATAGCCTCCAGGATAGATGAACGTCTCCTGTACAGCTGAGCAAACGTCCGCAGTCGACGTCTCCGATTCCACGACAGCGGCGCCAGAAAGACGGCTACCGGCACCCACTGTGCTCTTTCCAGGAGGAATGCCGCCGATACGCACGGAAGGGGTGCGCGCGACAGCGGTAAGTTCTGCCATTGGCTTCTCATCGTCGTAGTCCTTGAGAGTGACCTTGTTCGACTGCAGTGACACGACTTCGTTCCAATGCAAGATAACATCATCTCGATGGAGACTTCGGGCGGGCCTGAGATTGTGGTGGGTCTCCACAGCCTCAGGCTTGCATGCCTCGTGGCTCGAAAGGTTGTCGACCAGCACCAGATCGTGTCGATTCTCCCCATGTTCAAAATAGTAGTAGAGGCCGTCCTGCTCCATTAGGCGGCTGACGAAGGCCAAATCTGTCTCGTTGTACTGCACGCAGAAGGTGCGGTTTGGAAACCGCCCTATCGTCCGATTCTTGAAATTGCCTTTGTGCTCCTGAAAAATTTTGGTGATGATCTCAATGCTGGTTTTATCCTGAAAAATTCGACTGTTGGTACGATATTCGAGCAGCGAAAGCCAAGGCCGCAACTCCGCCACGTAGTTGAGGTGCTCCGTGTCGTCCAGGCCGAGATACTCGAGTCGAGTGATGAGGCCGTTGAAGAAGCGCGTTCCCGCATCCTTCAGCTTAAGGCCGACTGTCAAAAGTTGTCCGGGAATGTTGGCGAAGTTCTGAACCGGAGTGGCTGTGGCGAGCTTCACCTCATAGAGAAAAGGTTCCCCCAGCCGTTCGGTGCCTCTTAGCCGTCGAAAAATGATCTCGTTCGGCTGGAGTGCCGCCGACGTAACTGCGGCAAATCGATTGTGCTTCAGCAGATTTTCAATTGTAGGCTGGACCATAGGAGATTTCCGCGCTTGAGATGCAGGAGCACCTTAGTACTTTGACTTGGCTCTAAAGACGCGGCCGGAGCGCCACCAAGGAAAACGATGGAGCGCGCAATGACGGGAATCGATGATGAGCCTGTCCGTTGGTCGCCCACCGCCGCTCTCCGGGGAGGGGATCTGGCGGCGCATATCAATAACGCCCCGCTGCTCGTACGGCTCTTCCATATCGGCTGGGCTGGAGATGCTTACTTGGCGTCAAAGCGTTCTCGAAAGCGAGGATGCCTTGATCAACGCCGAAACCGCGTAAAATCTTCCAGAGATCCGGCTGGGCAGCGCCACTGAGCTGGTCTTCAAACAGCTCAACAAAAATACTGTCGCGGACGTTGCGGGATGCTGAACAACTTTTGATTGTATTTGCATTGCAGAGTACATAGAGATCGCTAGTAAGATCCATGCAGCCCATTATAATCGACCCTCTCAGATTGCTGCGGAAAGTTCGGGGCGCCTTCGGCAGAGCTCGATCGGCGCCGTAGTCAGCTCGTCGGCATCACGTCGCGTCTTGCGCTCGCCGATCCAACTCGTCCAGCCGAGCCTACCGCTATGTCCCAGCCGGAGTCTCGGCACTTCTTCTTGTCGCAGGATCAGATTGACCTCCCAGTCCAGTTCATCTCCCAAGTAGTTTCGGATAATCTCGGCCAAAGTTCTAAGGTCGGAGGTCCCCGGCAAAAGCCGCTCGTACTGAGCCAAGCCGAGCGGGCCGATAATGACGCGGAAGCGATGATGGTAGACTTTGATCCTGCCGCCGACAGCGGCTGTACTGCCAAGTGTGGCAGTGCCTGCGTCACGGCCGAGGAGGGAGCGCGCGCCCAGCGGCAACTGAACCCATTTGGGGATAAATTCACGGATTTCGACCGGGGCCACAAAGAAGCTGTTGAGGATAGCGACTAGCCCTTCGGCATTGCGCGCGTGCGAGGCGAGACGGCCAGTGAAGTGAAATTTTGTTAGATCTGGCATGGCGTCCCGGCCATGGAAAGACCTCATTCCAAAACCGGCGAGGGCACCGAGTTGCAGGGCAAAGCGATCTTCTTGTGGCCTGTCATGGCTGACGGTCGGCTCGCTCTCCGCCCAGGCACGGAAGAAGAGCGAGGCTAAGCGATGATGAAAGATATCTGCAAACCGAACCAGCGTGTTGTCGCCGGCATTGCGCTGCCTTAAAAGCGCGTACTCCGTCAGATGCAAAGGCAGCGGACCGTTGGGCCCGAATAGGCCAAAGGCGTAGGTGGAAATACTGGCGGGATGGCCCTCTCCAGCCTCGGCCACGCGAGCTATGGATCGGGTCGGAAAGGCCAGCGCGGGCTGCTGTCCAATCCGCACCCGATCGAAGCCCGGTCGGCTTGATTCCCCAAGCCTGGGGCGATCTGAGCAGATTGCATCGACGACTCGCATAGCCTGAAAGAAATCGTAAGCATGCGGCTCGGCCGCTACTGCACTCAGAAAATGTGCGAGAGAGTCTGGCATCAGAGGATCGTCCGGCGACCAATCGCCGGTGGCCATCGCATCACTTTACCGCGTTGCAATGTCGAGACAGCCATCTCGGTGAAGCTGTTGATTGAAACATACTTGGCGAAGAACTGGTTGAGCACGGAGGCCAGGGGAAAAATGCCGACGCCTTCGAAAGCCGCCTCATCCAGGACGACGCTGATTTCGATTCCACGTGCGACCGCAGCTTGTCCGCCGCCCGGCAGCCGCCGATCTATCGGTCGCGACTGGATTTCGCGTATTCCGTCGATCTGCTGCGAAGCGAAAGCATCGTCCGGATCGACGTACAGGCGCAAGAGTTCTCGCAGCGCCTCTGCGCCATGGCCGTTATTGTCGGAATTCGTGATCGAGAGATAATTCAGCGAAAGGTGACTGATCAGCTTCCACGCGACATCGCCGGTGGCGAAGGAATGACGCGGCTTGGTCGGCAACGACAGACATCGCGTGGCGGTAACCGGAGCTCCGATTTCGAGTGTAAAGTCTGTCTCTTTATGACCGATTGGCAATACAAGCGGTAGATGCCTGTTCGAGCAAAGGCACCGCACCGACAACTGCCGTGGATTCACCGAATTGGCAGCCGCCCGGCGGTCCACAATTGAGATGTAAGTCTCGGTGCCGCCATAATCACTCCTCGCACCGTTGAGACGCTGGTGCTGGGACCGCAGGCGACGCTCGCGCCTGACTGTATAATAGCTGGAGTGCTGCACCTCCCGTCCATGGGCGGTAATGTTGTAAAATGGAAAAAACTGAATGGGGGCCGCTTCGCTGCTCTCTCCTTCGCCGCTCATCTCGAGGATCGACTGAACCTCGAAGTCGAGCGGCCTCATTCGATCTACAACCAGATGATGCTCGTAGCTCTTGTCGCTCAAGTGAATGCGATCCGCCTGGCGTTCGAAAAGATTGATCGCCGGCGTTGCGAACAGGGTGATGTTCTGGGTTCCGAGGTGACGTTCCAACCGTGGCTCGGCACGGTTGAGCACGAATACGATCTCAAGGCTCTCAGTCGTCGACATCGCCACGGCGTCGGCTAGCCCGCCGAGCTCGAGGAACAAGGTTCGCTCCGCAAGGGCGAAATACTCTTGAAGCAGACGATACCCGTCGAAGGAGCGGGGAACCTCGGGCAGGAGAGCGAAGTCGGGCTCCAGACAGCACTGCCGCAGTTGGCCGAGCGGAATTTTCTCCTGCCAGGGGGGCGGCGGGCTGGCGGGCCGGGCGACAATTGCGCAAGCATCGCCCATAAGCTGTTCGGCGACTGTTGCACCGACGCCACCTGCGCCGGCGAGGTAGAGTGTCAGTGCCCTCAGCCCGAGATTTTTGAACGGCATGCCATTGGTTGTCCGAAGGCGCAGTCGCAGCGCGGCCTTCCCATCTTGCCGGGGCGGAAGATTCAGGGCCGAAATTTGCGCCGGCGTCGTGTAATAATCTACAGCACTCACCGCAATCGGCCAGAGGTGGACATCGTGCGCCGTGCGGAACTCGCAATGGGTGATCGCATCCGAAGCGAGTTGGCCCAGCAGCTTGGTTCCGCGCGGCACCACATATCCGTGTTCAAACCGTCCGGCCAGTGGATCCGGCTCGAATTGGACGATAGTCATCGACGGGATGGGCGCCAGAAAATGCGGATAGACCAATTCCAGCAAGTGCTGCGTGAAGTCCGGGAACCGGGCTTGCAGCTTCAACTGGACCCGCGCCGCCAGGAAGGCAAAACCTTCTAGCAGCCTCTCCACATAAGGGTCGGCGACCCCGGCTGCTTCCATTCCCAACCGGCCGGCGACCTTTGGGAATGCGCGGGCAAACTCAGCTCCCATCTCCCGCATATACGCAAGCTCATCATTGTATAATCGCAGGAGCCTTGGGTCCATCAGCTTATCTCTGCACCTAGATCGGTAACGCGGACGGTCTTGCGTTCCCGGTCAAGCTCGGTGCGGATCACAATCCGCAGCGGCACTGGCTCTGCCAAGAGGTCGGCCTCGATCCTAAAGCCAAGAGAGCCGTTGCGGTCGGCCTCAGCGAGGGGTGTGACCTTGACACTGACGGCAAGCAGCCGAGGTTCAAAACGTTGCAAGCTGTCGGCAATCTCCTGTCCAAGCGAGGCAGCGTCGAGGCCATCGACGATGTGCCCGGCAAAGGGCCGGATACCGTAATTGAGAGTGCTGGATGCCACGTGGGGGTAGGACTGCAGGTCTACGGTTGCAGCCAACTGGTTTGCATTAAGCAGCCACGACACGTCGCGAAGGATCATTGCTTGCACTTGGCGCAGCGACAAGCTGGAAAATTTCGACGATTCGGACGCGCTGCGCGGCTCGTCATCCGTTAGCTGGTCGAGAAGGGATGGCTGGATCAGGTCCCACTTGGCAGTGACAACCATGTTCAATCTCCACATGTTGAGCAACGATCCGGGACCCGAATGCATGGCGAGCCCCAGAACGCACGCCGGTCTGCAAGCTGTCAGGCGACGAGCATATTGAAGTCAGTACTGTTGGCGATTTGGTTCCAGACACCCTCACCAGCCTTGGTAAGAGCACCCTTATCGTCCTGCGCGTAGTAAATGGCCTTGCAGGCGCCGAATCGGAAGGTGATCGTCTCCTCCGGAGCTTCTTCAGCATAGGCCCACTCGACCTTCTCGATCGCAAGCATATTGAAGGTCCAGTGTAAGAACAGGTTCGAACTGGCCGTCGCCAGCCCGGCGCCCGTCGATTTGAATAGCTTCAGCTCGACGCCGTTGAAATGGACGCCGCGGCCACATGCCACGTACAGCCAAGCAGAGGCTTTATCCACCTGCTTCTTGATGGTGAAGACCTCGAATTCGGCCTTACCCGACCCGGCGCCTGCGGTGTGAGGGCCGATATTGAGCTTGTTCTCCATTGAGAAACTCCATTGGTCGCCAAGCGTGATACCGTTCTTCAGGATAATGGATTCGCCCTTCGGCTGGATGCCATCCTTGGACGCTTGGGTGAAAATCATAACTGAATCGAATGCCATTCCAAATTCCTCTATCTGGCGGTTTCGGATCGGGGGCCGGAATGGTCCCGAACCGGCGTGGTATGAAAGCGGACTTTATGCTTGTGGCGGCGGCGTAAGGGCTCAGCCCTTGCGGGCCGCGGGTAGCCGTGACACCAGCCTCAGAGAGATAGTAAGGCCCTCGAGCTGATAGTGTGGTCGCAGATAGAATATGGCGGTGTAATAGCCGGGATTATCTTCGACCTCATCGACCTTGACCTCTGCTGAGGAGAGCGGCTGTTGCGCCTTGCTTTCTTCGCTCCCCAACTCCGGCGAGGGATGAACATAGCCTTGGATCCATTGGTTCAGCCACTCCTCGACGTCATGCCGTTCTTTGAACGCGCCAATCTTGTCGCGGACCATGCACTTCAAATAGTGGGCAAAGCGGCAGGTCGCAAAAATATAGGGTAGCCTCGCACTGAGCTCTGCATTCGCCGAGGCATCCGGGTCTGCGTATCTGATTGGCTTGTTGACGGTCTGGGCGCCGAGGAATACGCCCAGCTGTGTGTTCTTCCGATGCAACAATGGTAAAAGGCCATTCTTGGAGAGCTCCGACTCCCGCCGATCGCTGATCGCGATCTCCGTTGGGCATTTGAGGTCGACGCCACCGTCGTCGCTGGGGAACGTGTGCACCGGCAAGTCTTCAACCAGGCCACCGGATTCGAAACCACGGATTCTAGACAGCCAGCCGTAGAGCTTGAACGACCGCGTGATGTTCACACCCATGGCATAGGCGGCATTCGTCCATAGATACTTTGCGCTATCTCTGCCGTCGGTGTCCTCTTCGAAGGCAAATTCATCGACTGGATTGGTCCTAGCGCCGTAGGGCAGCCGCCCGAGCACGCGTGGAAGTGTCAACGCCACATACCGGGAGTCCTCGCTCTCGCGAAAAGCTCGCCAGGCGGCGTGCTCAGGGGTTAGGAAGATCTTCGTGATGTCGCGTGGGTTGGCAAGTTCGCGCCAAGAATCCATCTGCAGCAGATGCGGGGAGGCCGCTGAGATAAACGGCGAGTGGCTTGCCGCGGCAATTTGCGCAATCCCCGTCAGCAGATCGATGTCCTGGGGGCTATGGTCGAAGTAGTAGTCCGCAACCAAGCATCCGAAGGGGTCGCCGCCAATCTGCCCATATTCCTCTTCGTAGATCTTCTTGAACAAAGGACTCTGATCCCAGGCAATTCCCTTGTACTTTCGCAGCGTTCGAGACAGTTCTTTCTTGGAAATGGAAAAAACGCGAATCTTCAACGTCTCGTCCGTCTCGGTGTTGAACGTAAGGTGATGCAGGCCCCGCCAAGCCGATTCCAGCGCCTGAAAGTCCTGGTGATGGAGTATCTCGTTGATTTGTTCCGATAGCTTGTCGTCGATCGATGCTATAATTGACTGGATCGTCTCAACGGCATCATCGCTGATTAGCGGTGTGTGTCGGAGGGCTTGGTCAGCCAGAGTTTTGACCGCATTCTCCACTGCGTTGCGGGCCTGATCCGAATGCGTCTTGAACTCGCGTTGCAGCAGAACGACGAAATCCTCGGGATCGACAAACGGGGCGTGCACCTCGGCAGGTATTGAGCTTACGAACGTCACAATCAATCCTCCTTCGTCTCTGGAAAGGAGGTCAGGGCTGCCTCCGCTGGTTCATCAGGCGCTTCGTTCTCCGGCGCTCCACTGAGACTACTGAGCAGCGCTGGATTGCCGAGGAAATGGGCGATCAGTTCCTCGGCACCCATCTTGCCGTCCATGTAGGCTAGTAGATTGGAGAGCTGCATGCGGGCCTGCAACAGCGCGTTGAGGCTTCCCACCTTGCGCGCCACGGCTGCCGGCGAGAAATCGCCCATCGACTCGAAGGTCAAGTCGACAGCCAATTGCCCTTCGCCGGTCAAACGGTTGGGTACCCGCATCGCCACCCTGGGTCTTAGCGATCTGAGCCGATCATCGAAATTATCGATGTCGATCTCCATCATCTTGCGCTCGCCCACTGGGGGCAGCGGCTCGGCGGGGTTGCCGGCGAGATCAGACATGACTCCCACCACGAAGGGAAGTTCTACCTTTTTTTGGGAGCCGTAGGTTTCTAGGTCGTATTCGATCTGGACTCGCGGGGGGCGATTTCGGTTGATGAATTTCTGACTGCTTGCCTTTGCCATTCTTCGGTTGTCCTCATGTTAGCCTTCGAGATCCGAGGTCATGCCCCCGAGTGTGCCGCCAGACCCGCGATCGAGCGGTATTGAGAAGCTCCATCCGGCGCGAGCTCTTCGAGCAAAGCCATAAAGTCCTTCGATACAAGTCGCTTCGCCCGCTCAAGCAAGGCTGGCACGGGGCTGGCCGGCTCGTTCACTTGATACCAGCGGCAGATACCGTCGAGTATGCTGATGACATCGTTGCGGCCGCGAATCTCTTCCGGATTGCGCGCCTCGGCTCCTGGTAGCAGGGGCTGCATAGCGGTTTCGGATTGAGGGATTTTCAGGTGGCGACTTACCACGTCCTTGCCCTGACGGAGCACCGAAATGAGGGGCTCGAATCGGACAGCATCGATGATATCGACGTGCTCGTTCATTAGGGCGTCTAGGCTGGTCGCAGCCGTAAGGCTGGCGTCGAGATTCGCCCCGAGTTGATAGAGGAGGGCGTGCTCGGTGTCCCCGAAGGCGAGGTCGATGGTCGCTGAATCGACGTCGCTCGATTGAGATCGCTGCGTCTCTATCCAATCGCGCAGCGTAAAGGTGCCAAACTGTCTGGACGCGGTGAGGGGAACCTGGCAAACCTCGGCGATAAGCCCGGAGGGATTGCAGAGATTTGCCAAAGCGTTAAGGCGCACCGTCTGATCGCCAGAGTCTTCTACGTCTGGCCGCGGATGCAGCTCCGGCCAATAGGATTCCACATACCCAGCGAGCAGCTCCAGGCCGTTGCGAAGGCCGGGGTAGCCGAATTGGCTGAGAGCGGAGCGGGTTAGCAGGACCCCGACGCGAAGGTCCTTTGTGCGGGTAGCGAGCTCCAGGCCAAGCTGCCAGACTTGACGCCAATCGGGAGCCTCCGCGGCTATGACGGAATCCCCCATCTGCCGAGCGGGCTTGCCCTGCGCCGCCATCTCAAGTTCGAGAAAACTCAGATCGTAATCGAGAGCATCACCGCATGGGGTGCCGTCGCTGACCGGCTTCATCAAACGATCTACATCGAACATGGCCAATTCGTGTCGCCCTATCAGGTTCGCGCCGCCCATGACCAAACCAGCCTCAGTTAGTTCGTGTCTCTTAGGTGATGATCAGGCTTCATGTGGCATGCGAAATTGATATGCAGCCATACGGGGGGGGCGTTGGTGCATGGGTCCGGACTTGAGGGATGTCGATCTTTGAAGCGGCAGACTATGCCGTGGCCGCCTTGCGGCGGGCGATTTCGGGCGTGCGCAGGCAAGCATGCGGTTGAGGACGGCGCAGCCGATGGCGACTTCGGTCTGCTAAACTGGAAGCGACCGTGCCCGCAAACGCCGCCCGATGGTGGACTTGTATCGCCCTATGGCGGTCTCGACCAGCGAGCGTTTGCCATAACCGTTGGAGACCTGCCATTTCATCCGGCCGTCTCTGCCGATTGCGGCGATATGCTGGTCCCTTTGGCCGGCAGGTCTATCGTCGAATGGTTGGACCGCGTTGACACGAGGCGGAATGACGATTGCGGCGGCAGCGCTGTGATCCATGACTGCGTCGTAAGTTGGCTTTCCGTCATAGGCGCCGTCGGCAGTAAACTGTCCGACCGGACCGCCAATCTGCTCGAGTAGTGGCTCAACTTGAGAGACATCGCCAGTGTCCTGATCAGTCAGGGTATATCCGTGACCGCAACGATCGAAAGAAGAACTTCGAACTGATCGTCGGCCGCTCCTTACCCGGGACGGAGGTGCCCGTTACATGGGTTTTGTCCATGGCTACGATCGCAAGCCGCAGCGGCGTATCCTTGACCATCTTAAAAAGCAGGGTGTTCAGGCCAATCAGGACATCACCTGAGCTATGGCGGAAACTGGGTGATGACGGTTTGAGGAGAGCGGCGTATCGAGGCGGGTGATGAAGCCTGCCAGAACCTCACATGGGGAGGATTAGGTCAAGTGAATGCATCAGGGCGACATCAGGGTTCCAACCTTTGCTTTTGTATCCAGGGTCCGAGCCCTAATCGCATGACGCGGCCCGTTTCCGAGCTCGGTCAACCTCACATCCGGTCGCCGCTCTTGGCGGCTGCACCAACATCCCGCTTGCGGCGGCAGGGGCTCAGGAAGACGAGACCATTCTCTCGAACGGCATTTCAAGCCATGGTTCTGGTAGGTTCGTCCACCTGGATCGGTCAGGACTGATCGGGTCCTGACCGATTACAGGATTGGTTCAATGGGGTATCGTCAGGCGGCTTTCCCTCCGACGTTGCTCAGAATGGCGCCTTCGATCACGACGCCGGTGCTCACATATTTCCACAGCGCGACCAGCAATTTGCGGGCAAGCGCCACGATCGTCGTGTTGTGCTGGCGGCCACCGTTGCGCTCGACGCGCTCGTGGAACCAGCGGGCGAGTGCCGAGTGTGGCTGGTGGCGCAGCCACAGCCAGGCAAGCTGGATCATCGTCGTTCGCAATCGCGGATTGCCGGCCTTCGACACGCCTTGTTCGCGGTTGATCGAGCCGCTCTGCCAAGGAGTCGGCGCGAGGCCGGCGTAGGACGCCACTTGCCTGCGATTGTCGAAGTGCCGGAACAAGCCTTCCGACCAGAGTAGGGCAGCGAACTCCGGCCCGATGCCCTTCAGGTTCAGCAACATCTCCACCGAGGCGGGCGTCGCCGCGTCTTGTTCCTCATTCAGCAGCACGTCCCGCTCCGCCTCCACCGCCTTGATCTGCTCGAGAAGCAGTTCGAGCCGATCGAGTTCGCGGCTTACCTGGGCTTTGAGATGCTCCGGCCGTTACGAGGCGTATCGTTGATTGCCGCCGTCGTCTTTGTTGCCGAAATTGGCGACATCCGCCGCTTCGAAAACCCCCGCCAGCTGATGGCCTTTCTTGGCCTCGTTCCGTCAGAGAGCTTGACAGGTGAACATGTCAAACGTGGTGGGATCACTAAGGCCGGGAACTCTCGGGCCCGTCGCATGCTGATCGAAGGCGCATGGGCTTACCGCTTCCCTGCGCGGGTAAGTCGAACCAAGCAAGCGCAGTTGGAAGGCCTACCGAGAACCGTTCGCGAAATAGCGTGGAAAGGTCAGCTCCGCCTCTGTTCTCGCTATCGAAAAATGATCCTCGCAGGGAAGCACAAGGCCATCGCGATCACCGCGATCGCTAGAGAAATGGGGGCTTTCCTGTGGGCTATTGGCCAGGAGGTGCAGCCAGCTCATCAAGCCTAACCTAGCATCCGCATCTCGCGAGTAATTGAAAGGAGGAGACAAGATCGATCATCCGCTGATGCGCAATGTCGGAGGCAGGGCCCCGGTCGGGGAACCTTCGATGGAATTGAGTGGCCGACTACGTCGATGCCCGTGCTTAGATAGAAGCAGCCCCAGGCGTACACACGGAAATGCGGTATCCAACCCGCGTATAAGAGTTTGCAAACCGTCGTCTTGAGGCCCCGTCTCCTACATTGCGCATTAGCTACACCATGCAGGACCAGCCATTATTGGCTGGACGAACAGTCGTGGCTACGCCGCTTGCAAATGAACATAAGAGTTCCAATGAGACGAAAATCGCGCAGAGATTGGTGCGGATGGCGGTCGGTGCTTCGGGTCGGTCAGCTACAACAGGCATGGTCGTCTCCAGGGTGGTTGGTTCAACGACTCCACTCTGTCAGAGAGCGGGCCGCCATCCACCCCATGGGATCTCTCAAGGAGAGCGATACGCCATGAACGAGACTATCAAAATTGTTCGCCTTCGTCAGCCCGACGAAATCGATGATCCCCTGACGGATGTGCTTCGCAGCGGCGCGCGCAAATTGCTTGCGCAGGCGATCGAGATGGAAGCCGAGCCGTTTCTTGCCGAGATGAAGGATCTCAAGCTTGCCGATGGTCGTGACCGGCTTGTCCGGCATGGTCACGGCCCGGAGCGGAGCATCCAGACGGGGATCGGACCGGTGCCTGTCAGCCGGGTGAAAGTCCGGGATCGCGGCGCGACCGGTGAAGCGGACCGGGTCCGGTTTTCCTCATCGATCCTGCCCAAATGGGCGCGTCGGACGCGCAGTCTGGATGCGCTGCTTCCCGTTCTCTACTTGCGCGGCGTTTCGACGGGCGATTTTCAGGACGCTCTGGCGGCCCTCCTGGGCAAGGAGGCGCCGAACCTGTCACCCTCGGTGATCACGCGGCTGACGGCACAGTGGAACGCCGAATACGATCGTTGGCAAAAGCGCGATCTTTCGGCGCGCCACTATGTCTATGTGTGGGCGGACGGGGTCTATCTGCAGGCCCGGATGGAAGACCATGCCGAATGCATGCTGGTTCTGATCGGCGCCACACCCGAGGGCAAGAAGGAACTTGTCGGCTTCCAGACCGGCATTCGCGAGGGTGCGCAAAGCTGGCGCGAGCTGCTGGTCGACGTCAAGCGTCGTGGCCTTAAGATCGCGCCCGATCTTGCCGTGGGCGACGGCGCGCTTGGCTTCGGGAAGGCGCTCGAGGAGCTCCTTCCCGGCACCAAACACCAGCGATGCTGGGTGCACAAGACAGCCAACGTTCTCAACAAGGTGCCGAAATCGGTGCAGGCCGGCATGAAGGCAGACCTGCGCGAAATCTATCTCGCTTCCAACCGGGCCTCGGCCGAGACCGCAATTGCCGTCTTCGTCGAAAAATATGACGCGAAATATGCCAAGGCGGGTCGACTGCCTGACGAAAGATCAGAATGCGTTGCTGGCGTTCTACGATTTCCCCGCCGAACACTGGGATCATCTGCGAACGTCCAATCCCATCGAAAGCGTCTTTGCGACCGTTCGCCATCGAACGGTGCGTACCAAGGGCTCGCTATCCTCGAAAACCGCCGGGCTGATGGTCTTCAAGCTGGTCATGGCCGCGGCAGGACGTGGCGACGATTGAAAGGACAAAATCAGTTGCCGAAACTCATCGCAGGGCCAGGTTCCTGGACGGAATCGAGGTCATCGAAACGAAGCCACAGAGCGCCGCTTGATCAGCCCCGTCACCCAAATTCCAGCATAGCTCACATCACCTTCATCACCGACGGAGGAGAAGAAGTCCGCTCGCTTGCCGAGATGATCGCGCCGGCAAGCGAACATGTCCTCGACTGGTTCCACATCACCATGCGCATCACGGTCCTGCGCCAATTCGCCCAGGGTCTCGAAAACCATAATGAGCAGGCCGGACAGGATCTGCTTGAAACCCTGCGCAGGATCAAATGGCACCTCTGGCATGGCAATGCGTACCGTGCCGGTGAGGAAATCGGCGACCTGCAATTCGATGCGGAAACGCTCGAAACGGACTACCCGATCATGCCGCAAATTCCTCACGGCCATTGGCGAGTTCCGATCCTACATCGCTTCCAACAGTGCCGGCCTGACCAACTACGGCGAACGCTACTGGTCCGGTGAGCGGATATCCTCGGCCTTCGTCGAGGCAACCGTCAAAGCCGTCATCAGCAAGCGGTTCGCGAAAAAGCAGCAGATGCAGTGGAGCAGGATCGGCGCGCATCTTCTGCTGCAAACCCGAACGCAGACCTTCGACGGCTCCCTACGCTCGACCTTCCAGCAATGGTATCCCGGTATGGCGAACGACAATCACGAACCAGACGAAACAGCTCTCGCCGCATAGCCGCCCCACAAAACCTCATGCTCCCCCGACAGGAAGCATCACCATGTCCCGATCGAATGATTGAATATGAATTGCGCATGACGGCGGCGCGACCGATAGGCGCTAGAGTACTTCCTTGATCCGCGACCGGAGAGACCGCTATGGACGATACTGGCCGGGCATGGCCCTACGATGCTCCCGAACAAAATGATCCCAACGCCGACGTATACCCTTGGGTCGCGAGTTTGACAGGGATAGGGGGGACAACGGA
>NZ_JAMYQP010000071.1:0-15060 GCF_040320945.1 Mesorhizobium sp. M0587
GCGCCGGCCAAAGCCGCATAACCAACCGAACCGCCCTGTACGGACCCGTATGCAAGGTGGTGTGGGAGGGGAGGAACCGCGAGGTTCCCCCCTATCCCGATTCAGCCCTGGTCTGGTTCCGGCGCGGCTTCCGCCCGACGCCGCCAGATCGCCTCGCCGGCAAAGTTTGCGCTCAGGATGTTCCCGCCGGCTTCTCAGCCGGCGGGAGGCTCAGCTTCTCACATAGCCATTTTTTCGCACTCGGCCTGGGCCTTCTTGGTCGACGTGTCGATCATATAGGCTTTGCCCTTGGCGTCGGTCATCATCATCATGCAGTGCTTGATCGGCTTGGCCATCTTCATCATCTCGGCGCTCATCTTCGCGTCCGGCTTCATGGTGCCCATATGTCCGTCCGGCATGATCGCCGTCACCTCCCCACCTTTCATCATGGTCATTGTGCCCATTGTGTCTTCGGCAAATGCCTGCGAGGCGGAAAGGGCGACGACGCCGGCGATGACGGCGAGCTTGATCGAATTCATTCTGCGTACTCCCATTTTGTAAGGGCATGGTCGCCCCATTCAGACTTCGAAGCAGGAATGGGAATTGTTACGACAACACGACTATGTGATCGGATCTACGCGGCGGGAAGACAGGGCGCGTGGCTGCCAGCTGTCGTAGCGGGCTGTTCTGGTGCGGCAAACAAGCGGGTCCGGGAACGACTCCGTTCGACCTCCGAGACCGTCCGTCGACCAGAACATTCGCGATCAATGCGTTGCCGGCACACAGGCCCGGCGTATGGAGGTTGTGGTCCCACCGGCATGACTCTACCCGCAAGCTGTGCTATGCGCCGCACTTCATAACCGGCACGATCGATGAAATCGGCCGCAAACGGCTTATATCTGTGCAACCATGACCCTTTCCTTCGATCTCACCGCCGATGGTGCCCGTGACGCGTTGCGCGCCCGTGCTGCGCCTGAAAAGCCGTCGCTGATCGGCCTGACGCGGGCCGAGCTTGGCGAGGCCCTTGTCGCCTCGGGTATCGTACCGGAGCGCCAGGCCAGGATGCGCGCCCAGCAGCTCTGGCACTGGATGTATGTGCGCGGCGTCTCCGACTTCGCCGGCATGCTCAACATCTCCAAGGATCTGCGCGTCGAACTGGACAAGCATTTCACCGTCGCCAGGCCCGAGGTCGTCGAGGAACAGATTTCCGCCGACGGCACGCGAAAGTGGCTGTTTCGCTTTCCGCCGCGCGGCGCCGGCAGGCCGGTCGAGATCGAGACCGTCTATATTCCCGAGGAAGGCCGCGGCACGCTCTGCATCTCCTCGCAGGTCGGCTGCACGCTGACTTGCTCGTTCTGCCATACCGGCACGCAGAAGCTTGTGCGCAATCTGACGGCGGAGGAGATCCTCGCCCAGTTGCTCACTGCCCGCGACCGGCTCGGCGACTTTCCCGCCCGCGATACGCCCGACGGCGCCATCGTGCCGGCCGAGGGCCGCAAGGTTTCCAACATCGTCATGATGGGCATGGGCGAACCGCTCTACAATTTCGAGGCGGTGAAGAAGGCACTGCTGATCGCCTCCGACGGCGATGGTCTTTCCCTGTCGAAGCGCCGCATCACGCTGTCGACCTCGGGCGTCGTGCCCGAGATCTTCCGCACCGGCGAGGAGATCGGCGTCATGCTGGCGATCTCGCTGCACGCCACCAATGACGATCTGCGCGACCTTTTGGTGCCGATCAACAAGAAGTATCCGCTGAAGGAACTGATCGCCGCCTGCCGCGCCTATCCCGGCCTGTCGAACGCCAAGCGCATCACCTTCGAATATGTGATGCTGAAGGACGTCAACGATTCGATCGAGGACGCCAAGGCGCTGATCAAGCTGCTCAAGGGCGTTCCGGCCAAGATCAACCTGATCCCGTTCAACCCGTGGCCGGGCACCAACTACCAGTGCTCGGACTGGGAAACGATCGAGAAATTCGCCGACTACATCAACAATGCCGGCTATGCCTCGCCGATCCGCACGCCGCGCGGCCGCGACATTCTCGCCGCCTGCGGCCAGCTCAAGTCGGAATCGGAACGCATGCGCAAGGTCGACCGGCTGGCGCTGGAAGCGATGATGATCGCGGGGCACGGCGAGGCGTGAAGCGCCTCCTGGCCTGGCCGAAGCGGCTTGCCATCATAGCCATCGGCTATATCGCCGCCGTGCTTACCTCGGTCCTGGTCCCTGTGTTGCTTATCGTCCTTCTGGAAGGGATCGAAGGCGGGGGCTGGTCCATGGTCTTCGAATTCGACTGGCTGGTTTCCTTCCCGCTCGCCGTGTTGACCGTGGCGGTCTGCGCGCTGTTGATCGTCGGCCCGGCGATCTTTCTCGCCGAGCGGTTGTCGCTTCGAAAATGGTTTTATTTCGCGGTGACGGGTGCGATCACATCCACCGCATTTGGTGTCTCCAGCCCGCGCTCGGCCGGAGGGTTTATTTTCAATCCGGGCTTTCTCGGTTTTCTGGCGACGGCCGGCATTGCCGCCGGTTCGGTCTACTGGCTTCTGGCCGGACGCAATTCCGGTCATCTCAGGCGCCGGGATCGGCAATGAACCGCCTCGTCGCCTATCTCATCCGCCTTGCCGTCATCCTGTTCGGCTATGACGTCGCCTCGCTGGCGGCGAGTGCTTTCCTCAATGTCCTATTCCTGGCTTCGCTTGGCTACATGCCGCAGAACGCGCATCCGGCCGCGACGGCTTCGCTGTATTTCTCGGTTCCCTTCGTCGCCCTGTTCGTCGCCTATTCCGCCTTCATGCCGGCGACGATCGTCATCCTGGTCGCCGAGCTGCTGGGCCGGCGCGACTGGCTGTTCTATGCACTGGCCGGCGCGGTGGTCGCGGCCGTTTTCCTCGGCCTTGTCGACCACGCCGGCGACTCCACCTTCGCGGTCACCGACACCAGCGCCATGATGGCGGTGATCGGCGGCGGCATGATCGGCGGCATCTTCTATTGGCTCAGCGCCGGGCGCTGGGCCGGAAGCTGGTGGGACGGGAAGGCTCCTATTTCGCCTGGGCCGTCAGGATCTTGAGCGCGAAGGCCGAAAACACGCCGGCAAAGAGATAGTCGACCACCCGCGTGACGCGCGGGCTGGCCTTCATCGCCGCCGAGAACTTTTCCGCCGCCAGCACCATCGGTGCCGTCACCGGGATCGCCAGCACGATGAACATGGCGCCGAGGAAAAACAGTTTTCCCGGCGCGTTCGGGTCATGCGCGGAGACGAATTGCGGCAGGAAGGTCATGAAGAACAGGATGATCTTCGGGTTGAGCAGATTGACGCCGAGGCCCGCTGCCCAGCTGCGCAGAAGCGAAATCCGGGGTCCCATCTTTTTCTCAGGCGAAAAGGCCGAGCCCTTGGCGATCGCCTGCAAGGCCAGGAAGACGAGATAGCCGGCGCCGAAGATCTTCAGTACGAGGAAGGCCATCGGCGAGGCGACGATCAGCGCCGAGACGCCGACCACCACCAGCGTGGTGTGGATCAGCGTGCCGCACAGCGCGCCCGCCATCGAGGCGAAGCCGGCGGCGCGGCCCTGGCTCAGCGTGCGCGAGACGAACAGCGTCATGTCGGGGCCAGGCGTGATCGCCAGGATAACTGTGGCGATGGCGAACTGGATCAGCGTGGTGGCGTCTGGGATGAAGGACATGGCAGGCCTTTTTGGCTCGGGAACACACCGCCTATAGAGGATGCCGCCCATTCTTGCCAGCAACCGGGCGGCAAGAGGACTGATCCAGCTCTCCTCAATCGTCTGTCACGCCACCGTCTCGTTGGGCCGAGCCGCGTTCATCTCTTGCGCTAGCCGGAAACGGCGTGATACCTCGCCCGCCGAGAACTCCTGTCGCGGAACAGCCAAAATGTCAAAAGCCAAAGACGTCAAGAAGGTCGTGCTCGCTTATTCCGGCGGCCTCGACACATCCATCATCTTGAAATGGCTGCAAACCGAACTCGGCGCCGAAGTCGTCACCTTCACCGCCGATCTCGGCCAGGGTGGCGAACTCGAGCCGGCCCGACGCAAGGCCGAGATGATGGGCATCAAGGACATCCGCGTCGTCGACGTACGCGAGGAATTCGTCGCCGACTTCGTCTTCCCGATGTTCCGCGCCAACGCCGTCTATGAAGGCACCTACCTGCTCGGCACCTCGATCGCGCGGCCGCTGATCTCCAAGCACCTCGTCGAGATCGCCAGGGAAACCGGCGCCGACGCGATCGCGCATGGCGCCACCGGCAAGGGCAACGACCAGGTTCGCTTCGAGCTTTCGGCCTATGCGCTGAACCCCGACATCAAGGTCATCGCGCCATGGCGCGACTGGTCGTTCAAGTCGCGCACGGACCTGATCAAATTCGCCGAACAGCACCAGATCCCGGTGCCGAAGGACAAGAAGGGCGACGCGCCGTTTTCGGTCGACGCCAATCTGCTGCACTCGTCTTCCGAGGGCAAGGTGCTGGAAGACCCGTGGAGCGAGCCGCCGGAATTCGTCCATCAGCGCACCGTTTCGCCGATGGACGCGCCCGACAAGGTCACCGAGGTCGAGATCGAATTCCTCAAGGGCGATCCGATCGCCCTCGACGGCAAGAAACTGTCGCCGGCAACCATGCTGGCGGCGCTCAACGATCTCGGCCGCGACAACGGCATCGGCCGCCTCGACCTGGTCGAGAACCGCTTCGTCGGCATGAAATCGCGCGGCGTCTACGAGACGCCCGGCGGCACCATCCTGATATCGGCCCACCGCGCCATCGAGTCGATCACGCTCGACCGCGGTGCCGCCCACCTCAAGGATGAGTTCATGCCGCGCTATGCCGAGCTGATCTACAACGGCTTCTGGTTCGCGCCCGAACGGCTGATGCTGCAGGCGATGATCGACAAGAGTCAGGAAGACGTCGAGGGCACGGTGCGCCTCAAGCTCTACAAGGGCAACGTCATGGTGACCGGCCGCAAGTCGAAGAAAACGCTCTATTCCGACGCGCTGGTCACCTTCGAGGACGACCGTGGCGCCTACGACCAGAAGGATGCCGCCGGCTTCATCCGCCTCAACGCGCTGCGGTTGAGGACGCTTGCTGCGCGAGGCCGCAACAAATAAGTCGGATGCGGCTGTCAACGCCTGAATCTCAACAGCTAGACCTCAACAAAAAGCCCGGCGCATTGGCCGGGCCCTCAGTCGAATAGAGATTGCTATCAGTCGCCATCGATCGCCGTGGCGATACGGGCGATGGCCTGTTGATAGACGCTCGCGTCATTCCAGCCGGCGATAGCGCCGATATTGGCCTGAGCGCTGGCACCGGCCCGCCAGCCATGAGCCTTGAGGAAGTTGGCGGTCGACGCCAACGCAGTGGCCTTGTCGCGCAGGTTTCCGCTGCCAACGCCATACTTCAGCACATTTCCGGGCAGGAACTGCGTGTGGCCGATCTCCCCATGCGCGGCGCCGACCGACGAAGCGCTCAAAGCTCCGCGATCAACCAGCTTCAGGGCTGCAATGGCATGCGGGTGAAAGAACTCCGGGCGACGGCAATCATAGGCAAGCGTCAAAATGGCGGAGACCGTATTCTGGTTGCCCATGGAGGAACCGAAGCCGGTCTCCATGCCCCAGATGGCCAGCAGCACACCCGGCGAAACGCCGTAGTTCCGTTCGATCTGGTCGAACATCGCCGCGTTCGACTTCTTCAGCATACGGCCCCTGGAAATGATGGCGTCCCCGCCACGGCGCTTCATGAAAGCGTCGACCGAGCCGCTGAAAGCCTTGTGAATGCCGCGGTCGACCGAGATTGTCTTTGTCGCGTAGGTGGCGCCGGCCAGAGCGGCCAGACCCCTGGCGCCTACACCCTCCGCCTTGGCCTCAGCGGCGAACTCCGGCTTCCAGGCATCGAAGCCGGCCCCGTTCTTACCGCAGCTGGCTCCGGCCTGTGCGCCGGTCGTCAGCGCAAGCATTGCCATTACCGCAGCCGCTGCAAATATCTTTCCCTTGGCAAGAAATGCCATGTTGTTCTCCTGGTTGCCTGATTCACGTCCCGCCTGGAATTTGCCAGCGAAACGGTCACTTGTCACCGTCCGCTGCGCCAAGCTGGCCAATGAAGGGGAATTTGCCTACCATCAAGCAAATATTATGGCGGGCACGGCCGAAACCTCGCGGATCCTTCCGCCATGTTGCTGAATAGTGTCACGGCAGGGAACGACGCCAGACGACCGGCGTTTCAGCGACGCCCTCACAGTTCGAGATCGAAATGAAACTCTTCGACTGCCCGCATTGCGGCCATCGTCTCTACTTCGAGAACGCCCAGTGCCTGAACTGCTCCAGTCCGGTGCTCTACGATCCCGAGCATGCATGCTTTGTCTTGCCGCGCATCGACGGCGTCTTCCAATGCACCAACGCCGACGAATGCGCCTGCAACTGGATGGCCGAGCCGGGGCAGGCCTTTTGCCGGGCTTGCGTGCTGAACCAGTTGATTCCCGATCTCTCCGTCGACGGCAACCGCCGCCGCTGGATCCGCGTCGAGGCGGCGAAGAAGCGCGCCATCTATTCGTTGCTCGCCTTCGGCCTGCCGGTGATGCCCAAGCAGAACCCCGCCGACGAGACCGGCCTTGCCTTCGACTTCCTCGCCGATCCGATCGGCGGCGGTCCTGGCGGCGAGCGTATCCTGACCGGCCACGACAATGGCTTGATCACGCTCAACGTCGCCGAGGCCGATTCGGCCGAGCGGGAAAAGCGGCGGGTCGAGATGGGCGAGAATTATCGTACGCTGCTCGGCCATTTCCGGCATGAGCTCGGACATTACTACTGGGATCGCCTGATCCGCGACGATCCGCAAAAGCTCCTCGCTTTCCGCGCGCTGTTCGGCGACGAACGCGCCGACTACGAACAGGCGTTGAAGGTCCATTATGCAAACGGCGCGCCTCCCGACTGGCAGCAGAACCACATCTCGGCCTATGCGACCTCGCATCCGTGGGAGGACTGGGCGGAGACCTGGGCCCACCACCTCCACATTACCGATACGCTGGAGATGGTTCATGCGCTGAACTTCCCGCTCGGCCGGCTGGAGACGGTGGAAGCGAATGAACTGCCGCGGAGCGACACTGGCGGCGGACCGCAGCCGGCACCCTCGCAGCCTATAGCGGCGCCCGAGCCTTTCGACAGGATTCTCGACCGGTGGCTGGTGCTGTCGGAGGCCTCCAACTCGATCAACCGCTGCATGGGCCTGCCCGACCTCTATCCCTTCGTCATTTCCGATGTCACGGCGCGGAAACTGGCCTTCGTTCACCAACTTCTGACCGATCGGCCGAAAGAAGCGGGAACAAATCGTGAGTTGGCTCAGGCGTTTTAGCCGGAACGCATGCGCCACGGTTCCGTTTTCGCTGGCGAGGGACCATGAACACGGAGTGAAGCCATGAAATCCGTATTGTTTCCCGCAATCGCCGGGATGCTGACCGTGATGTCGGGCGCCGCCATGGCGGACACCGCCGTCTCCGCGGTCACCGATCTCAACGTCCGCGCCGGCCCCGGTCCGCAATATCCTGTCATTGGCGTGCTCGCCGCCGGCCAGTCGGCGACGCTCAGCGGCTGCATGGAGAACAGCAAATGGTGCACGATCGCCGAAGCCGGCGGCCAGGGCTGGGTCTATTCCGATTATGTGACGGCTGAGTTCGGCGGCAGCCGGGTGGTGCTGACGCAGCGGCCGCGCACTTCAGGCATTGCCGTCGTCGCGCCGCCGGCTGACATTGGCGATTACTCGAACGAGTACACCGGAGCGATCATCGCCGGCGAGCCGGTCGTCGATCCCATCCCGCGGCCGCCTGCCGAAGTCAGGACTTATGTTCGAACACACCGTCTCGACCCTGTCTATCTGGAGGGCGAGGTGGTTACCGGCGCCACCTTGCCCGACACGGTCGAACTGCGCGAAGTTCCGGACTACAGATATCGCTATGTCTATGTGAACAATCAGCCGGCGCTGATCGATCCGGACACACGGCGCATCATGTACGTGGTGCGCTGACGTCGTTTTTTGCGGAAGCGGCCGCCGCACCAGCAGCAGCCGCCCGCAGGCAGTCCGGCCGCCTCACGCGCGGACCGCGCATCAATCCTTTGCGAAAACAATTCCGCTCTTCGGGGCCATCGGCTAGCGGTTCACCGTTTCACGGAAACGCCGAACCGCTTTGTCTCGCTGTTTTTAAGCAATTCCGGACGGAAAACCGTTTCACGCGTTTGCTGGAATTGCCCTAGACAGTCGAGGAATCCGGCAAAGGAGCCAGCATAACGTCAGACCCCGCCGCCTTCGAACGCTATCGGCGTTCGCCGAATGACTGGACGACCTTGCCGCGTCTTCTCCTGGGAACGGTGATCGTCGTTCTGTTCTGGGCCGCGACGACCGCTGGCGTGCTGTTCGGGGGCGCCTACGCCTTCTTCGCATGGCAGGGCTCGTCCGGCGTTGCTTCGCCCACACAGGAGTTCCTCGCATCGCCCGTCGGCATTCTCGCCGCGCTTGCCTCCTTCGCCGGCATCTGGATCGGCCTGTGGATCGCCATGCGCTGGGTGCACCGCGAGAAGCTGTCGGCGCTGCTCGGCGTCAGCCACCGCGTTTCGCGGTCGGGCTTCCTCAAAGGGCTGATCGCGGTGCTGATCACCTCGCTCGTATCCGAAATCCTGCTCTATTTGCTGGAGCCGGAAATCGCGCGCGGCACGATCAGCCTGTCGGCCTGGCTGTTGTTCCTGATCCCGATCGTCGCGCTCACCTTGTTGCAGACGTCGTCCGAAGAGGTGTTGTTCCGCGGCTATCTGCTGCGTGGCCTGGCCGACCGGTTCAAGAGCCCGTTCATCTGGGCGCTGCTGCCCGGCCTTCTGTTCACCTCGCTGCACTGGAGCACCAGTTCGTCGGCCGCCATCAACGCCTGCGTGCTGGCCTCGATCGCGGCCTTCGCGCTGTTGTTGACGCTAGTGGTCTACGCCACCGGCAATCTCGGCGCCGCTCTCGGCGCCCA
This sequence comes from Mesorhizobium sp. M0587, assembly GCF_040320945.1. Classification (NCBI taxonomy): domain Bacteria; kingdom Pseudomonadati; phylum Pseudomonadota; class Alphaproteobacteria; order Hyphomicrobiales; family Phyllobacteriaceae; genus Mesorhizobium; species Mesorhizobium sp. M0587. Next base: position 8,976 of record NZ_JAMYQP010000071.1, read on the forward strand.
TCTCGGCAACAATCTGACCGGCTTCCTGCTGATCTCGCATCAGGAGAGCTACAATTCCTTCGCTTTGTTCAACGCCAAGCCACTCGAGGGGCCGGGCTGGACGACATCGGATGCTGTGCTCATCGCTCTCGTCGGCATCGCTTGCAGCCTGCTGACGATCGTGCTGCTGCTGCATCCCCGTTCGCCGTTCAGGGTTACAGCTTGGCAAAAGGCCTGACGACGGCCAACACCGGCGCTGCCGGCAGCTTTTCCACGATAGGAATTTTTTCTTGACATCGTGAGTGCAGCTATGATACATATTTGCCCATGGTGCAGATTTGCGCCAATGACCCGCCGCACAGGCGGTTTTTCGCCTGATGCTGCTCAACCAGCGCCGGCGGACGCTCCGGAGGAACCCGTCAGCCCGGGTTCGTTGCCCTGAGCAAATCCGCTCCTGTCTTGACTCTGCCGCTGATTTCCTGTCTACACGCCTCGAATTCCGCGACGAGTATCCCTCCGAGCAAGCCGACCAGGACGCCGAAACCTCTTTGAGGCGGGTGCTGTAAATCGATCCTGGAGGCCAACACCCGGCAGCGCTGAGCGCCCCCGGGTGCTTTTTGGTTTTGGCTTTTGCTCGCCACGAGACTTGGACAGTTGGCGCGAACGCATTACCTCTCGGGCACCACCCGGCTGCCAGGGAAAAGGAAAACGAATGTTTGAATCGCTGCAGGAGCGTCTTGGCTCCATCCTGAACGGCCTCACTGGCCGCGGCGCGCTGTCGGAAGCTGACGTCTCGGCTGCGTTGCGCGAGGTGCGCCGCGCGCTGCTCGAGGCAGACGTGGCGCTGGAAGTGGTGCGTGCCTTCACGGACAAGGTGCGCGAGAAGGCGGTCGGCGCCGCCGTGCTGAAGTCGATCAAGCCCGGCCAGATGGTCGTCAAGATCGTCCATGACGAGCTGGTCGACATGCTGGGCGCGGAGGGCGTCGCGATCGACCTCAACGCGCCGGCGCCCGTCGTCGTCATGATGGTCGGCCTGCAGGGCTCGGGCAAGACGACGACCTCGGCCAAGATCGCCAAGCGGCTGACCGAGCGCCAGAACAAAAAGGTCCTGATGGCCTCGCTCGACACGCGGCGCCCCGCCGCGCAGGAGCAACTCCGCCAGCTCGGCGAGCAGGTCAAGGTCGCGACGCTTCCTGTCATCGATGGTCAGTCGCCGGTCGACATCGCCCGGCGCGCGGTGCAGGCGGCCAGGCTCGGCGGCCACGACGTCGTCATTCTCGACACCGCCGGCCGTACCCATATCGACGAGCCGCTGATGGTCGAGATGGCCGACATCAAGAAGGTGTCGAGCCCGCACGAAATCCTGCTGGTCGCGGATTCGCTGACCGGCCAGGACGCCGTCAATCTGGCCAAAAGCTTCGACGAGCGCGTCGGCATTACCGGCCTGGTGCTGACCCGCATGGACGGCGACGGCCGCGGCGGTGCGGCGCTCTCGATGCGCGCCGTCACCGGCAAGCCGATCAAGCTGATCGGCACCGGCGAGAAGATGGACGGGCTGGAGGAATTCCACCCCAAGCGCATCGCCGACCGCATCCTCGGCATGGGCGACATTGTCAGCCTGGTCGAGAAAGCCGCCGAAAACATCGACGCCGAACAGGCGGCGGCGATGGCCCGGAAGATGCAGTCGGGCAAGTTCGACCTCAACGACCTCGCCGGCCAGCTTCAGCAGATGTCGAAGATGGGCGGCATGGGCGGCATCATGGGCATGATGCCCGGCATGGGCAAGATGAAGGACCAGATGGCCGGCGCCGGTCTCGACGACAAGATGTTCGGCCGCCAGCTCGCCATCATCTCGTCGATGACCAAGGCCGAACGTGCCAACCCCGATATTCTCAAGCACTCGCGCAAGAAGCGTATCGCGGCCGGATCCGGCACCGATGCGGCCGAGATCAACAAGCTCCTGAAGATGCATCGCGGCATGGCCGACATGATGAAGGCGATGGGCGGCAAGGGCAAAGGTGGCGGCCGGATGCGCGGCATGATGGGCGGCCTCGCCTCCAAAATGGGTCTCGGCGGCATGATGCCGGGTGGCCCTGGGGGGATGATGGGCGGCGGCATGCCCGATCTGTCGAAGATGGATCCCAAGCAGCTCGAAGCCTTGCAGAAGCAGGCGCAGGCCGCCGGCCTCGGTGGCATGAAGGGCCTGCCCGGTGGTCTTCCCGGTGGCGGCCTGCCCGGCCTGCCCGGCGGCATGAAGCTTCCGGGGCTTCCCGGCCTGGGCGGCGGCGGATTGCCCGGCCTCGGCAAGAAGAAGTGAGGGCGCGATGAACGAAGACAAGGACATGGCCGACGCGCGCACCGTTCTGGCCGGCTATCGCGCCTCGATCGACAACATCGATGCGGCCTTGATCCACATGCTGGCCGAGCGCTTCCGCTGCACCAAGGCGGTCGGCGTTTTGAAGGCCGAGCATGGCCTGCCGCCGGCCGACCCGGCGCGCGAGCAGGAGCAGATCGCCCGCCTTCGCCAGTTGGCGAAGGATGCGCATCTCGACCCGGATTTCGCGGAAAAATTCCTCAACTTCGTCGTCCGCGAAGTGATCCGCCATCACGAACAGATCGCCGCTGCCAACGGCGTGACGAAAACCAACTGAAACCCAAATCAACGAACTTAGAATTTCAGGAGAAAAGAAATGCCATTGAAGATCCGACTGGCCCGCGCGGGCTCGAAGAAGCGCCCTTACTATCACGTCGTCGTCGCCGACGCCCGTTCGCCGCGCGACGGCCGTTTCATCGAGTCGCTCGGCTCGTGGAATCCGCTGCTGCCGAAGGACGGCGAACGCGTCAAGGTCGACGCTGACCGCGTCAAGCACTGGCTGTCGCACGGCGCCCAGCCGACCGACCGCGTGCTGCGCTTCCTCGACGAGGCCGGCCTTGCCAAGCGCGAGACCCGCTCCAACCCGAAGAAGGCCGAGCCCGGCAAGAAGGCGCAGGAACGCGCCGCCCTGTTGAAGAAGGCGCAGGAAGACGCCGCCGCCGCGGCCGCGGCCGCGGCAGCTTCCGCGGCACCGGCCGAGGCGGAAGCCGCCACCGCCGAATAATTATTGCCCCTATCGCATCTCACGAAAACGGCGGGCCTTTGCCCGCCGTTTTGCTGTTTCGTTGGTCGAATGCGGCTCCGTCAATAGCCGCTCGGGCAGCGGTCGACATAGACGCGGCCGTAACGGTCGCGATAGCGGCACTGGCCGGCTTCGCTGGCATGGCCGATCAGCGCGCCGGCCACGGCACCAACCGCGCCGCCCACGACGGCGCCCTGGACCGGGTCGCCGGCCACGGCCGCGCCAACCGCAGCCCCGCCAAGGCCGCCGACAGCCGCACCCTTTTCCGTTTGCGAGCATGCGCCGAGTGCCGTTGCCAACACCAGAATGGTCATGATTTTCTTCATTGTCGCTCCTCTCACAAGGGATCGCCGTCCTCGCCGCCAAGTCATTAACTCTCGGACGGCTAAATTGATCCCTGACGATGGAATGCCGTTCGCCAGGCGAACCCAGGCAAGCTGGCGGCGCCCCGTATGGGTCATGCCCCGCTGAGGCGCTTCCGCTTGGCGAGGCCGGCCGCGAAATCCTTGCCGAACGTTCTTCTCTCCTCGGGATTATCGGCCGAACGGGAGCAGCGCGCGCACTTTGAAATCGCGCAGATACAGACCGCCCCACAGGACGATGCCGAGATAGACGCCGAACAGCGTGTGCGAGAACAGCGGATTGCCGATCCGCGCATTGGTGGCGATGGCTCCGCCCATATAGGCGGTGAGCAGGATGGCGCCGAGCACCGATGTGCGCGGCAAGACGTAGAGCGCGGTCGAGATCAGACCGATGACGCCGAGCAGGCGTGCGACGTCCGGGTCGGCCGGCCAGCCGAGCGGCACCATCGTCTGGGTGACGATGTCGAGCGGCGGCAGTTTGATGGCGCCGTCGAAGATCATGAACAGCACGATGACGGCGCTGAGCACGCGGCCGGTCCACAGGGCGCCGGGCGAGACGGGCGCGGTTTCGGAAATGCTCATGGTGTTCCCTCCAGTTGGTTCGAGCCCTTTCAGCAGGGTCGTGCCAAGGACGCGCCGTGCGCCGGCGATCCGACAAGGTCCGGAGTACTTTTTGCGCCCGTGAGAGCAAAGTCGTCCTGTCGCGATCCTTCCCAGCGCTCGCGGTTATGCTGCGGCGGCAGGTCGAGCACCTACGAAAAGTAAAACTCCTCGGCCGGCAGCATTTTCGGCGGCGTCTCGCCCAGCGCCTCGAACACCGAGATCTCGCAGACGCGGCAGAGACCGTCGAGGGCGAGGTCGTTGGCCTCGGTGCCGAACGGGTCCTCGAGTTCTTCCGAAAGCGCGTCGAGGCCGAAGAAGGTGTAGGCGATCAGCGCCGTGAACAGCGGCGTCGCCCAGCCGGTGCTCGAGATCAGGCCAATGGGCAAAAGCAGGCATACGATGTAGGCCGTGCGATGCACCAGCAGCGTATAGGCGAAGGGCAATGGCGTGCCGGCGATCCGCTCGCAGCCGGCCTGGATGGCGGTGATCGATGCCAGCCTCTCATCCAGGATGCGGAAGCCGATCGGGTCGAGTTCGCCGGCCTGGCGCCGTGCATTGGCGCGTCGGCCCATGCGTCTGACCATTTCGTCCGCCGGATTGGCGAAGTTCGCAGCCGTTTCAGCCTCAGTGGCGACGAAAGCGCGGGCGTCTTCCACGCTGTCGATCTTGCGCAATTGCCCGCGCAGGAAATGGCAGAAGGCCAGCGCCTCCATGAGCAGGGCGCGCTGTTCGCTCCGGTCGGCGATAAGGCTAGTGGTGGCGCGCGCCAGGTTGCGGATTTCGAAGACCAGCGTCCCCCACAGCTTGCGCGCTTCCCACCAGCGGTCGTAGGCGGCATTGTTGCGGAACGAGAGATAGATCGACAACGTTACGCCAACCAAACCAAAGGGCGTGATGTTGAAGGCTCCGAGATCCAGGCGAAACCAGCGCGCAATGGCGACGATGACCGCCGAATAAAGGGCAAAGCCGATGATCTGAGGCAAGATGCGTGGCACCACGGAACCGCGCATGATGAAGAACAGCTGCAGGAACGTGGGACGCGGGCGAACGATCATCGGAAGCCTTTCACGGACCGGCATCGGCCCTCAGCATCTCTATTGTGCGACGCGACAGGCCGGCAAGCCCAGCCACCAGCGACATCGCCATGTCGTCCGCGCAGCGCGCGGACTATCGGCACTCGCCGGCCGCGGATATTGAGGAGCATGCGGACTGCGGCGGCATCCTGCATCGGATGGAGAAAGCAATGACCGGCGAGACCGATCTCAAAACACTATTGGCATCGATGACGCCGGAATTGCTCGCCGGCACCCATGTCTTCGCGACGCTGGCGCCCGGCATCGCCCAGCCGGGAGGCCTCGATCCGGTGATGATCTTTCGCGAGCGCGAGCGCGAGGGCGTGACGCTGATCGTGGCCGAGGACGCGGCGAAGGCAGCGGGGCTGACCGCTTCGTTCCCGTGCCGCATGATAACGCTGAACATCCATTCGTCGCTGGAGGCGGTCGGCTTCCTCGCCGCCATCACCACGCGCCTGGCCGCCGCCGGCATGGGCGTCAATCCGGTCTCGGCTTTCTACCATGACCATCTGTTCGTTCCGGCCGAGCGGGCTGAGGAAGCAATGGAAGCGCTGCGGAAACTGGCGGAGGAAAACAAGGTGTAGCGCATCGGCCAAGCTGCCAATCCAGGCGCCCTTCCTCTCCCTCCGGAGGGGGGAGGTGGCGCTGCGTAGCAGCGACGGAGTGGGGGAAGGCAGTCGTCAAATGCGCCGCCGCCGACAACTCGCCACAGGGTCTCGATCAGGGCGAGGCCGGCTTGAAACAACAACAGCCGAGCCGGGTCGACCCCCACTCCGGCCCTTCGGGCCACCTCCGATCGACGGGGGAGAGGAAGGGCGTGTCCTATCGACGGGCAGAGGAAGCACGTGCGTTCGCCAAACCAGGCGCCCTTCCTCTCCCTCCGGAGGGGGGAGAGGTGGCGCTGCGCAGCAGCGACGGAGTGGGGGAAGGCGCTCGTCAACCGCGCCGCCGC
>NZ_JAMYQP010000072.1:0-14314 GCF_040320945.1 Mesorhizobium sp. M0587
TGGCGCGACGTAGCCCGGCCTTTTGCCAGCTCGGCAGCTACGGCTCGCAAAGAGCGTCGTAAGGCTTGCGGAGCCGCCCCTCAGCTCCCGTCGAGGAGCAATCCACAATTCACATATTTCGGGATGGCTCGCTGGTTTACCGGTGTCGCTTTTACTTCCCGATTTCAAACAGGGAAAAGTCAGGTGTTGTTTAGGTTTTGGCGCTACGACAGCCCCGATTTCCGCTAACGATTTCATTGGTCGCTCATTTGCCGAACCGATTACACAACCGAAAAGCAACTCCTTCCCCATCTCTCTCCGATGAAGCATGGTCCGCGGCACGTCGTGTAGCCCGCGAGCTGGATAAGATCCTCGATGGTGCGGGGCCCCGTCAGGCGCCAATCGGGCGGGCCGCCGCGGAGCTGCGCCTGTCGACCCGCCAGATCTACAATCTGCTGGCGCGCTACCGCATCGACCGGACCGTGAAGACGCTGCGAGAGAAGTGGCTCGTGCTGGAGGCTCCGCCGCTCGCTCCCGTCGTGGCCGAGGTCCGGGCTCGCTGCTAGAAGGCCGGCCTGGCCACTCCATCCTATCTCACCGTCGCGCGTCGCATACCCTCGCTGTTCAGCCCCGAGGAGATCGCGAGGAAAAGATCAGCGAACCCGAAGCATCTTCAACGGCTCAAGGCGCGGCCGGGTTACATCCATGCCACGCACCCGCTGGATGTCTGCCAGATCGATCACACGCCCACCGACATCAACTTCGTTGAGGTCGTCGACGGTGGTGGAACCTTCATCGCCGCGCATATCTTACGATCGTTAGCGACGTGGCGACGCGCTGCATTCTCGGCTTCTGCCTCACCCTTGAGAAGCCATCGGCGCTGTCGGTTGCGCTCTGCCTCGCGCAGGCCATGTGTCCAAAGGAGGCATGGTTGGCCACGCTCGACATCGAGCACGGGTGGCCGATGTTCGGTCGACCGCGGATGCTTGTGACCGACTCCGCCAAGGAATTCAAAGGACATGCCTTCCAGCGTGGGTGCGAGGACTACGGCATTCGCATCCGCTACCGGGATCGCGGGCGCGTCCATCAGGGTGGCGTGGTCGAAAGGCTGCTCGGGAAGCTCAATGCCGTTCTCGCGACGCAGCCCGGCTCGACAGGCAGATCCGTGGCGGACCGCGACGAATATCCCGCAGAGCGACGAGCCCGTCTAAGCTTCGCCGCTCTCGAGCGATGTCTCGCACTCGCGGTGATCGATCACAACCTGCAGGAAAACGCGAAGACGCTGAAAGTGTCGGCCAGAGAGTGGGAGCGCCGGGCGCGCAATCTCCCGCGCTTCGACGATGATGCCATGCGGGTTCCTGCTGGCATTCATGCCCGGGAGGGAGCGACGCATCTCGGCGCAGGGCGTCAGCATGTTCGCCCTCGACTACTATTCGCCCTGGCTGGGCGGCCTCGTCCCGCAACGAGACCGCCTGGGATGTCAATGACCACGGAATCGGGACCTTGGTTTTTCGCGCAAAAGGGGGTCAGACTCAATCTCGCTGCATGTGGAGGGTGATGTCGCGCAAGTTTTCGAGAGGGAATCAGCGCGATGGAACAGAGATTTGGGTCGACGAGACTGGCGCCGGCGGGGTTGCTCGTCGAGCATGCCGAAATCAACACGGATTGTGTATTTCTTGACGTGCGCGCTACGGCGCTTTCGGCAACGTGCCCGTGCTGCGGGACGAGTTCACGCCGGACCCAGAGCCGATATATGCGGCAAGCCGCCGATCTGCCCATCGCTGGCCGGCGAGTGGTCTTGCGGGTGACGGTTCGCCGTTTCTGGTGCGACGCCGTTCTTTGCCGCCGCCGCATTTTTGCCGAGCGGTTTGGCGCCGATGTTTTAGCCCCGTTATCGCGGAGAACCGGACGCCTTGAGACCATCGTTCATCACTTAGGACTGGCGCTGGGCGGAAGGCCTGCCGCAGCTTTGCCGATCGCCTGATGGTGCCGGTGAGCAACGATACCCTGTTGCGTATCGTGCGCCGGCGGACTGAACCGCCGCGCGATAAGCTAGCCATCATCGGCATCGACGACTTCGCGTTCCGGCGCGGCCAACGATACGGGACGATTGTCTGCGATCTTGAGCGCCGCAGGCCAGTGACATTGCTGCCTGATCGCGAACAGACGACATCGCAGGCTTGGCTGACGAATCATCCTTCCATTGTGACAGTCGCTCGCGATCGGGGTGGCGGATATGGCGAGGCGATCGCCAAGGCCTTGCCACATGCCGATCAGGTGGCCGACCGCTGGCATCTGATGGAAAACGCCAGCCGCGCTTTCCTTGTGCAGTCAGCAAGTCCATGCGGCATATCCGAAAGGACGGTAGGCAGCACCATCATCGATCCAAAGCTTCTCACCTATGCCGAGCGGCTGCAATATGAAGGATATCTGCATGAAGGATATCTGCGTCGCCAGGAGACAAACGAGGCCATTCTGGAATTGTCGAAGCAGGGTGTGCCGATCAAGCAGATCGTCAAGCGTACCGGACATAGCCGCAAGCTCGTCCGCTGCGTCCTGCGCGGTCAGCGCTCCGACATGTTCCGCGTCCGGCAGAGTTCGCTCGAGGAATGGCTTCCCTGGCTTGACGGCCGCTGGGACCAAGGCGCGCGCAATGCTTCGGCACTCTGGCGCGAAATGCGTAAGAAAGGCTTTCGTGGCCAGATCGGCGTCGTCCCTGAATGGGCGCGGCGCCGACGCCTTGCTGAAAGGGCCGATCAAAGCGCACTTGCCCGCACGCCTTCGGCACGAAGCATCGCCAGGCTCATGACGCTGGCGCGTGACGACCTGTCCAAATCCGACGCTGTACTGATCGCTGCAATCGAGAGCAATGTTCCTGACCTCGTCACCGCGCGAACGCTTGTCGACGACTTTCAGCAGATGATCCGGTCAAAAGCGGTCGCAAAACTGGACGCTTGGCTCGAAGGCGCGAAGGCAAGCCTCATCGGCTCCTTCGCGAACGGGGTCGAATAGGACATCGCCGCGGTCCGCAACGCCATTATCTCTCCGTGGTCGAATGCGCTGGACCAGTGCATCGCTTTCGGATTCACCCAATCCCAGAAGCGCTGCGTCCTCTTCGGCCAACCGGGCGAATATTCAAGCAGCCGGGGAACTGACAGCGGCGCAAAACGCCAAGATTGATCGGGAAGCGCCGGGAGTATCTCTCTTGCGGTCCGCAAGGGAATGCGGTTCACTCCAATTTGTCCAGGCCGCGCAAGCCATGGGGCTCCTTCGCGCCACTCGAATCCATGACTGTTTTGGCGCCGCTGGGAGTTGCGGGCGATAGCCGGGAAGCACGGCCGCGATCGGGGCCGTGCAGCGGTGATGCGACGACGCCTCTCACGTGACAACGGCTACACTTTCGACCGATGCGGGACGACACGCACCGCGGGCCTGGCCAGGACCAAACGACTCGGCAATAGCACGGGTCATGCCGGTCGCACTACCGGCGTGGCAGACGATCTTATCGGCGCACTGGAGCTATCAGAGGATCCCCCACGCCCGGTAGCGTCCCCTGCCCGTGATCTCGCGCAGGCCGAGTTCGGCGACGAGATTAAGCGCCCCCCGCGCCGTCAGCTTCAGGTCCTTTTCGATCATTGCGCTGGAGACGAGCGGCCGCGCAAGAACGAGGTCGACGAGTTGCGGCAGCTTCGAATGTCCCCGCCGGCCGCGCAGGCGGCGCCCCATCTGCTCCCGGGCCAGCATCAGCCGATCGTGTTCCTTCAGCCCGGCGCCGGCCGCTTCAGTGACGCCCTCCAGAAATCCGATCAGGCGCGCCGTCCTGTCGCGGGCGCGCCGCCTTTCGCGCGGAATGGCGCGCAGCCCGGTGTTGAGACAGACGAGGTGAGCGCTCGTTTTCCGGACCTGCCTGAGCATGGCGCCGACGAGCAGGTGTCCGAGCCAGGGCAGATGCTGCAGCGGTTCTTTTGTTTCCCACGCATCCCATAGCAGGGCGGCGCTCAGCACGGGCGGCTGGCCGGTGGTCCGGTTCAACACGGCCCGCCAGTCCGACAGCCGTTCCTCCTCGTCCCAGTCCAGATCGTAGACGAGCGAACTTTTTTCCCCCGTCGGGACCTGTGGCGGTCGCGATACCGGCGCGGCGGCGAGCACGTCGAGCACGTCGCGCGTGCGATCGAGCAACGCATCGATGGCGGCAAATTCGCCGCCGAGGCCATCGTTCAGATCGTCATTGGCCGACCCGTCCGACGCTTCATCGCCGGCGCCCATCGCTGCCGTCGCATGACTCTCCGACGGGAGAGTGTCCGGGATGCTGGCGCCCCGCCCGCGCAATTGTCCCAGGCCATTCGGGCTCAGCGCCCAGTCCGGTCTGTTGGCAACAATCAGCCGCCGTGCCCGCAGCACCGCATGGGCACGGGTGAGTTCGTGGGTCGGCGTGCGGATGTCCATGTGGGTGTCGTGCAGGACCAGATCCTCGACATGGACAAGCTCGCCCTCGAGCCACAGCGCGGCGGCGGCGTCGTGGAAATGCGTGCGCGCGACAAAACCCTCGCGCACTGGACTTTTGGCCAGCCGCTCATCGAGGCGCGCCAAACAATCCTCCGCGGTGACGAGCGGTCCCGCAAGCTCGCGCCACGGGATCGCATCAGCACCGTCAAGGTCAAAAGGGGGTATCCGCATTCGTTCCGGCCTTCACTTTGGTGCTGCCAATTGAAATCCTAAGGTAAAAATCGGCGGGCCCGCTCGTGGGACGCCGCCAGCCTCTCCTGATGCAAAACGGGTGACGTCGTAAGCCATTGATATCGCTTTAGCCGATTCGCCTTGCTGAAGCTATCGCGCTCTTTGCTTCACTCACGGCGGGTCTCCTGGCCGCGTGCTATCACTATCGATAATGACCTCATATCGGGATTGTACAGCACCACGCCCTGGGGCGGTCAGGAGGCTAGAAAACGTTGATTTTCAGGCTCATCTAAGCCGCAGGAGCTATGCAAAGGGCCACTAGAGACGTTTACAAACGATCGTTTGTTGATATCTTCGGCGTTTGTACAAACGCCTTTCCGATGCTGAGAGACGCTGTAAATGGCCCGTGAGGCGCAAGATCGACGCTCCGGTCGACCACAGGGCCGGCAAATCGGCTACGCGCGCGTATCGACGGACGAACAAGCGACGGAAGCGCAGGAAATTGAGCTGCGGTCGGCCGGCTGCGACGTCGTCGTTCAGGAACATGGATCCGGTGCGTCGAGAGCTCGCCCTGCCCTACTGCGGTTGATGAGCGACATCGGCGCCGGCGATGTCCTGGTCGTTGTGCGTCTCGATCGCCTTGCGCGCTCGGTCAGCCATCTTCTTCAGGTGATCGAGGATCTGACTGAGAAGGGCGCGCATTTCCGATCTCTGCGAGATCCAATCGACACGTCGACGCCACAGGGCATGTTTTCCCTACAGGTACTCGGTGCCGTTGCCCAGCTCGAGCGTGCGCTTATTTCGGAGCGGACCAAGGCCGGCATCATTGCTGCGCGATCGAAGGGGCGGCTGCCAGGCAATCCTGGTATCCGGGAGCGCAGGCCCGAAGCCCTGGCGAAGATGACCGCGGTGCAAAAGGCATCCTATGGCCGACGGCTACAATCAACTATGAACCAGTGGCTTCCGACGGTCCGCCGGATGCGACCAGACCATAATTGGGACGACATCGCCCGGGTCCTGAAGCAGCGCGGCCTCGACTGGACGCCTGAACGACTGCGGCGGGCAGTGAGGTGGCTCGTCACCGAGCACCTAGCCGAATCCACACTGCTAACGCGGGCGTCTCCTCTGCCTCCCGAAGATCGTCTGATGACTCTTGTGGCAGGGATTTCGCAGTCTAACCCAGACCTGTCGCTCCGAGACATCGCTGGCCAGCTCGAGCGCCTGCATGAGCGAACCCCACGAGGAAGCGCAAAATGGTCTGCCTCATCAGTCAAGAATCTGCTCGATCGAGCCCGCCGGGTTGGACTCGTCGCCGAACTACCCGCGAGCTAACCGTCATCCCGCTGCAGAACAGTCCTCAGTCTACGGTCCGTGGCTGACGTTCAACATTCCCGAGCCGCTTGTACGCGGCCCAGGCATCAGCTGGAACAGCGCTGCCGGCCCGCGCCAGCCAAGCCGCACGATCGGATTCGGCAAGTGAGTTCCACCACACCATTCCGGCGGTTTCATCGGGCGTCGGTTCCCGGTCGTGTTCGTTTTTCATGCCTCAATGCTCTCATAAGACGCTCGTCCCGACAAGCGCTGCAGCCACCGTCCACGGATCGAAACCCGGCTGATCATGATCCGCGCCCTGGCTTGTCGAGGCTGCGGCGCAACGCATCGCTGATTTCCAGCCGGGATTCGGTGCGCACAACCTTGCCTGCCGCCTCCAAATCGACGGCAGCGGCTTCAGCTCCGGTTCCGGTCGTCTTCGACGCGTCAAGCTTGGCCCGCAACAAGGCCATCACCATCGGCCAGACCGAGAACTTTCCGACCTTTGCTCTATCTGTCAGGCTGCGCAAATAGCCGCCGGCGCTGTTGATCTGGTCCTGCCGCTGGTAGATCGCGGCAACGGTAATCGCCGCCTGCTGCTCACCCATTGCCGTTCGCGCTTCCTCCCAGGCGCTCGGGCTGACGCCCATGGACGGCCGGGCAACCTCGGCCGCGGCCAGAAATTCACGCCAGTTGCGGATTCCGCCGCCGCCCTTCACCAGCCAAAGCATGTTCGGGCAGGCATCCAGCACGATCCCTAGCGGCAGTTCGCGTTTCGGTAGGCTCCGTACGTTGTCGGTGTCCGCAACGTTGCCGCCCGCTTCATCTTTATTTCCTGAGCCGCTTTCAGATTCAAATTTAGATTCTGGTTTTGAATTCTGTATGTGGCGCCCACTTCGGGACTCATTGGCGTCCATTTTCCGTGTTTTTAGAAATGATTCCAATGCCTCACGCACTTCAGCCCAAAGGCCTTCAAGCTCCTCGGCAATCGCCTCGAGGGTTTGTCTGGTTGCGGTGCGAGGTATCTGGCCGACAATCGCCTGGTAGGCCTGCTGGACCCTGCCCCAGTTCGCAGGCACGCCTTCCTCAATCCCGGCGTCGATCATCTTGACGATGTCACGGCGGCATATGGTTAGCCGCTCCTTAACGAGACGAAAGGCCTTCTTCTCAGATCTGACCGCTTCCGCAAGATTCTTGAACTCCTCAGCGCGCGCCACGATCGGCGAGATGTCAAAGCCATAGGCCTGCTCGATCTCGCCCCCCTGACCCTTCCGGGCGAAGCGCTTGCCGTTTGGGCTGTCCCGACGGATGATCAAGCCGCACTCGACCAGAACGGCCAGGTGCCGCCGTAACGTCGTTGGGGGCATTCCGTTGGCGCGGCGGATCAGCTGCTCGTTGGATGGCCATACAACCAGTTCGCTGTCGCCATAAAGCGCCGTGTCCGGATGGAACGACAACAGCGCGTCGAGAATAGCCAGAGCGCGATCGGTGGCGCCCAGAGCGATCCTGGCGTCCTTGATATCTTGGAAGACATGCCATTTGTGGACGGTCGCGTCCTTCGGCACCGCCCTTGCGGTGACTTGGCTTGAAATCATGCCAAGCGTCATCGGTCGCCGCCCAAAGGGCGTCGTTGCAATATTCGTCTCCATTTTCTTTCACCCTCGATTAGGCAAAAGAAACCTGCTCGCCAAAACGACGCCAATGACTCTTGACAGTGATTCGTGGAGATGCGATTCTCAGAGTGCTTAGTTCAGAGAGAGGCTTCCACGGCTTGCCGTTCGGGGGCCTTTTTCTTTTGCGGTTTTAGACTCCTTGTTTCGTGATGGACTTCCGAAAGGCCTCAAACAGGTCGTCCAGTTGTCCGGCGATAAACGCTGCGAAACGCGATCCTTCAGCCTCTCCCACGGCAATCATGGTAGTTTTTCCGTTGTCTTTGAGGCTGACGCTGACTGTTTTGTCTGGAGCAGCCCAGGATTTCATAGCAATCTTGGGCTTTGATGGCTTGGCCGGACCCGCAGGTTCTTTGATCGCAATATGATCCGATGGAAGCGTCTCAAGCAGAATAATGAATCTGTCGTCGGACGTTGCCTCGCGGAATTTGTTTTTGCGAATAAGATCGAAAGCTTTTGCGAGTGAGCCGTCTATGGAATAGCGGTTCGAGAATTCCTGCCATCGTCCTCGACCAATCCCGGGAGCTTTACCAATCGATTGCAGTATCTCCTTGTCGACCGATGAGGCGATTTTGATCATCTCGGAGACATGCGATTTTCCTGTCGACAGCGAAGCGCAGATGGTGTCCCGTTTGTATCCCGCTTCCTGCTGCGCAAGCGCAAAAGCGCACTTTTCAATGTATGAAAGATCCTCTCGAGCGGTGTTTTCTTCGCCTTGGAAAATGACTGCTTGTTCATCAGTTAACTCGCGGACGGCCGCTTTGAATCCGATCCCAAGCTGCTTAGCTGCCGCTAATCTTCTGCGACCATAGACGATTTGAAACTCGCCATCCCTGCCTTGCACTGGCCGAACCAATCCAGGCACAATCTGACCGCGCTCCCGCATGGATTCAGTGATCTCAGCAATGGCGGAAATCTCGTAGGCGTCATCATATCGATCGGTGATAGACGACGGCCGTATTTTGTCGGGATCGAGTTCAATGATCTGTTCGCCTGACTTCAGTAACTTGTCGGCGATATCGCTACGCTCTTGCATTTGGCGAACACCAGCCGCCACCTTCATCAGGTGCGGCGATGACGTGCGGCGGCTGACGCCCTCCTCCGAATTGTCCTCCCCGAGTTGCCCCAAAACAGCAGCAAACATGCCCTTAGAATCTTTACGGCTCACTGTTCACGCCTCCATGCCATTGTGATGAGGCTTTCTATTTCCGCGTTCGCGGCATTGATCGATTCGATTGCACGATCATAAGTTTTAGGTGCCGAAAACCTCGATCGTTGCACTTCATAGAGGCTCTGCTTCCAAGTGAGAGCGTCCGCAACCGCAGTGGATTTGGAGACTGAATTCAGAAGTAAATCCTCGCCAAACACTTGGCGCATTAGGGCCTGCATGTTGGCTTGCGGGTGGTCGTTGGCCTCAAACTTTGTGATGAGGAATTTGGCGAAATCCCAACGTGCGCCTGCACCAGCCTCATCCAGGATTTGCATATAAGATGCGGCCAACTCCAAAAACTTCCCTGTGGAGTCGACATCGAGCATGTGCGCTGGAACTGGGATTAGGACTCCGGTAGCGGCAGTGAGCGACGAAAGTGTCAGGAAATTGAGTGACGGCGCACAGTCGAGAAGAACGATGTCGTAGTTGTCGACGATCTGTTCGAGGGCCTGTGACACTCGAAGCAGAAAACTGGTTCCACCGCTCTTGCGCATCTCAAGGGTGACGGCCGTCTCGAATTCTGTCAGCTCAAGACCGGCGCAGATGACGTCGAATCCGATGATATGCGTCTGATGAATAATCTTTTCCGTTGGCACCGGATCATCAAACCGAATCGCTGAGTAAAGGGTGTCACCTTCTCGGTAGTCAAATCCGGGTAACGCTCCTTGCAGACTTGTTAACGACGCCTGAGGATCCATGTCGACTGCTAGAACGCGATATCCACGTAGTGCCAACCAATGACCCAAGTGAATAGTGGTCGCTGTCTTGGACGATCCACCTTTGAAGTTCGTGATCGCGATGATCTGGCAATCCTCGCCTTTAACACGACGAGGATTGATCCATTTCTTCCGTGCCTTTTCCGCCAGGTGCATCCGAAGGTCCAGCACCTGCTCCACAGAATATAGGCGCTTTCCGGTGGTCGTTGTCTCTGGCTCAGGTCCCTGCCCTTTCAAGGAGACCTGCCTTATGTAAGCTTCGGTCACTCCTAGCAATGCTGCCACTTCCGTCGAAGTGAATTTGCGCATCGTACGAATCGCATCAGGAGGATACTGAGCCAGCGAAAGATTGTTGAGTGCCTTCTCGAGTTTCGTCGAAAAGGTATTCATGAACTGAAGGCTACTTAGATGCCGCGTCACCCAGATTCTCCTCTTGCACCCAGCGCCTATTGATAGCGACTGTGGTTAACAAGCTGTTAACGCCACGCCAACTACGCCAACTTTTCGAATTACGCGGTTTTTCCGTTACTGGAGGTATGCCCGATTCGGAGCATTCGAGCAAATGGACACAGGGCAGTTCCCAGCTGGGAACTTTTCGTTAGCTGGCTTCCCTGTGCCGTCAAAGTCGCGCATCAGGCATTGAAAACGACAGCTATGAAGTTGGTCACGCAGCATGGGGGCACGGGCGAGCCCCGTTGCCCGTTTTGTTCTCGTAGATAGTCGACGTTGGTGTACCGGTTGCCCTCTGGCTTCCGCGTACGGCGGCGAGCGACCTTACAAAAGCGCAGGCAAGTTTCGGCGCATGGAGAGATCCCCCCCTCCCCCCCCCAGATTGGCGCGGCGGCGAAATTCCCGTTGTGAAGGAGACACTGAGCTCGCGCAGTCCAGGGGGGTCACCATCCTTTGCGTCGGAGACGATGGGTTGTGTTTGTGATGCAGCCATGCCGCGCCGCATCCGATGTCACTTCGGTGATCGCCCCCCAGGCCGACAAGTTAGACGCCCCACGGCCCCTACCCTGCAACGAGGCATTCCTTCCGGGCCGAGCGACTCTCGCGAATGGCAACTAAGCGGCTAGGATCTATCGCCAGGCGTCCCACGCGATTTGACAGCAATCAGCACCGTTTGGCACGTGGGCGTCCTGTCCACGCGCACTTTCCTCCAGCGTCGAGCAAGAGGCTCCTGCAGCCGCCAGGCAACTTCCCTCGGGGGGTAGCCCAAGTGTCGGCGAAGGATCCTGGAGAACTCATCGAGAAGCAAACTTCTCGCACAACCCGTACTTTGAGTTCCCAGCTGGGAACAGCTCTTCAAGCTGGAGGCTTGCGCCGCTCCAATAAACCTTAGAAACCCATCAACTTGAGGGTTGGATCTGTGGCGCCGGGGTGGATCGGCGCATCCAGAGTCACCCGCGGCTGGGGGGCGTACCGCACTCTACAATCCTGACGCCTTAGTTAGATTGACGCGGAAGCGATCGCGCCGGCGCTGGTATTTGCGTGTCATCTCTGCCGAGGCGTGACCAAGCTGCTTCTGCACGTAGCGCTCGTCAACCTCGGCAGAGGACGCGAGGCCGGCACGCAGCGAGTGGCCCGAAAACTTTTGGCCGCGCTCGCCCTCGGAAAGATCACCGCGCACGCCGGCAGCCAAGGCCGCGCGTTTGACCAGCCGCGCCACCTCCTGATCGTTGAGCCGCTCGGCCCCCACAGCTTTGCCCTGCCCCGTGACGCGGCGGAAGAGGGGGCCGTGCGCGATGCGGGCCAGCTTCAGCCAGGTCTGCAGGGCGACGACCGGGCAGGTGGCATCGGACGAGCCGCGGCCAATCTCGACCTCGCGCCAGCCGGTCTTGCCTCGCAGCGTAACCAGCACGCCCTTGTCCGGGAAAAATTCAATCCAGCCGCAGCCGTCCTCGGTTTGATCGCGCGCAACATCGAGACCGACGATTTCAGAACGGCGCAAGCCGCCGGCGAAGCCCAAAAGCAGCATGGCGCGGTCACGCAGCCCGCGCAGCGTGCCGCGGTCGAGCGTTTCCAGCATGGCGACAAGATCGTCGCGCAGGATGGCTTCCTTTTGACGGGGAGGGGAGGCGTGTTTGTTGCGGATGCCGGCGAGTACGGTGGCGATATGCCGGTCCTTCCGGTCGAGCGGTTGACCGCGTTGCGTATAGTTCCAGGTCAGGGACGACAGGCGGCGCTCAATGGTCGACACAGACTTTTTGTCCCTTGCCGATCCCGAAGCCTGCGCCGTGATGTAGAGGCCGACAACTTGCGGATCTGGCGGCAGCGGATCAAACGCCTGGCGCCGGCACCAGGCGCAAAAATGCTTCCAGTCGGCGGCATAGGCACGACGCGTGTTTGCCGAACTTGCCGCCTCGACATAATCGCGCGCACGGTCGGCCAGCTTTTCGAGATGCGCGGGCAGTGTTGCTTGTCGCGACTCAAGGACCTGCGGGGGAGGGGAGGGAGCCTCATCCGGGCACCCCATTTCCATGACGACGTCGACAATGTCAGGCAGGTCGCTGGTGTCGATCGCGTCGAGGGGCGTCATGAAATTACGGGGACTGCCCATCGAAACTCTCGATCATTTGAATGTCACAGTGGTGCGATTCTGAGAGCCCCAACGTGCGACCAAAGCACCCAATTGTCCACCGCGAGGTGCTTGACCAATGGCTCCCGAGATTTGCGTCCGGTCGCGTACGGGCAACCGGCTGGTCCCGGTTATCGCATCATTGGGTGACGTGCCATGTCCGATCCAGTGATGACCCTCTTAGGGGCTTAGGGCCTTCTTTCTCAGTGCCGATCCTTGCTTTCATGTTCAACATCCTTTATGTTTCGTTCAACAGTGGAGATTCCAGGATGAGCATACGTGGCGCAACGGCAGCCGAAAGCGAGGAGCGAATCGCCCACACCCGGAACCGTCTGGTGCTTGAGCAGGCGAGGGCGGTCGGCCTTCTCGGCGCGGCCAAGAACACACGCCTGTCGGGCAGGGTACCATCGGAATTGATCGAGGCGGCAAAGAAGCGCGCTCATGTGAGTTCCGACACCGAGCTGCTGGAGCTCGCCTTGTCGCGGCTAGCCCTCGAGGACGATTTTGGCGCCCGGCTCGTCCGCCGCAAGGGCAGCATCTCCGCGGACATTGATCTTGGCGTTTGATCTCGGGAGCGCACTGCGTTCCCTCAAACCACAGCGGCGTGCCGGGGGGCTGGAACGGCGGCCGGATTCCGCTCTGTCCTGGGCAGCGGACCAGCCGCCTGTCGGCGGTGCACTGCTTCTCGACACTAGTGTCTATCTGAATGTCCTGCAGGGGCGCACGCCCGAAGTGGTCGATGACCTTCTGACCTATCGGCTCTGTCAGCACTCGGCCGTCTGCCTTGCCGAGCTCAGCCACCTGTTCGGCCGGCTCGACCCAGCGCACCCCACGACGAAGTCGGTCCTGAAAGTGGTTGCAGGCACGATTGAAGACATTCCAGTGCACCGGCTGAATGCACCCGACGCCACCGCCTGGGGACGCGCCGGCATGCTTGCCGGCCTGCTGTTCCGGCTGAGCCGTCTGCCGAAAGGGGAGGGGCATGAACGCCGCTTCCTCAACGATGCGCTGATCTTTCACCAGGCCGCTCTGCTGGGCGCGACGGTCCTGACCGGCAATGTTCGGGATTTCGATTACCTCAACCAGCTTGTTCCGTCGGTGGGTGTGATCTTCTACCGGCCGGTGACAGACTTGCGCCCGCAGGGTTGAAAGCGTCTGTGGCAGATATGCCCGTGCACCGTGATCGTCCACCCTCCTTTAATGACCACCAGTCTTCAAAACGGTCGCTGACACTCTCCTGCGACCGTTGAAACGCGGGCGACTACGGCCATTTCCAGTTCCAGCGCAGAAACGCACGATAAGGCAACTTATCAGCCATGGTGCCGGCACGCTCCTCGACGATGCCGGTCTGGCGGCTGAATGCCTGCTCGATGGATTCGACGCCAATCGATTGCCATAAGCGCCGCGCTGACTCATGCTGCTCAATGATGATTCTGCGACCCAAACCCGCTCCACGCCACCACGCCGCGCTTCTCGGTGCCCCTTCGACCGCGCCGATGGCGACGGTGCCAGCCTGGCGGCCGCTTCTCGAGCCAATTCGGTCACACCATACTGTGATATATCGACGTTCATTGCTGTCTCCTTTCCTAGAGATCAAATAAGATGAACCAGTCTCATCCCCACGTAGCGTGCAGGCGGTTGATCGCTCATTTTCAGCATGAATCATGCGGAGAATCCTCACATGGGGGCTTTGTCGCAAACCTTTCGGTAAGCGGAGCATGGCAAGAAACACTGCTCAGCTGTGGAGGAGCACGTGACGTTCAAGGGCCGCCCTTTCGACCAGTCGGTGATCCTGCTTTGCGTGCGCTGGTACCTGGCCTCCCATGGGCTTCTTGGGGTCAAGGATTAAATTCAGCAACGCATGAGCAGAACTCCAGGACTGTTTCGGCATCCAAGGTCTGAGCCCGATTTGCATGACGCGGTCGTCTCCGAGCACGATCAACCTCACATGCGGTGCCGTTCAGTACGGCTGGGCGTTGGTGCGCGGATATGAAATCGAACGCATTTCGATCATTAATGTAGTTGGTTATGCCTGCGTGACTTGACGCCGGATAGAGCCGGGCGTGCCCCTGCCAGCATGCGGTTGAGAACGATGCAACCGATGGCAACCTCGGTCTGTTGAGCCGGAAGAGAGCGTGCTCGCAGGCGCCGTCCGATCAGCCCCTTGTATCGT
>NZ_JAMYQP010000073.1:0-13104 GCF_040320945.1 Mesorhizobium sp. M0587
TGTCGTGGGCGGCGTCTTGGTTTACGACTGCGCTGTGTTGTGGTGGTTGGGGTGTTTCTGTTCTTTCTTTTTTTTTCTTTGTTGGGGGGGGGGCGCCCCCGCGGCGCCGACCCCCACCCCGATCCGCTTCGCGGATCGACCCTCCCCACTAGGGGGAGGGTAAAACTCAATCCGAAACCGGCGTGTTCTCATCCACGTCGACGCGGAAATTGCCTTCCAGGATTTCGGCCTTCTTCTTCTCGACAAGTTCCTTGACGTCCGCCGGCAGCGTCTTGTCGAACTTGTGATAGGGCGCCAGGAGCGAACCGCCCTTGGCCATGCGCGAGAAATCGCCATAGTCCTGCGCGGTGAAGACGCCGGCCTTGACCAGCTTGATTGCCTGTTCGACCGTCGGATACATGTCCCAGACCGGGCCGGTGATGACCGTGTCGGGGCCGAGACTCGACTGGTCGGACATGTTGGAGAT
Organism: Mesorhizobium sp. M0587; assembly: GCF_040320945.1. Classification (NCBI taxonomy): domain Bacteria; kingdom Pseudomonadati; phylum Pseudomonadota; class Alphaproteobacteria; order Hyphomicrobiales; family Phyllobacteriaceae; genus Mesorhizobium; species Mesorhizobium sp. M0587. The sequence goes on from NZ_JAMYQP010000073.1 coordinate 467, forward strand.
GGCGTAGATCTTCTTGTCCACCGCCGCTTCGATGACGCCGAAGCGCTCGGCATAGATGACGTCGACGCCGGCGTCGATCTGCGCGACGGCGGCTTCCTTGGCCTTGGGCGGATCGAAGAACGAGCCGATGAAGGCGACCTTCTTCTTGACGTTGGGATTGACCTCCTTGGCGCCGGCGAAGAAGGCATTGACCAGCCGGTTCACTTCCGGAATGCCCATGGCCGCGACGGCGCCGATCGTGCCCGATTTCGACATCTTGCCGGCGATCATCCCGGAGAGATAGGCCGGCTCGTGGATCCAGTTGTCGAAGACGCCGAAATTGGGTTCCGCCGGGCCGGCGCCCGAGCCGAACAGGAAGGCGGTCTTCGGGAACTGCTTAGCGGTGCGGCGCGATTCGCGCTCGGCGGCGAAGGCGTCGCCCAGCACCAGCTGGTAACCGCCTTGCGCGTATTCGCGCATGACGCGGCTGAAATCGGCGGTCTGCACCTTTTCCGACCATTTGTATTCGATGCCGAGTTCCTTCTCGGCCTTCTGCAAGGCGACATGGATCTGGTTGTCCCAGGGTTCCTCGATCGGCGTGGCGAAGATCGCCGCTACCTTCAGTTTTTTCCCTGCCGCGAAGGCGGCACCCGGCAGCATGGCGGCTGCCAGGCCAAGCGCGCCGAGCTCCAGCACATTGCGTCGCGAAAGGCCTTCGCGCGGAAAATGAGATTTGTTCTTTCGGTTTTCCATTGCAATCCCCTCTGTTCGACAGCCGTGTCGAGCCGGCTGTTCTAAAAAATCAGACGGGGAACTATGGAACGGGTGCGGACTTTTGTCCACGTGGTCAAATTTGGCCGTGAGTCGGATCAGAGATCCGATTGGCCGGTCAGGAAAAGCTGACCGTCAAACCCGTTCGAGCGCGATGGCGATGCCCTGGCCGACGCCGATGCACATCGTCGCCAGTGCATAGCGGCCGCCGCGTTCGCGAAGCTCCAGCGCCGCCGTGCCGGAGATGCGGGCACCCGACATGCCGAGCGGATGGCCAAGCGCGATGGCACCGCCATTGGGGTTGACGTGCTCCGCGTCCTCGGCAATGCCGAGTTGGCGCAACACGGCGATGCCTTGCGAGGCAAAGGCTTCGTTGAGCTCTATGACGTCGAATTGTCTTGGCGTCAGGCCGAGCCGCGCGCAAAGCTTTTGCGTCGCCGGCGCCGGGCCGATGCCCATGATGCGCGGCGCAACGCCGGCGGCGGCCCCGCCGAGGATGCGAGCGATCGGCGTCAGGCCGTATTTTTTCACCGCTGCTTCGGAAGCAACGATCAGCGCCGCCGCCCCGTCATTGACGCCGGACGCATTGCCCGCCGTCACCGTGCCGCCTTGCCGGAACGGCGTCGGCAGCTTGGCCAGCGTCTCGACCGTGGTGCCGGCGCGGGGATGTTCGTCCTTCGACACGACAATCGCATCGCCCTTGCGCTGCGCGATCGTCACCGCTGTGATTTCCTTGGCCAGCCGGCCATTGGCTTGCGCCGCGACAGCCTTGTCCTGGCTGCGCGCGGCAAAGGCGTCCTGGTCCGCCCGGGAGACGGCGAACTCTTCCGCCACGTTCTCTCCGGTCTCCGGCATCGAATCGACGCCGTACTGTATCTTCATCAGCGGGTTGACGAAGCGCCAGCCGATGGTGGTGTCATAGATCTCGGCGTTGCGCGAAAACGCCGTGTCGGCCTTGGGCATGACGAAGGGCGCGCGGCTCATCGACTCGACGCCACCGGCAATCATCAGCTCGGCCTCGCCGGCCTTGATGGCGCGCGCGGCGATGGTCAGCGCATCCATGCCCGAGCCGCACAGGCGATTGACGGTCGAGCCCGGAATCTCCTTGGGCAGGCCGGCCAGCAGCAGCGCCATGCGCGCCACATTGCGGTTGTCCTCGCCGGCCTGGTTGGCGCAGCCATAGACGACGTCGTCGACCGCCTGCCAGTCGGTGCCCGGATTGCGCTCGACCAGTGCCCTCAGCGGGATAGCGCCGAGGTCGTCGGCGCGCACAGAGGACAACGAACCGCCAAAACGGCCGATCGGCGTGCGGATATAGTCGCAGATATAGGCCTCGGCCATGTCATGCAGCCTTTGTTCTTCCGGTCCCTTCATGCGCCGCCTTGGTGCGGGCCTGCAGGTCGCGCAATGTCGTGAGCTCGAGTTCGCTTGGCGCCGGCGTTTCGTCAAGCGCCTCGGCGAACTTAACGACCCAGCCACAGCTGTCCTGCACCTGCTGGCGGGTGACGCCAGGATGCAACGACGCCACCGTGAATTCCTTGCTCACCGGATCCGGCTTCCAGATGGCGAGATCGGTGATCAGCAATGTCGGACCGGCGGTGTCGATGCCTAGCCGCCGGCGGTGGTCACCGCCGTCGCCATGGCCGAAGGAGGTGAAGAAGTCGATCTTCTCGACCATGCCGCGCTTGGTCTGCGCCATGGTGATGTAGACCTCTTTCGACGACGTCGCGATCTCGGGCGCGCCGCCGCCGCCGGGCAGCCGGGTCTTGGGATGGAAATAGTCACCGATGACCGTGGTGTTGATGTTGCCGAACTTGTCGAGCTGCGCAGCGCCCAAAAAGCCGATCGAGATTCGCCCGCCTTGCAGCCAGTAGCGGAACATTTCCGGCACCGCGACGGTGGTGACGGCGGTTTCGCACAATTCGCCGTCGCCGATCGACAGCGGCAGCACTTGCGGAGCGGTGCCGATCGTGCCGCTCTCGTAGATCAGCGTGATATCAGGCGCATGCGTCAGCCGCGCCACGTTGCAGGCGGCCGACGGCGCGCCGATGCCGACGAAACAGACATCGTCGTTGCTCAGCGCGCGGCTGGCGGCAATCGTCATCATCTCGTTCGGGGTGAAACCCGGATTGTCGCTCATGCCGCTTTCCTCAGATGCTCGACCCGGACCGCGAAATCGCCGGCGTTTTTTTCAATGACGTTGGCCTGCATCCACGCCTGGAATTTTTCACGGTCGGCGGCGATCTCGTCCCATTCGAGATAGGCCGCATTGTCACGCGCATAATAGCCATGCGCGTAGGACGGGTGCGAGCCGCCCGGCACGACCGATATCGCCGCGATCGTCCAGCGCGGCAGCACGGTCGGGTTGGGGTGCAGATCGTCGAAATTGTCGACCACTTCCTCCACCGTCACCACCGCTCGGCTGGCCGCCAGCACCGCTTCCTTCTGGATGCCGATAATGCCTTCGACCAGCACATTGCCTTTTTTGTCGGCCTTCTGCGCATGGATGAAGGTGACATCCGGCCGGATCGAGGGAACGGCCGCCAACACCTCGCCGGTGAACGGACAAGTGATCGATTTAATGTTCGGGTTGACCGCCGCGAGGCCAGCGCCGCGATAGCCGCGAAACACCGCGCAGGGCAGGCCGGCCGCGCCCGCCTCGTAGGCGTTGGCCATGCCGGCATGGCTGTGCTCCTCGACCTCGATCGGCCTGGGGAAACCGTTCTCGATGGCGTCGCGGGCGCGCCGCAGCAGGCCGACGCCGGGATTGCCGAGATAGGAGAAGACGACTTTCCTCGCCATGCCCATCCCGATCATCTGGTCATAGATCAGGTCGGGCGTCATGCGGATCAATGTCAGGTCGCGAAAGCCCTGGCGGATCGCCTCATGCGCCGCCGCCGTCGGAATCAGGTGGGTGAAGCCTTCGAAGGCGACGGTGTCGCCATTGCTCAGGTTCTCCGCAACGGCCTGTTTGAGCGGCAGGAACTTGGCCATCGTATCGGCTCCCAAATCCGAAAAGTTCGTATTGGCGAACATATGTTTCATATGTGATACTTTGTATGCTGACCGAAGGCTGGGAGTCAATCCAGACGAAGATGCCGCTCGGCGGAGGCTCGATGGACGAAGAGACCACTTCCCGTGACCATGTCGGCTCGCTCGAGCGCGGCCTTGCCGTCATGGAGATCCTCGCCCGCCATCCCTCGGGTATGACGCTGACCGAAATGGCCGAGGAGGCGAGCCTGACCCGCGCCGGCGCCCGCCGCTTTCTGCTGACGCTTGTCGCCACCGGCTACGCAACCCAGGCTGGCCGCGTGTTTTCGCTGTCGCCGCGCCTGCTGACGGTCGCCCGCACCTGGCTCGGCGGCGCCTCGCTGTGGACCTTCGCCGCGCCCATCATGCGCGCGGTAGCGGCGCAGCTGAACGAGGCCTGCTCGGCGGCCATCCTGTCGGGCCAGGACGTCGTCTATGTCGCCCGCATCCCGGGTCGGCGGATCCTCAGCGTGTCGCTGGATGTCGGCACCAGGCTGCCGGCCTATTGCACCTCGATGGGGCGTATCCTGCTTGCCGGCCTGGCGCCCCAGGAACTGAACACATTTCTCGACCGGACGACCATCGAGAGGCGGACACCGAAGACGATCGCCGACAAGCGCTCGCTGGCTGGCGCCATCGGCAAGGCGAAGGCGGACGGCTTTGCCATCGTCGACGAGGAACTGGAACTCGGCCTGCGTTCCATCGCCGTGCCGATCCGCGACCGCTCAGGAAGCACGGTCGCGGCAATCAACGTCTCGACTCAGTCGGCGCGGTTTTCCGTCGCGGAGATGGAGCGAGAAATCCTGCCGGCGCTGCTGGAGGCCAGGCGGCGGATCGAAGAGTTCTTTGTAGTGTAGGAAGGTATTCCACACGCCAAGTCGCAACTGCCACGGCATGCAAAGTCCATGCGTCGGCGGGAACATCTCGCGACCCAAACCTCCTCAATGCTTGATGCGGTCCCGCATCGCGTACCACAGCATCCCCAGCACATAGAGCGGACCGCGCAGAGCCGTGCCGCCTGGGAACGGCATCGGGGTCAGCGTCGAGAACAGGTCAAGCCGCACGGCATCGCCGGTGATCGCCTCGGCCAGGAGCTTGCCTGACAGCGTCGACAGGATGACGCCCTTGCCGGAATAGCCATGCGCGAAATAGACCTCGCCATAGTGCCCGACATGCGGCAGCCGCGACGTCGTCACCGACACCAGCCCGCCCCAAGCATGATCGATGCGGCAGCCCTTGAGCTGCGGAAAGGTCGCCTCCATATGCGGCCGCACGAAACCGGCGATGTCGGCCGGCGGCGACGGCGTGTAGCGCTCGCCACCGCCGAACAGCAGGCGGCCATCAGCCGACATGCGGTAATAGTTGACGACGAAGCGTGTGTCGGACACCGCGACATTGGCCGGGATGACGTTGCGCTTGCCCTCCAGCGGCTCGGTGGCGACGATGTAATTGCCGACCGGCATGATGCGGCTGTTGACGCGCGGCTCCAGCCCATTGAGCAGCGCGTCGCCTGCCAGCACGACGTGTTTTGCCCGCACCGACCCTTTGATGTCGAGACCCGGATCGAAGGCTCGCGCGCCAGCTTCACCGCCACCGAATTCTCGTGGATGACGACGCCGGCCGCGCTTGCCGCGCGGGCAAGCCCGAGCGTGTAGTTGAGCGGATGCATGTGGCCGCCGAGCGGCTCGTACATGGCGCCGTGGTAGGGCGTGTCGACCTTTGCCCGCGCCTGCGCCGCCGACAGGATCTCGACGTCGCGGAATTTCATCTCGCTCTCGAGGCATTTCGCCTCTTCCTCCAGATCCCGGAGATCGGAGCCGTTGACCGCGCCGACCAGATGGCCGGTCAGCCTGAGGTCGCAATCGATGGCATGGCGCTCGATGATGTCGAGCACCAGGCCGCGCGCTTCGAAGGCAAGGTCGAACAGCGCCTTTGCCCGTTCGGGCCCGTAGAGCTTGACCAGGCCTTTGGCACCCTTGCGCAGGCCGGGAATCATCTGGCCGCCATTGCGCCCCGAAGCGCCCCAGCCGATCTTGCCGCCTTCGAGCAGCACCACCTTCAAGCCGCGCTCGGCGGCATGAAGGGCGGCCGACAGGCCGGTGCAGCCGCCGCCGACGACGACCAGGTCGGCCTCGAAGTCACCGGCAAGTGCCGGATGGTCCGCCGCCGGATTGGCGGTGGCGACATAATAGGATCTGCCGATATCGAGGCCGGAATTGAAACCCGTTGAAGATGCCATGATCACACCTTCAGCAGCAGGTGATCGCGTTCCCAGCTCGTCACCACGCTCTGGAACAGGTCGAGCTCGACGCTCTTGACGCGCAGGTAAGTCTGGAAGAAATCCTCGCCGAGCAATGCTCGCACCGGCTCACACGCCTCGAAACGGTCGAGTGCCTCCTCCATGGTTTTCGGCAGCGTGCTCTTGATCTTGTAGGCGTTGCCCGTGGCTTCCGCCGAGCGCGCCAGCTTCTGCTCGACGCCGAGATAACCTGCCAGAAGCGAGCCGGCGATTGCCAGATAGGGATTGCAATCGGCACCCGGCAGTCGGTTCTCCACCCGCCGCGCTGCACGCCCGCCGGCCGGCACGCGCAGGCCGCAGGAGCGGTTGTCATGCGACCACTCGATATTGGCCGGCGCGCTGTGGTTCGGTCTGACGCGTCGGAACGAGTTCACGTTGGGCGCAAACAACGGCATGATCTCGGGAATGTATTTCTGCAAGCCGCCGATGAAATGGCCGAACATCGGGGTATCGGCATCGTCGCTGCCGGCGAACAGCGTCTTGCCGGCCTCGTCGATGACCGACATATGCAGATGCATCGAGCTGCCGGCCTGTGCCGCGATCGGCTTGGCCATGAACGTGGCATGCATGCCGCATTGCTGCGCGGCTTGGCGCGTCAACCGCTTGAACAGCAGCACCTTGTCGGCCAGCGGCAGCGCGTCGCCATGCAGGAAATTGATCTCCAGCTGACCCGGTCCCGATTCATGGATCAAGGTGTCGAGCGGCAGTCCGGCGGCCGCCGCATAGTCATAGATGCGCCGGACCACCGGTTCGTATTCCTCGAGCGCCACCATGTCGTAGGGATGCTGCACGGTTTCAGTGCGGCCATTGGCGCCGACCGGTGCCGTCAGCGGCTGGTCCGGATCGGAATTGGGCGCCGTGAGGTAGAATTCCACCTCAGGCGCCACCACCGCCCGCCAGCCCCGCCGGCGGTAGAGATCGACCACGGCCCGTAGCACATGGCGCGGCGAGGCCATCCATGGCCGGTCGTCCATATGAAAGGCATCGGCGAAGACATAGGCCTTGCCCGCGCCGGCGCCGGACGCCAGGCAAAGCGTTGAAACATCGGGCACCATGCGCATATCCGGGTCCGAATACGCAAAACCCTCGTCGATCGAGCCGGAATAACGGCCGTCGATGCTGACCAGGAAGGCGCTGCTCGGCAGATAGAGCGCACGGTCTTCCAGCGCCGTGAGGAACTTGGCCGTCGGCAAGGCCTTGCCGCGCAGGACGCCGTTCATGTCCGGCACCAGGCACTCGACCTCCGTGATGTCGTGCTCGGTCAGCCAGGCTTTGGGGTCGTTGGTTGCGGCATTCGTGTTCTTGTCGAGCATTTCGTTCATGTCCGTATCAGAGAGAGTATGGCTTGCGCGGCCACTTCCGTTCCGGGTTTCAGCGCCATCTTGGCTGCATTGTCCCTAAGGCGGGCGCGCATGGCATCGTCGGCCAGCAGACCGAGAATGGCTCTCTCCAATACTCCTTCGGTCCAGCCGTCACGGCCGATATGGTCGCCGGTGCCGGTCTCTTCGGCGCGGCGTGCATTGTCGTGGCCGTCCCAGCAATAGGGCATGATCAGCGACGGCACGCCGAAACGCAGTGCCTCGCAAAAGCTGTTGTTGCCGCCGTGATGGATGAACAGGTCCGATTTCGCCACCACCGAGGGCTGCGGAAACCAGGCGTCGAGATAGACATTGTCGGGCACCGCGCGATAGGTATCGCGCAGGCCGCCGGCATTGACGATGAAGCGCGCCGGCAGCCTGTCGAAGACGGCGAGCATGCGCTCGATCAGCCCGACATCCATGGCGCCGAGACTGCCGAAGCTGAGATAGACCAGCGGCCCTTTGTTGCGCGGAAACACCGGCACCTCGAACGGCCCTTCCGAACGCACGCAGCCTTCGAGATAGACGAAGCGGTCCGGGTCGAGCGGCTCGGCGCGCTCGCGACGCACGATCGACGGCGTCAGCAGCAAATTGAGGTCGGGCGAGGGTTCGAGAAACAGGCCCTTGGGCAGCGGCGCCAGGCCGGCATCCGTCCGAAAGCGGTTGAAGCGGTCATGCGCCGGCGCGCAGGCCTTGAGATAGCGGGCCTCGAACGCCCCGCGTTGCGGGTCGTCGGCGGCGAGGCCCGAGAGGTAGGGCGGCACTTGTGCATCCGGCAACTCGGTCTCGGCGCAGGAGACGACACGCACCCACGGACAGCCTGCGGCCGATATCGCCGGGAACATGACGACGTTGTCGAGCACCACCGCGTCGGGCTTCAGCCGGGCCAGCAATTGGCGCAGCGGCGTTTCGGCATTGATCGCCGTGTCGACGATCGCTTGCCAGGTCGGCGCGACATAGGTTTCGAGCTGATCGATCGGGCTCAGCCTGAAATGCGGCAGATGCCGGCGTACGAAGGCCTGCCAGTAACTCTGACGGTCGCTATCGCTCAGCGGCTCGTCGGTCGGCAGCTGGTGTTCCTGGAAACCATAGTCGGCAAAGACGCCGGAAAAGCCGGCATGGCAGATGAAGACGGGCCGCGCGCCCCGGGCGCGCAGCGCCTGCGCGATGCCGACGCAATTCAACGCCGCGCCGAAGCTTGCTTCGGGAAACAGCGCGATGGTCGGGCTGGCTTTACGCGTCAATTAATCCTCGTCATTCCGGCCGGTTGATCATGCCGAACAGCGCGGGCGCCCCGCGGCTGGCCGCTTGCGGTCGCTGGTTGCGGGAAAGCCGCAGGTGGATGCGAAGCAGATCGGCAGCCACCTCATACTGCCGGCTTTCGAGATGGTCGAGTATGTTGAGGTGTTCGCGCAGCGATTGCCGCAGCCGGAACACGTTGACGCCGGCATAGATGCCCGGCAACCGGCGCAGCCTGAGATGATCGGCCAGCGCATCGGCAACGAAGCGGTTGGCGCAGCCCTCGGCGATCATGCCGTGAAAATCGATGTCCAGCCGCTGGAACTCGCGCGTGTCGAATGCCGCGTCCGGAAGTGCGATCAGCGCCTCCATGCCCAAGCGCAATGCCGCCGCCCGCGCTCCGTCCACACGGAACCCTGGCGTCAAGATCGCGGCGGGCTCCAGCAACAGGCGAAACTCATAGCTTTCGCCTTGCGCCTCGGGATCGTCAGGCGCGCGGCGGAAAAGCCAGGATTGGCCGGGGGCACGGTCCAGCAGGTTCTCTTCCGTTAGTTTGTTAAGCGCTTTTAGTACCGTCTTGCGTTCGGCACTATACCGTCGCATTAGCCCCGCGACTGTCACCGTCTGGTCCAGCCGCCGCGCCGAGCGGTCGCGCAGGATCGCCTCGGCGAGCTCATCCTCCTCGGCGCTGGGCAGTTCGGCTGATATAGCGGGCTGCGCGGCGAGATCGATCGCCAGGTGATAACCTGAATCTGCCTGCCAGCGAACGACGCCCTGTTCTGCGAGCAGGCCGAGCGCCGCCCGCACCGGCGTACGCGAGACATTGCAAAGCGAGGCGATCTGCTGCTCGGGCAAGCGCGCGCCGGGCCCGAAGCCACGCTGCCGCGCCACATCAAGGATGCGCTGCGCCAGGTCGAGATGGTTGGTGCGAGGTCGTCGGGCTGCGGTTTGCATGGCTAATCTCGGTGAGCGGACGTGACCGCATTGATTGACCGATCGTCAGCACGGACGCAATCGGCCAGATTCCTCGGTCGCCTGGCAAATTATGGATTGACGTACTTTTTTCCGCAATAGTACTGTTAAGGCAATCGGCGATAAAAAGACCGAGGGGAACGGGATCGAGGCGACGGCACGGCCGCGAGCATTGGTCCGACGAAGAATTCGACGATCAACCGGAATGGGAGTCTGTCATGACCGTTACCAGCCTGCGGCGCCGTGCGCTGAGAACGTCTTCAATCGCCCTCGGCCTGGCCTTGGCGCTGTCCGCGCCGGCTGACGCCGCCGACCTCGTCATTTCCAACTGGGACGGCTACATGGCGCCAGACGCCATGGCGGCCTTCAAAACCGCGACCGGCGTTTCCGGCGAAGTCGTGGTGCACGCCACCAATGAAGAGATCATGGGCAAGCTCATCGCTGCCGGCGGCAAGGGCTATGATGTGGTCTTCGTCTCTTCGCCCTTCGCCGAGGTGCTGAACAAGCTCGGCCTGACCGAGCCGATCGACCACGCCAAGGTCCCCAACCTCGCCAACCTCTATCCCCAGGCGACCAAACTGCCGCACGATGTCGGCAACACTTTCTCCGTCCCCTACACCTGGGGCACCACCGGCCTCTGCTATCGCTCGGACCTGGTGAAGGTCGCACCGACGAGCTGGAGCGACCTGCTCGCGCCTTCCGACGACCTCAAGGGCAAGACCACCATGCTGGCGACCGATCGCTGGTTGCTGGCCGCCGGCCAGCTCGACAAGGGTTTTTCGGTCAACGAGACCGATCCGGCCAAGCTCGCCGAGGTCAAGGACCTGCTGATCTCGGCCAAGAAGACCCTGCTCGCCTATGACGACACCACCTTCTATTCAAAGCTGGTTTCCGGCGAGGCGCTGATGGTGCAGGCCTGGGACGGCTGGTGCAATTACGGCATCGCCGAGAAGCCCGAGATCAAATACATCATTCCCAAGGAAGGCTCGGACCTTTGGGTCGACACGATGGTGGTGATGAAAGCATCCGCCAACAAGGACGCCGCCTTCCAGTTCATCAACTTCATGCTCGACGCCAAGAACCATGCCTGGGCGGCGCAGAACATCGACTATAAGGTGCCGAACAAGCCGGCGATGGAAAGCCTGCCGGCCGATTTCCTGGCAAAATTCCCCAACATGGCGATGCCGGTGGCCGACCTCGTCAAATTCGAGCAGTTGCGTGACGTCGGCGACGCCCAGCGCGATTATTCGAAGATCGTCAGCGAGATCAAGGCCGCGCAGTAAGGACTATTCCAACAGCATCCTGGAATTGAGCTTGCATTCCGTGGCGCCCCCCTCTGGCCTGCCGGCCATCTCCCCCTCCAGGGGGGAGATTGGCTGTGGCGTCGCTTTCGCCAACCTTCGAAATCCAAAGGCAGGCGAGAGGCTGGAGCTGCTGATCTTCCCCCTTGAGGAGGAGATGCCCGGTCCACCCTCCGCAGCTGCAGCGCAGCTGCTGCGGAGGACGGGCAGGGCAGAGGGGGGTACTTCGTGAAGCACCAACCCTCCCGCTCCTCCTTGCTGATGGCCCCGGCGCTGGCCTGGCTCGCGGCCTTGATGGTGGTTCCCTGCGCGCTGGTGCTGGCGCTCGCCTTCTTCCGGCGCGGCATCTATGGCGGCATCGAATACACTTTCACTCTGGAGAATTTCGGGCTGGTCTTCGACCCGCTCTATGCCGGCATCTTCCTCAAATCGGCGCGCATCGCCGGCACGGCGACCTTGACCGCGGTGGTGATCGGCTATGCCGCCGCCTACGCCATATCGGCGGCCCCGCGCCGGCTGCAGCCGGTGTTCCTGTTCTTCGCCGTATTGCCGTTCTGGTCCAACTATTTGATCCGCACCTATGCCTGGATCGTGCTGCTCAATCGTGAGGGCCTGATCACCCAATTGCTGCGCTGGTTCGGCTACACCGGCGAGCCACCGTCGATGCTCTACACCGAAGGCGCGGTTGTCGCCGGCCTGGTCTACAACTATTTGCCCTTCGTCATCCTCGCCTGCTACGCGCCGCTGTCGCGGCTCAACCCGGAACTCGCCGAGGCCTCGCGTGATCTCGGCGCTTCCGCCGTCACGACCTTTCGCCGTGTCATCCTGCCGCTGACCGTGCCCGGCATCGCTGCCGGCGCCGTCTTCGTCTTCGTGTTGTCGATCGGCAATTTCGTCACGCCGGCACTGCTCGGTGGCGGCCGCTTCCAGATGATCGGCAATCTCGTCTACGACCAGTTCCTGACCGCCAATGACTGGCCGTTCGGCGCGGCACTCGCTATGGCGCTGATCGCCATCATGCTGCTGGTGCTGATGGCGCAGGCGCTCGCCGCCGACCGCGCCTCGGGACGGGCAGCTGAGGCCAAGGGTAACGCCGATGGCTGAGCGCACTCCTGCCGCGCAGCGCGCGCTCTGGTTCGTGCTGTCGCTCGTCTTCGCCTTCCTCTACATCCCGATCGCCGTCCTGGTGGCGCTGTCCTTCAACGAGGGCGGCCTGCCGACGGCATGGTCCGGCTTTTCGCTGAAATGGTACGTGTCGCTGGCCGGCAATTCAGCCATCCTCTCCTCCGCGCTCAACACCCTGATCGTGGCGCTGGTCTCGACCGCAATCGCCACGTTGCTCGGCACATTGCTGGCGATCGGCGTCGAGACGCGCCGACAGTACGGCAAGGGTCTCGAAGCACTGATCTTCGCGCCGATGATCATCCCCGACATCGTGCTGGCGATCGCACTGCTGTCGTTCTTCTCTATGCTCGACCTCACCATGGGGCTGCACACCATCATCCTCGCCCATGTCGTGTTCAACCTCGCCTTCATCTGCTCGGTGGTGCGCGCCCGGCTGAAGAGTTTCGATTGGTCGATCGTCGAGGCCTCCGCCGACCTCGGCGCATCAGCCATCACCACCTTCCGGCGGGTGACATTGCCGGTCATGGGGCCCGCGGGGGTGGGCGGCGGGGGGGGGGGGGTGGT
>NZ_JAMYQP010000074.1:0-12330 GCF_040320945.1 Mesorhizobium sp. M0587
ACCATGGATTCCGCAACACATCGAGAAGGTGAAGAAATGTTGCCCTGACACACCCGTTCCGTCTTTACCTTCCTCATATAAGCTCAACCTGACGACGGGCAGGCAGTCTGTTCTTTCGATTTAGACCAACTATGCGGATGCCACCTCAGTCAATTCAAGAAGGTAACCAATGCCGCGCACGGTCGTGATCCGTGGCGTTGCACCTGACCTACTCAGGTGTCCACGTAAGCGATAGATTCCGACTTCAAGCGCGTTGGCAGATACCTCGTCGTTGAACGAATAGAGGTGATCTTCCAACTGCGCACGAGGCACGATGCGGCCTGCACGGATAAGCAGATGCTCTAAAATACATAATTCGCGGCGTGCGATCTTCAGAGGATGACCCGAGACGGAAACCTGTCGGCCGATCGGATCGAAATTGAGATTGCCAAATACAACGATGGGGTCGGTCACCTGTGTCGACCGGCGCAGAATGGCTCTCATTCTGGCGATGAGCTCATCGAAAGAGACGGGCTTGAGCAGAAAGTCGTCCGCGCCACCGTTGAAAATTGCAATTCGCTTCTCGAGATCGTTGATGCTACTCATAATGAGGGTTGGAACTGAATGCCCGTCGCTCCTTAGCTGTCTCAGCCAGCCCAAGCCATCGCCATCTGGCAGAGCCAACTCCAGCAGGAGAATTTCATAGGTTGCGCAACAAAATGCCCTCGACGCCTGTTCCAGGTTGCCAACTACATCAACGGCAAAACCGCTATCCCCGAGCGCAGCTCGCACGGCGCGCGTAAGATCCACATGATGATCAATGAGCAGCGTTCGCATTTCACGTCCTATCAAGGTAGGACAGGTCACCGTCCGCTGTAAGACCGGGGCGACAGCAGAAGTCGCGCAACTCGTCGTAGTGTTCGTAACGCTCTTTCCGATGGGTGATCGCGGGAGCATGCAAGCCGCACGCCTGCAATAGTCGGGGATGGAACACGTGAAGACCTGTTGACGGGCTGAAACCGTCGGTCGGCCAGCCCACAATGCCACCGACTCTGCGTGCGATTTCTCTGCGCATCGATCCTCCTATATGGGTTGCGTCGCAAACTCCAGCTGAGGTCGCAAGGGCAGGTTGCGGCTTTGTTCATTGAGAGGACCACCAGGAGGATTACCTATATGGCACTTCCCGATTTACCAACCGGTCATTCCGAACCACGTTCGGCGGCTTTGAACACGCTCATTGAGCGCGGCTAGGTAAATCAAGGGTACGACCTGCCGGGTGTCGATGCCGCTTTTGAAGCAGGCATCGGCACCAGCTCGCTGAGCGTCGCCCGCGCAATTCAGCGGACGCGCTCGATACACCCAGTCGAATCGTGCCGCAGCTTGCCGCGCCGACAGGGCGCCCGAAGACTTCAGACTTGTGACCGAAGGTCTACGCCCAGTCCTCCTCCCATTATCCACCTCCGTCAAATCAAAGTGGACGTTCAATCTGAACAAATTACGCCATCGTATCACAAACCACTTACCGATCCCCGACATGCTCTAGCCTTAGTGCTTGTTAAGAAGGTCGGCTACTGTCTCTCCGCGTCGCCGGGCATCGGCGGCGAGCCACACCTCCCCCACCTCATACACGTCGCCGTGGGTACGGAACGGCACAATGACGTCAATGGCAGCCGACAGCAGGTCAAGAAGCGTGTGGTCTTCCACAGCAGCTCCTTGCGGGCTGCTCTTGACGAGTGAAAAGAGCTTTTTAAAGCCTTGGACCGGATCCGCCCCATGAATCGTTGATATTGATCCCGCATGGCCGGAGACGACTTCGCTAAGGTAGGCCCAAGCAGCATCATCGCGCATCTCGCCAAGCAATATTCGATCAGGGCGCATGCGCAAGCTGGCTTGCAACAGTTGCTCGGCTGTCACCGCACCTACGCCTGCTCGGTCCTTCGGATAGAGTAACCGGACATGGTTCTCGTGCGGGATTGCAAGTTCGAGCGTGTCCTCGATACTTATCAGCCTCTCTTGCGGGGGTATAGCGTTGATCAAAGTCTTGCTCATTGTCGTTTTGCCGCTTCCAGTAGGTCCGCAAAGCAGCATCGTGAGCCGCCCGCAAACGCACGCTCGCAAAAATTGCTCCAAGTCACCATTGTCGTAGTGCTGAAGAATCGTTTCGTCCTGCCGCTCTTGGCGCTCCTTTCGTGACCGCCATTGATTCCAACGCGAGTATTCGTAGCGAGAAGAAACTTCCTTGAGTTCGGTCACACGACTTGAGGGACGCCGTATCGTCAGGCTTATTGTTCCTGAGGGAACAGCGGGCGGCAAACAGATCTGCAGCCGCTCTCCGTTCGGCAGCTCAGTCGCACAGAGGGGGCTTTGCGGTCCGACATCTTGCTTGCGCAGCGCTCCAGCGAGGATCGCGATGTCCTCCAGATCGTCATAAGATAGCGGTAGCGGATGTTTCGTGAAAACGCCGGCCTGTCGGACAAAGGCTTCCCCAGGCCGGTTGATAGCGACCTCTTCGGTCCTTGGCTCCTCAAGCCATTTCAGAACAGGGTTGAGAAGCAAACGCAATTGAGGGTCAGCCTCCGGTCGCATTGTTGTCTCTCCGGCGTTCACGATGTTGGGGGGCTGGCGCCACGGCGGTCGCTCTAAGATCGTATACATCTGAGAAATCGAGATCCCGAGCCACAAAGATGGATACAGCATCTCCCTGGTTTTTCTTCAGAGTTGGCGGAACGTTGATCGTTGCTCTAAGGGTCGTGTCAACGGCTTGTCCGGCGTTGCTCTGGAAGCTGTTGATGCCGCTTCCTCCACCTGAGCTGCCAGCGTATTGACCGGCGGCCTGAAACGCGCCTTGAATGACGCTCATGAGCATTGCTCCGCCAAAGCGCTGCCAGAAGTGATTATCCACCGTGCCAGGCATTCCGGAGCGGCCGAGCTCGTCAGCGCCCGGCGATGCTAGCGAAACGAGGGCATGGTCAGGCGTTTCGATGCGCGTCCACAGCACGAAGACACGCGCATCCCCCTGTTGGAGACCACGCTGGATCTCGCCAATCACGGTCGTCCCGCGATCCAAAAGCACCACGTTGTTGGTGGCGCCGCGGACGTCTTTAGGTAAGACGCACTTCACATAACCCGGTAAGTTTGTGTCGACTGCCGTTTGCAAAATGCAGGGAATTATCGTTCCTTGAGTAATCACGAGATCAGGGTGCGGCAAAAGTGTGGCCCGGCTCGGCTCCTGTATATCTGGCTTCAATCGCCCCGACAGATCGCCAGCGTCTGAAATCTCATCCGAGGTTGCGGGAGCATCCCTATGGTTGTCTTCGCTCCGCTGACCGTCGTTGGGCATTTGACCGCTGCCACTGTAGGCGAAAATTGGTGATTCCTCCGGCGGCGGATCAGCTGGCGCCGGAGGCGGCGTAGATGGCGCAGGATCTCCTGCCTGCGCCACCTGTACGGGTGCTGGAGGTTCGGGAGCAATCTCAATCGGCACGGGGCGGAATGGCTCGGCGTCGGCGACAATTGGAGGTTTTGGCTGAGTTGGCTCGTCTTGTGTGCTGGGACGACCTCCGAGCCAGATGAGCGATAGAGATGAGATGAGAACAAGAGCAGCGACGGCCAACTTCTGCAATCCCGAAACATGCCGGCGGGCCGGCTCCGAGACCATCGATCCGGAGGCATGGACATCATGTCCCGACTGTGGGCCGGTTTCATTCATCGGCCGAGCCTTTCAAAACGCGCCACACGTCGGGTGTCACTGTACCGGTCCCTGGCGCTCGTCCCACAGGGTCATAAGCCCTGTTGAAAATGGACAAGACCGTATTGCCATCTCTCAGACGCCATTCCCGGGCGACTGCGGATACTTCAACATAGTCCCCTTTGACCGTGTAATTGGCAGCGGCTTCCTTGCCGTCGGGATTGATAATGTAGAGAGAGGGTATGCGGGAATTGCTTGCGAAGCCAAATACGGTGGTAAAGCCATTATCGAAAACTTGCAGCGGCGACAGCGATCGATCGCCCTTTGCGACGTAGTGAAAATTGCTTTCGTCCGGACTGGTAGTTGCGGCGGGCCGATTCAACAAATCCTGAACTCTCTCGTCGTGCAGCACTTTCGCCCGGGCCTGACCAAGAATCGAGCGCCTTTCTGCGTCCTTTCTCCGAGCAGCAGCCTCATCAGCAGGATAGGTGAACTGCACACTGTAGTATAGGTCAGGTTGCTGCTCATCGAGTTTTGGCATCGCTCTTGTTGAAATACTGAAGACGTATCTCCGTGTACCGGACTCACTCTCGGCCAGCACGATGACCGGCTGCGGCGGGAGCATCCGGCTAGCCTTAAAAAAGAGATAGTTGGCGCGCGGGAGCGCAGCCAGGTCTTTGCTATTGGAAACGGCCACGGCTGCGACTGTCTCGTTGGCCGCGAATGTGACAACCAGCGTTGCCCCCACTGCGGTAGACAGGCGCACCACTTCGTCGGGACGGTAAGCCAGGTAGCGCATGCGCGCATCATGCTTGCCGGCAAGTGGTGTGTCTTCCGCGGACGCTTCCATCGTTAAGAAGAGTGAACAGACCAGCGCGAGAAACGCTCTTTTTGTCATGGCTGCACATAGCCCAGGTTCGATACGCTATCTTCCGAGCCTTGATAAGAAGTGACGAGTAGACCTCCCGGATTGGTGAGCCTCGATTGCCCAGGCAGACCCGTCAAGCGCTCGTAGCGGATGGTAGCTGTCCAGGTGGTCACTATCGGCATCTGCCCATCGACAACAAGCGTACGTTTGTAACGGATCTGTTGAACGTCCGGACTGATGTCGTTTGAAGAAATATGCCCGACCTCGAGCTTGCCGCGCTTGCCGACCGTGACTTGCGGCGAGGTGGGATTCGGATAGTTGAAGAAATCTTGATATTGCTGTCGCACAGCCGGCGCGCTGAAACTGGATACGAGGTCATAGGCGTATTGGGCTGTATCTGCTGTGTACCCCTCGCGCAGGCGTACATATTCCCACAGCGAAGCATTTATGACGGCTCGGTCTTGGGTTGCCGGCAGTCGAGAGACTGACACTTCGCTATCGACGGTCCCATCCGGCCGGACCCAGAGGAACACAGGTACGAGCTTGGCCAACGGGACCATGGCAGCGATGGTAAATGCCTGGGCAACATTTCCTAGGACCGCCGCTGCGGCAAAGGCGATCAGGGCCTTTGACAGGCGCCGCGCAGACTTCGCTCGTGACGTTTGAAACGCTTCCACCTTCTTATAGTGGGCGGCTAGCGTTTCTCTCTCCACCAGAAGGGCATGTTCAGGAAATTTCACTTTGGCTCTTCCGCGCATTCGACCTGAAGATCCTCAGGGGTGGTTTCCCATTGTCCCACGTTCAGTTGGAATGGGGCACCCGCGCACGTCGCAAGCCCATGGCTCGTCTTGCAGGCGGCCAAAGCGAGGATTGACAGAAGTAGGCAATATTTCATGTTTTTGGCACCGAGCTTGTCGATTGATTAACCACCCGCCGTTTTGGCAAAGTGGCGATTGAGGCTGTTAAGAGGTCGGTTCGCACCTCCCCAAGAGCCGCCGGCGATGCTGCTGGCGATCGTCGGAAGCGCGACGATCAGAGCGTCACCAGCTAGGAAAAGCATGTCGAGCTCGTAAAGCCCGATGATCTTGGCTGCTGTCGTGCCCGAGAATTTGATCATCAAAAGCATGGCTGCCAGCGAGACTGCTTCGGCAGCGATTACTATCGTTGCAACGATGTTGAGGAGGAGAAGCAGCAGCCCGTACGAGAGCAGTTGGCCGATCCATCTGGTGGCTATGTCTCGAGTGTGATCAAAAAGGTAGCCTACAAGGACCAGGGGGCCGATCGTCAAGAGCACCTTCGTCAGAATTCCAACGGCATCGTAGATCTCGAACGCTGTCCACAGCGCGCCGTAGAAAATCCATTGCGCTCCCTCGAAAGCAAGTATGTCCTGGCCGTTCATAGGCCCAATTTCGGAAGCAATCAGCTGAAAGACATACTGGCTTGAAGCAAACATGAGATCGAGCTTCTGGGGGATTCCGATGAAGGGCAAGTCGCTGCCACTGATGTCGTGAGCCAACCTCGGAATCGTGTCGTCGAAGAGCGCTTCAATGTACTGCTGATAGTTGGCCTGCCCTAAGATAAGGGCGACGACAATCGACACCATGATTACGCGCGAGATACCCCCGCGCGCATCGACTTGACCACGCATGACCAGACAGCCTTGGATTATTATCCAGAGCGTGACACACGCAACCAGAGGCGCACTGACCGCCGCTTGGACGTTTTCAAGCACTTTGTGCAGCCCGGACGTGAAGGCCCCATGAAAGATCGTGTGTATAGTCGTGAATGGCGCGGGAATTTTGAAATTCATGGCGTGAGCCTGATGTGTCCCTGATCAGCGCAGCTGAGCCTGATGAACTCTGTGTGGTTTACGGGAGGATGCTAAACATATTAGCGGTGTCCTGATGTTCGCGACGCTGCGTGGCGGCCTCCTCCACGGCGTGAAGGCTCCCTTGTGCAGTGGCCATCGTCAGCAGACTCGTGGCCTGGACATTTTGGATCATCGCATCGTGAATCTGCTTGAGGACCAGACCGTTGGTCACGGTGGCCTGCATAATATTTCCCGAGCGGGAAAGCTGACCAAGCGTGCCGGCGTTATCCTTAAGGCGCTTGTCCATCATGCCCAAAGTGTCGGCTGCAATAGCTGCGGCATTGGCGGCCCCGGCGATTTGTCCCTGTAACAGTTTCGCTTCTGAATCGGTGCCGTTGACAATCCGATTTGGGTCCTTCGCAATGTTACGGGCCATAATCGAAGCTGGCGCCCGAGCATCAAACATCTGCTCCTCCAGCTTATTGCTCGACGGGTAATGATTTCCTTGGTTCAGTGAGCTTAGCAGTCCCGTGACAGCGAATGACGACGTCAGCATTGTCACCATTTCGATCGTGGTAGCGAGCGTCTCGATTGACCTCTCAAGGATCGCCGCATTGGAAATCGCTGTTAAGGTCGATTGTGTTTCTGTTACAGGGTCGGTGACGATCCATTGCGACCGGGCCTGTCCGTGAAGCAGAAGGGAAGCAGCAAGGGTCGTTACTGCAAGTTTGGCAAGTTTCATGAATATTCCTCCGTCAGTCTTGAACTTCATGGTACCGGGCCATGAACTTGTCGAGCCACCCACTTGGGGCGTCTCCGTGCTGGTTACGAAGCTGGTCGGCAAAGCGCACTGTGTTGGCCCGCCCCGAGAGTACGGCTACGTACTCGCGCATCTGCCCAAGATCGAATTCGCAAACAATACTCCCGCTATCGCGCTTGAGCAAAAACTTGCGGCTGCCGATTGCCATTCCCTGGCGGATTGCCTCGAACTCCTGCGCAGTGCACTTCAAGCCATCGACATATGCAGAGCGGTCCGCCGTCGGTGATGGGTAGAAAATTTTCGTCATACATTGCGCAACGAGACTAGCTCCGAGAGGCGATTCCAGAACGTGTTCAGGCTGCTGCGTTGCGAGTATCAACATGCCGTTGTTTTTGCGGACCGTGAGCAAGAACTTGTCGATAACGGCCGAGAATTGGGGGTTGAGTAGATAGAATCGAAATTCGTCGCAGCTCATGACGAACCGACGACCATCGACGATAGCGCCCACTCGATGCAGAAGGTATGCGGCGGCCGGTGCACAGACCTCCTCATATTCCAGGAGCTGCGTCATGTCGAAGCCCGTAATGGAGGCATCCAGCCTTACTTCGTCCACGTCGCCGTCAAAGGCCCATCCAAGCGCCCCCCCTCTACACCACCGCTGCAGCCGTGCTCCTGCGCCCTCGGAGGGGCTGTGCAATAGGAACTCGCGCAGGCCCGCAAGTGAGCGCATAGGGGGTTCGAACGAAAGCTGACGAACAATGCCGCGTTCCAGCCGACGGCTTTCCTCCGGCGAGATCGGACCACGGCCGTCACTCTCGATCAGGGCCATCAACCACTCGCGCAGAAAGTCCCGAGAGGCGGAGGTGTTGTCCAGTCCACGCAGAGGGGCCAAGCCGCTCGGAGCGCCTCTGCGCAACGCAAGATATGTCCCTCCCGTGGCTCGCACCAGCAGTTCACCACCCCGATCCTTGTCGAAGAAGACGATCGCACCATTGCGATCGACCAAGCTTTGCTCAAGCATCGCGAGGACAAAGGTCATCAGCGTCGTCTTGCCTTTGCCAACGGGCCCGAATATTGCCGTCATGCCGACGTCATTCTCATGGGGGATGTAGTCGAAAGAAGTTCCACCGTTTGTGCGAAAGCGCGCAACAGCATTGCCCCAGTGGCCGGAACTGGAACCGCTTGGGAAGTTCTCAAATGAGACGAGCCCGGCAAAATTGTGTGAGGTGATCGCCCCCGGGCGCGTGCGCCACCTGTTGTTCCCCGGAAGTTGGGACCAATATGCGGCCTCCATGCCGATGCCCTCTTGGACGATAACGGCGCCCGCGTCGGCCAGCCGTGCGCGGGCACTTGCTGCGCGATCTGCAAGGCTATTGAGGCTGTCGGCATAGACGCACAGGCTCAGATGATGCGAACCCATCACGAATTCGTTGCTTGCCAGTGCGTCCTCTGCCTCGGCAAGTTCATTGATCTGGGTGAGAGCCTTGTCGCCGGCACTCGTCATCTGGCTGGACTTAAGGCTTAGTTTGGCATGAGCTTGTGGGCGAGTGAGGAAGGAAAAGCTCTGGCTCAGGACAAGCGGGAAGTTGGCGGACAGCAAGGAATTTAGCATGCCCGGCCGCGTCGTCGCCGGATATTCACGGAACGAAAACAATGATCCGACGGAGCTATCCCCGGGCCTTCGAATCTCAAGCGCCCGCTTCCCGCAGATGACCTGGTCAGTGTAGATCGAGGCGCCAAGGGAGCCGGTAACCATCGGAACCGGAAGAAACCGGCAAGTCATCATGAGCCGAAGCGCCTCGCCGATTTCCGTGAAGAGCACGTTGCCTTTCTCACGAATGCCCAACCGGCGCAGACCGTAACCGCCGAGTGCGCCAGCAGTGATGTGCCAGAGGTCTTCCAGGCTCCGCATTTGGGTGGCTAGATCGTGCTCATTCCGTCTGCGGGACTTGGCAATCCGCAAGCCGATCTTGCCGATTGCGGTGCGGGGGGACACGATCAAAGTGAGGAAGTGATCGTTGCGAAAGAGCTTTCCCGACAGCACACGACGTTCGTAGGCCTCGCTCAGACTGCCAGCGAATGCACTTTGAAACTGGCGCGGCGCCGGCGCCGGCACATCGTTGTGTCTCACAAGATGAGCGTATATCGAGATATTGTCATCGGCGATGTTGCGCAAGAGAGTGTTGAACGCGCGGCAGCGCGAGTTGCGCATCTCAGCGTCTTCCAAATCAAAGGGCACACCGTTCACATGTGCCATGGCCATGATCGATCCGTCTTCCAGAAGGACAACCTGATCGCTTACGTGACCAACATACGGAAGGTAGATCTCGCCAGACCTCTCGGTCCGGCCGCTGGCGCCGAACATTACACCATTCCTCTTCCGCGTTTCGGCACTCTGATCGGATTGGCGCTGACGCTTGCGCCTCCCCAGACCGGCCCGTCCACGCTTCTGCCGGCCGTCTGCAAATAGAGCAGCACGACGCTTGCCGCGTTATAGTCACGCTCAACAACCAGCCGTGCTCCGAACCAGAGTGGCGCGAGAACGATTTCGTAGAGCGGGTTCTGAAGGATAATGATAACAAGCCCAGCCAACATCATGAGCAATCCGGCCAGCGTCAGCGGCACCCCCAGAAACAGTGCGGGGCGCGTCGCCGCCACATAGAGGGTGCTCACTTCCAACCGGTCGCTCATCAGCCACCGCCTATGAGCGCCTTGCCCAGGAAGCTGGCCCCGAACATGATGACGATCCCTCCAACGACACCCGCAACCAGGCCAAGTGAAGCACGACCGAACATCCAAGAGATACCGATGGCTACGAGCCCGAGCACGGCCAGTGATTGTCCAAAGGGGCCAAGTATGAACGTGCAGATATTCTGGACCATCTTGGCAGGATCCGTCCCTCCGGTCACCTGAGCCGCGGCTGGCCCGCTGTAGAAGACCGTCCACGCCGCGCCTGCAGCAGCGGCCGGTACATATTCAGCCGCCATGCGCAGCATGGAAAAAGGCGAAGGAACACGCGTTCTAAGCGCACGAAGTATCTTGAGTGGCGTCATCATTGCATCTCCATGTTTCAATCGAATACGAGTTTGTTCGGGTTCGCGGGTTCGCGTGCTTTCGCAGCCTGGCTGCCTGTCGGACCGGAGGGATCGGCCCCGGAGCGGTCTGGCTGATACGAGCCCCAAATGTCCCAAGAATCTTGGTTGGGCTGCTTCTTTCTATTGGCCTGTTGGCTCTGCTGGAGCAGAGGCGGCACGGCTTTCCGACCGGGTGCCTCAAGGTGCGGCACATCTCGAGCAGCCGGCTCCAGCGTTCGCTCAAGGAGACTTGAGATGTCCTTTGCGGCCGACTCGACCTTGCGTACATAACCGTTGGCGAAGCCACGCGTGACGTCGCCCGTGTTATAGGCCGAGATGGCACGGCGAAGCGCCAGTTGCTGTGCCACAGCAGTGGTGCCGCCGGCATACCGGCTTTCAAGCAAGTGGGCGGCAGCCGAAAGCGAGGCGCAGGGCTCGAAAGCCCTTTCCGGCGTAAGATTGAGCACGGCAAAGTTCTTGCTGTTTATCTGCATCAATCCAACATCGACAGAATGTTGTGCTTCGAGGCGTTCCTTGATGCCCCGCGTGGCTTCCAGGTGGTCTATCCAGCGAAGCTGCTCACCTGTGGTGTTGTCATGAGCCACCAGCGTGTCAAAGCCACTTTCAATCTTGGCAATCGCGGCCAGGGTGGACGGCGCAACCCAGGGAGCGCATTTGCGCGACAGGCTGCGGAACTCACGCGGAGAGAGTGGCGCGGGCTCGGCTGGGAGTGACATGGATGTCAACAGGACGATGGCCAGCGGCCAAGCTGCAATAAACATTTCCTATCACCTACCTTTCCAAGCCGCCGGACGGGTTCTGGCCCTGTCCGGCACGCGCTTATCGGGGAGGTTTGTTACTGTGTGATGTTCAAGTTCAGCTTTTCGGTTTCAACTGAAGCAAAGACCGTGTTCGTGTCAGCGTGGGTGAGCATCTTGCGCATGCGTGGGTGGCGCGGGCCCGATCAGCCAGCGACATCCGGAGCATCTTGGTACGATGACTCCTGTGCAGGATTGCTCGTCCCGGCCGTCCGTTGCTCCTAGACTGTGGGCCGCGACTTCGGCGCCATGGGTGGTACTTCTGTCAGCGCCAAGCCAAGGACAAAATGGGGAGCTTGGCGGGTTTGTTCAGGCTCGGGATCACCGTGGGGAATCGACGAAGGCGATAAAGCAGCCCAACTTTGCCGGTATGCTGCCGGTGCTTAAAGAGCAGCCATGCGCGGCCCTGCACACTCAGATCATTGCTTGAGTCGCGAGCTCGTCCGCGAAGCTGGCTCGAAGGCGCAAATCCGCGGCGGCGAGGGTCAACTGGGAAGACGTGGCGGCGCAGCCCATCCTGGTGCGAGCCTGGTTCAGCTGTTCGGCCGCCGCCGCCAAAGAGTGGATCATGCACAGTCCCATCGGCAGAAAGCCGCACGTCATTGACGTCCGACGGCGCAATGGACAAGCATAGTGACACGCTCAAGATGGAGGAGTTGCAGTAACTGAGAAATGTTAGCCCGGACGTTCACCGCAACCGGCGACCTGCCGGTCGCCCGAACAGCATTTGAGGCCGCCGGCCACCTTGGACGAAGCCGGCTTGGCAGGAGACATACTATTTGGCACAAGGCCGCTGCAGCGAATCACGGTCTTCTTCCGCCGACCGCCTCTCTGATCAAGCCAAACGCCGCGCTGCTCAACCATGTCCGAGCTGGATCCACGAGCCGTAGGATATCGAGATGATCCAGGTCCGCAAACTCCAGGATGACGAGGAGGGCATAGCAGGAAACTTGGCATCCATGAGGTCGAACTCAGGCCTGCACCAACGGGGGAGCTCGAAGCGAAAAAGCGAAGGACCACACGGCAGGGTCATGTCGGCGCTTGGACCTGTCGGGTGGCAACGGGCTGCCTTGGTGCGGTCAATTCGCTGGGGATGAAAAGACCAGGACGAGCACGGCCTCACATTGGCCGCACGCAACGGCGAGTGGTATCAAGGGCAGCTGTTCTGGGTCGGTGCCCCAGGGTTGCTCGGCAACAGGTTTAGACATGGGGCTTCAAGATTGAAGGTGTGCCGTTGAAACATGTTCTTGTCATTGACGATGATGCCGCAATGCGGCGCCTCATCGCCGAGTATCTCACGATGCATGCCCTGAAGGTAACCGCAGTCCACGAT
>NZ_JAMYQP010000075.1:0-11201 GCF_040320945.1 Mesorhizobium sp. M0587
TTCGTAGTCACGCCAATTCGTCACCCTGAATTTCATCTTTCCCACGTGATGACGACGATCTGCGTTGTGTTTGTACGGCATGGCACTCGCATCAAGCTGATTTTGATCCTGCCTGCCTATCGCCAAACCGTTGACAAAGGATCCATGCACCAACGCTATGCACCAACGCTCCACTAATGCTTACACGAGAGCGTCAGAAGACACAGCCGACCACGTCGGCGCTGGTATCAGTACCGTGGAAGCCAAAAAAATCAACAAAATCAACGAAAATGCTTTCGCGCAGAGGTCTCATAAGTTCTACCAAGATCCATTATTCCTGTTCACCGGGAAAAGTACCTGCCGAATTTCATCAATCTCTGCGGGACTCTGGCAAATTCTAATTTGTTGTCCGACTCTTGCCGTTTTTGGCATCGGATCGACACCGATCTCCGTGCGGAGCGCCTTCTTCCACTTCTCATAGAATATTATTGCACTGGCTCGTTGTTCGTTCAGAAAAAGCAGGGCAATTAGAATCTGAATGAACAATTCATGGAATGGGTCAAACATCAATACTTTTCGACAAATAGAAATAGCGTCAGAATAGGCAGACACTGAGGCATACCGTTCTAAGGCGATGCTAGATAGTGTTACAAAGCAGCTGTGAATACGGTCGCGTTCTGCAACAAAGTGCTCGCAACCCTCTTTCTCCAGAAATTGTCCATGATACAAGTCGATCGCTGATCTCATGGAATTTAGGCATGGAATTTGAGAGAGTTCGATCTGATTTCCGACTTGATTTGCTGTGTTGGCGAGAACACAAGAGTCGACCTCAAGCCATGGCTGAGGTTCGAGGACAATGTCCGAGCCAATAGACCGGAGGTTTTGCCCCCGGTTGCTTGACGGATCGAGACAAAGAATTTGTCTCAAACGCCAAAGGGCGGAGTTAAGGGCGGCCCGTGACCTCTCGGGATCGAGTTCTGGCCAGCAGAGATCCGCAATTCGCTCCCGGCGGTAGATTCGTCCCGGGAAGGCAAAAAGCAGTGCGGCCATCCTCTGGCCGCTTCGCCCCAAATCAGAGCGAATACGGCGGTCGTCTACCGATATCCCAAATTCGCCGAGTAGAGTAATGCGCATTGTGGTCCGATCTCTTTTTGTTTGTTCGGAATTGTTCCTTTCATGATTCACAACGAGAAAGGGGCGTGAAGGAGCTGCCTCTCAACGCTGCGCGTTCACCGAGCGCTTCACTCCATGATTGCTTCGTTTCCCGGACAATGTTGCCCACCTGCTGGAGGCTGACGGCCGCCTGAACGAAAGGCCTCCTCGGACCCCGCCTAACGAGAAGCGAAGCGTCGATCCCAAGCAAGCGGCGAACGTTTTTGAGGGCTTCGTCATTAACCTGAATGTAAGCCACAACGCAGGTGTCGCCGTCGATATCCCGCGCGAGACCGAGCGGCGTGACCTGCCATTTGAGAACTCGGTGGTGCGACATGAAAGACGTTTCCTGGATGCCTCCGACCGCCGAGATCCCTTCTTCGAGAGCAAATTCCATTACTGCGCAACACAACTTGGCCAGAGTGCCGCGGCGAGATGCGCTGCGCTTAGCAGGGACAACATAGGTCCGGGTCCATTCCGCCCAATCAGGCCGGCTGGGAACTCCAGTGCGCTCGCACATCTGTGGAAAAATCCTAGAAACCAGATGCGGCTGACTAGTGGGTATCAGCCTGGCCGACGTGACTACGTCGCCATCCTCCAGTCCAAGGATGTAGGTCGCCGCGTCCGTATCGAACTCGTCGATCTCCCGACCATCTGGGCTTTCTGGGCGCCAGTTCTTTTGTCTGACGAAAATATCATGTCGTCGGCGCAGGAATTGTTCGAATTCTAACTCATAGAGATGCCTGTTGTCGCTCGTAACAACGTGCGCTTGTATCATCGCCGCTCTCCTGCCTGTTCGCAATAGAACGTTACGCATCAAACCCCAGTCGTCACCCGCGGGAAGTACGGGATTGACAGTTCTAACAGGCTGTTGAAGAATTCAGGCTCTTTCGCAAACGAAGCCTGAATCGTCGGCGTTGTGGATGTAGAAGTGGCCGACGAGGCGGCCTGCAGTGCCAAAGACAGCCCAGCCGCGGCCAGAGGCTGGGTCTTTCTCATCATGCCCCTCCCACGAGAATTCCGCGCATGCTGAGCCATCGCGGGTGCCATATCGGACATCGAGGAAGCCCTTGAGTGCGCCGAAGGCGATCTCGCCATCCGCCGAGCCTTTGAATGTCAGATGCGCTTCCTCGACGAGATCGAGGGAGTCGTTATCCCAAACATCCATCTCGACGATGCGCCAGCGGCCGGCAAAGGCCTTGGCGAAGCCGGGAACCTTGGCCATCAGCCGGTCTCCGCCATGAGCTTTGGCAGTCGCACCAGATTGTAGGCAGCGGCTGCGAAGGTGAAGGCCCATCCGACACGGTCGCGGCCGCGGAACCTCGTCTTGTGCTGGCCGGCCACGACCTTGATCGTAAGCGCGTAGGCATCCCCACGTAGCGTGCAGGCGGTTGATCGCTCATTTTCAGCATGAATCATGCGGAGAATCCTGTGAGCGACAGTATGAGCCATCATCGAACATTCGAGATTTTGACGGCGGAGCCTGTGCCGTCCCGACGCAAGCCGCGCCATCGGTCGGACGAAGAGAAGGCACGGCTTGTCGCCGAAGCCTTCTCGCCAGGGGGTAATGTGTCGGCAGTTGCGCGTTCCGAGGGGCTGGACCCCTCGCAGCTCTATGCATGGCGCCGCAAGGCGCTTTCGTCGGGCATGGTTGCGCCACTGACGGAGGCAGCGAGCAAGCCGGCGAAGTTCACGCGCTTTGAAGCGATGGGCAGCGACATGGTGGAAATCGTCATTGGCGATGCCGTGGTGCGCGCCGGCGGCGATGTTGATCCCGATCGCCTGGCGAGGATCATCCGCGCGGTTCGCAAGGCATGATCGCTTCCGGTGTGGTGGTTTACGTGTCGTGCCAGCCTGTCGACTTCCGCAAGGGCGCGGCATCTTTGATGGCGCTGGTCAGGGATGGCGGCCTGGACCCGTTCTCGGGGGCGCTTCACGTGTTCCGCTCGAAGCGTGCGGACCGGGTTCGCATCGTGTGGTGGGACGGCAGCGGGGTTTGTCTTTATTCGAAGACTCTGGAAGATCACAGCTTCTGCTGGTCTGCGATATCGGCCGCGCGCATGCGTCTCGACCACGCCCAGCTGATGGCGCTTCTGGCCGGGTTAGACTGGAAAAAGATCCGTCCGGCCAGGGTCAGGCGGCCGTTATCGACGGGCTGAAACCGGCCTGCGGCAAGATGAATCATGCGGCTGGAACGGTTGGGAAAGCGGCTGTTTTTGTGCTCTGTTGCTTGCCATGGTTCTACCGGGTCTTGCCCTTCCCGACGACGTTGATGCGCTGAAGGCGATGATCCTTTCCATGGCTCGCGAGCAGGCTGCGAGAGGCCCGGATCGCAGTCGCCGAAGCTCGGATCGCAGCATCCGAGGCGGAGGTCGCCCGGCTGAAGGCCGTCGAGAGGAGCGCCAACGAGCGGATCGCCAATCTCACGTCGATCCTGAAAGTTTTACAGCGCACGCAACATGGCACGCGTTCCGAGCGGCTACGCCTGGCCATCGACGACGAGCAGGCCTCCTTTGCCTTCGAAGAGGTCGAGACCGGCCTTTCTGAAATCCGGAGCGAACTCGACCGCGCGGTCGGAAACAAGCCGAAGCGCGCCCCGCGTCCGCGCAAGGGTTTTGCTGCCCACCTCGAACGCATCGAGGAAGTTATCGAGCCGGAAATCCCTGGCGACTGCAAGGGGCTGGAAAAGGTTCTGATCAGTGAGGACTGATCCGAGCGGCTGGACGTCGTGCCGCCGAAGTTCCGGGTCATCGTCACGCGCCGTCCCAAATACGCTTTCCGGGGCCGTGACGGCGTGGTCCAGGCTCTGGCGTCGGCCGGCGCACATCGTTGAAAGTGGCCTGCCGACGGAGCGGCTGCTCGCCTACATCGCCGTGTCGAAATACGCCGACGGCCTTCCGCTTTACCGGCAGGAGACGATCTATCTGCGCGACGGTGTCGAGATCAGCCGGTCGCTGATGGCGCAGTGGACGGGGCATCTGGGCTTCGAGTTGCAGATGCTCGCCGATTACATCCTCGAGCGTGTGAAGGAGGGCGAAAGGATCTTCGCCGACGAGACGACCTTGCCCACCCTTGCCCCCGGTTCCGGGAAAACCACGAAAGCCTGGCTATGGGCCTACGCACGGGATGATCGACCCTATGGCGGAACCAGTCCGCCAATGGTTGCCTATCGTTTTGAGGACAGCACAGGCGCAGATTGCGTGGCGCGCCACCTCGCCGGGTTCAGCGGTATCCTGCAAGTGGATGGCTACTCGGCCTATACCAACCTGGTCAAGGCACGGGCCAAAGCCGGCAGCAATGAATCAATCCGGCTCGCCGGGTGCTGGGCTCACCTGCGGCGCAAATTCTACGACCTGCATATTAGCGGGATCTCGCAGGCCGCGACGGTAACGATCATCGCCATGACCGAATTGTGGAAGGTCGAGGACGAGGTTCGCGGCAAGGATGCCGGAAGCCGCGCCGCGCTCCGTCAGGAAAAATCCGTGGCCATGGTCGCGAGCCTCTTCGATCTATGGGAAGCGGAACTGGGGAAGGTCTCCGGAAAATCCAAGACCGCCGAGGCGATCCGCTACGCGCTCACCCGGCGGGAGGCGCTGGAACGCTTTCTGATGGACGGTCGCATCGAAATCGACTCCAATATCGTCGAGCGTGCAATCAGGCCCCAGACGATCACGCGAAAGAATAGTCTATTCGCCGGCAGCCAAGGCGGTGGACGAACCTGGGCGACGGTAGCCACCTTGCTGCAAACCTGCAAAATGAACAGCGTCGATCCGCTCGACTGGCTCTCGCAGACCTTGACCCGCATCGCTCAAGGATGGCCGGCATCCGAGATCGAAATGCTCATGCCTTGGAACTTTAGGCCTGACGTTATCGGCTGACCGCTTACGATCAATCGGGCGCTGCTGTCGAATGCCCCCGTCCACATCCCGGAATTGCGACAGAGCCCCTCATGTTCCTTCAAAAATTCCGATGATCTGCTCTTCAGAAAGGCGGCTACGTTTCATGTCCTGGTCCTCTCGATGGGCCAGAACGAACGTCAACCGGATTAGATCAGCGGGGCAAGGTCACCGCACGTCGGCCGTGAATATGCCAACCCGATTACATTGTTGGAAATAAGTAACTCGAGCGAAAACGTGCAATTTGCCTTCGACACGTACCCTAATCGCGCAGAGATATCAATTTCCACGTCCTGGAATTCGATGAAATGATTGTACAGTGGAAAAAGCGCCTTATATACCGCCTCCTTCAAAACGAAGAGGTCCCGCCGCTTGAGCAGATGTAGATCGTACATGCGTTGCTCGTTAGGGGTGGCAATCAATTCGATCAGGTTCTCCGGCAGTGGCTCATTAGGCTCAATGTCGATGCCGAGAGCCGCAATCCTTTTCGTCCCTGCAATGGCGGCGGCTGCTACGATATCGTGGTGCGCCAAAGATCCGACGACGCCGGGTGGCCAGATCGGAACACCAGAGCGCGTCTTTAAGATCGGCAGTGGTGGGAATCCCAGTTGGCCAAGGAGTGTTCTGGCGACTACTCTTGCAGCACCGCTTTGGCGGCGAACTTTGGTAACAGCGCGTCCCAACGAGGTAACTTCGGAAGCGTACAAGGTGGAGTCGTCGGCCGGTTGTATTGGACGGATGCCGACGAGGATGTTCTGTTGATCAATGGTGATAGTCTCCATTCTATCTGGTCCCTTTGAGCTTTTCGAATGAGAAGCTCAGCCAATGCAGCTTGGCCTTGGAGTTGATCGACTCGGGCGTCGATAAGCAGCGGCGGCGGACCGCATACAAAGTGCTTCCTATCTTTGGATCACCAAGCCAGGGCTTTCCGACATTTGGGGTATTGTCGGACTCTCGAGAATGAACCTGGGCGGAGTGCCAGAACCTTCCGAGCAGTTCGTTGGGGATCTTTTTCGGTTCTGTCGCAAAACTTTTCGGAAAGGTCATTTGCTGAATGATGCTTGCTCTTTTTTCCGGGAGTTTGTCATGTTCAAAGGCCGCCATTTTGATCGATCCGTGATCCTGCTGTGCGTTCGCTGGTATCTTGCCTACAATCTCAGCCTGCGCGATCTGGAAGAGATGATGGCCGAGCGCGGCATTCACGTCGACCATTCCACTGTCCACCGCTGGGTCGTGCACTTCTCGCTTGAGCTGCTGGACCGATTCAACCGGCGCAAGCGGAACGTCACTGGAAAATGGCACATGGACGAAACCTACATCAAGGTTCGAGGCCAATGGATGTATCTCTATCGTGCTATCGACAGCCTCGGCGATACGGTCGAATTCTTTTTCAGCGAGAACCGTGACCTGCCGGCGGCCAAAAGCTTCTTACGGAAGGCGCTGCAGCGCCATGGCAGGCCGGAACGTATCGCCATCGACGGCAGCCAGACCAATCACGAGGCCATCCGACCTTGCGATCTTGAATCGCCTGCGGCATCGATCGCGACGAGCACTGAAGTCGATCAGCATCCGCAAGAGCCAGTATTTCAACAACCGCATCGAACAGGATCATAGGCGCATCAAGGGCCGCGTCCGGTCCATGCTCGGCTTCAAGTCAACCACAACCGCCGAAACTATCCTCTCGGGCATCGAGATGGTTCATATGATGCGCAAACGACAGGCCAGGTTTGCCAACAATCCCACGCCCTCATTGCCAAGCAGTTCGAAATGCTCGCCGCATGAGCGCCGCGTGACGCTCAACCTGCCCTTGCGACCTCAGCTGGAGTTTGCGACGGAACCAGTTTTCTTAACTCCATCGTCGCAGCGTACGACCCCTTGCCACAGACCATCTTTGCCGATCAGGCGGGCCAGGAATTCCTGGAATTAACGTCACTTAAGCAAATGCAATGCCAACTCAAAAAAGTGTCGTATTATCCGCATCTTGGACGTGCGGCTCGGTTCTATCTGTTTGCTTCGACGCAATTTGTCAGATATTCGACAATGGAGCAGCCAAGGGGGCAATTCGGCGATACGGCAGGAAGTGATCAAGCCGCTCTTCGATGACCTGCACGAGTGTGGGTGCTCCGCGAGCGCGGTGCCGTCGCCCCAGATCGTAGCGCGATTGTCGAGACGGCGACCTTCCCCGACTTGCCGTGCACCACCTCATTGCGTGAACAAATCGCGCGGCTTGTCCGCTACAGCGGGGAGAATCGCGACTGATGCACCGGACCTAGAGGCCAAGACGCGCGGAAAACCGTGAGGACGACATCACTGCGATGCGGTCGGGCAGACAAAGCCGTCCGACCAAATGGAAGAAGACCAGCGCCAGGTGCCCCCGTGGACAAGGTACTGACTTTGGGTCTCGGGTTGCCTTAAGGAATCAGACCGCTTTGCGTACCTTCGAGGTCTTCTCAAAGGCATCCTTGATTGGCTTGGACATATCCTCGCTAGCTCTCAACATCAATGCCTGGAGGGCCTTGGACTGTTGGGCGGACTTCTCGATCTGTTTGCGCAGGAATACGGTCTGCAGTTCGAGAAACTCGGACGGCGACTTCACGGCGACCAGGGCTTCGGGATCTGTTGCAAGCTCTTCGGTAATGAAATCGAGGGCATGGAGGCTCTTCAGTTTCCGAGGAGCTTGTCATGTTCAAGGGCCGTCATTTCGACCAGTCGGTGATCCTGCTGTGCGTGCGCTAGTACCTGGCCTACAATCTCAGCCTGCGCAATCTGGAAGAGATGATGGCCGAACGCGGCCTGAGCGTCGATCATTCCACAGTGCATCGCTGGGTCGTCCGCTTCTCGCCGCAACTGCTGGAGCGCTTCAACCGGCGCAGCGGACCGTCACCGGCAAGTGGCATATGGACGAGACGTACATCAAGGTTCGCGGGCAATGGATGTATCTCTACCGTGCAATCGATAGCGTCGGCGACACGGTAGAGTTCTTCTTCAGCGAACATCGTGACCTGGTGGCTGCCAAACGCTTTCTGCGCAAGGCGTTTCAGCGTCATGGCCGCCCCGAGCGCATCGTCATCGACCGCAGCCAAACCAATCGCGAGGCGATCCGTTCCTGTGACGCGGAAAGCCGGCTGCGGGATCGCTCGCGGCGGCAGCTCAAGCCGATCCGGATCTGAAAGAGCCAGTATCTCAACAACCGGATCGAACAGGATCACCGGCGCATCAAGCGCCGCATCCGCTGCATGCTCGGCTTCAAGTCTCATGCGAGCGCCCCCATCATCCTTGTCCGGCATCGAGATGATCCACATGATGCGCAAGCGACAGGCAAGTATGCCTACAATCCCAGTCCGTCGATCGCCGAGCAGTTCGCCATCCTCGCTGCCTCAACGCCGACTGCAACGGACCAGGCGATCAAGGAAAGGTGCATCATGAAGCATTCGCGAACCCAACCCTCGCCGATGCCATCCTGGACCGCCTCGTTCACAACGCCTATCGCATCGAACTCTCCGGCGAAAGCATGCGCAAACACAGGGTCCTGCCAGTCGCAGACGCAACTGCCGCTTGACCGGAAACGACTTCGTCGACAAATATCAAAAATGACCCTGAGGCGCTCTAAGCCGTCCGGCTTCGCCTCGGAATCGCGTCCGGTATTTAATCGGAATAAGCGTCCGGTTTCGTTTCGGAATCACTGTCCGGTTTCATTGGAATACGCAGCATGAGGGCCGCCTGACGCTCAACCTGCCTTGGCGACCTCAGCTGGAGTTTGCGACGGAACCCCCCGGTGTTCTACGTGAATTGATTAATGCCATCGAAATGGCTCGAGCCAAAACCCGACGGTTTTCTGGAATGGTCACCATGGTCAGGTGGTCGCCAGGAATCGGCACGGTATAAATAGGCGCCGCACTTAAGATCCGGTCCCACCCCCGCATGGGCGAAGTTGCGTTTGGATCTATTGAACTCTTGGCGCGTGCGCCACGAAGGGGGCGAATTTCAGTGGCATAAAACTGATGTATTCCAACTGGCAGGGAAGGAGGTTGGTACCGCTGCAGCGCCCCGTGGAACCGAGCGATTTTTTCATACATTAGCACTTCGTCTCGGAGATCGCCTTTTGAAGGGATCGCTCCAATTTGCTGCGCCTTTTCAAGCAGCTGAGCAATCGAGCTTTGTTCAGCGAAGCGTTCAAGCTCTGCGAAGCACTCATCTTCCAACGATTCGAGGCGTTCCAGAACCAGTTCGTTGACCACCTGGATGGGCGATATGCTCGAGCCATTTGCAGGTAGCGTAACATCGATGAACGCCATGAATGAAACAGCTTCGCGTAGCCTCAACAGGTGCTGCGCAATTGCGTAAGCCAAGATCCCGCCTGATGAGTATCCCGCGAGGCGATAAGCCCCCAACGGCTGGATCTCTTTCATCACTTCGATTGCCTGCGCGGCTATTTCTTCGAGAGTTGGTGGATAAAGTTCATCGAAATCCGGCCATGGCAGCGCATAGACAGGACAGTCTATGTCCATTTCGCTCGCCAATTTGACGGCATAGGAACAGTCTCCCAACCCTGTCGGAAAAAAGAAGAGCGGCAACTGCGATCCCGCCGGACGAATGGAAATCACTCCCGGATTACTTGGTTGTGGTTCCCAATTGAGCTTCGATGCAAGCTCCTTCAGAATGGGTGTCCGGAAGAGATCGCTGGCGCTAAACTTCAGCCCGAGGTTTGAAGCTCGACTTAGCAGCTGCACGGCCAACAGCGAGTGGCCGCCGAGCTCGAAGAAGTTGTCGTGGCGCCCGATGCGCTCGAGGCCGAGCAGCTCTTGCCAGATCCCGGCCAGCAGCGTCTCGACCTCGCCCTGCGGCGCTTCATAGGCGGTGCGCGCATAGGCCTCGTCGTCGGGGGCCGGCAGCGCCTGGCGGTCGAGCTTGCCGTTCGGTGTCAGCGGCAGCCCGTCCAGCCGCACGAAGGCCGACGGCACCATGTAGTCGGGCAGCAGGCTAGCCAGATGGGCGCGCAAGGAGGCAGCAAGCTGCGCGCCATCGGCCTCGCCCGATCCGTCCGCCGGCTTCGCCACCACATAGGCGACGAGCCGCTGGCCGCCGGTGCGATCGGCGCGCGCCACCACCACCGCATCGCCGACAAGCTCGTGCTCGCAAAGCCGCGCCGCGACCTCGCCCGGCTCGACGCGGAAGCCGCGGATCTTCACCTGCTCGTCGTTGCGGCCCAAAAACTCCAGATTGCCGTCCGGCAGATAGCGCCCCAGATCGCCGGTCCGGTACAGCCGGTCGCCCTCCACAAACGGGCTGGCGATGAACCGCTCGGCCGTCAGCTCCGGCCGGTTCAGGTAGCCACGCGCAACGCCGGCCCCGCCGATATAGAGCTCGCCCACCGCCCCCAACGGCACCGGCGCACCATGAGCGTCCAGAAGATAGATCCGCGTGTTGGCGATCGGACGGCCAATCGGGACAACTGACCCGTCAAAGTCATCGGGGCAAGTCCAGGTCGTTGCACAGACTGTCGTTTCCGTCGGTCCATAGGCATTGATAACAGATGCTGCAGGCAGGCGACGGATGAGTTCGGCCTTCGGCAGCTCTCCAGCAAGAATGAGAGCTTGCGACGCCAAATATTCCGCACTTCTGCTTTCCTGAAGCAAGGCCGGAGGCAGCGTCGCGTGGGTGATAGCTTGGCTTCGCAGATAATGCGATAGCCTGGCACTCGCCTGGCGGAGCTCATCCGCAGGCAAATGCAAGGCGGCGCCGGAGCCAAGCGCCATAATCATTTCCCAGGCACTGGCATCAAAACCCAAGGAGGCGAACTGCACCACTCGACTGCTTGAACCAACGCCAAACAGTCCGATCTGAGCCAGCCCCAGATTGACCACTCCGCGATGCTCGACCATGACGCCCTTGGGCGTCCCGGTGGAGCCCGAGGTGTAGATGATGTAGGCGAGATGGCGGGGGGTGAGCCCCAGCGCGCGCGGGTCGGGATCGTCAGCGCCCTGGCCGGCCCATGGACGCGCGCCGCCCGAGAGGTCGACCGCCGTCAGGCTGGCGAGCGCCTCGGCGCCGAGGGCGGCGCGTCCGGCCGCATCGGCCAGCAGCAGCTTGGGGGCGGCATCGGCGAGCACCTGGTTGAGCCGTGGGCTCGGATAGGCCGGATCGAGCGGCACATAGGCGCCGCCCGCCTTCAGG
>NZ_JAMYQP010000076.1:0-10628 GCF_040320945.1 Mesorhizobium sp. M0587
CCTAGGTTAAGGTCAACAACCACGAGATCGACTGGCTCACGTGAAAGAACATAGTCAAACTGCTTGCTATCGTGGACTGCGGTTACCTTCAGGGCATGCATCGGCGATGAGGCGCCGCATTGCGGCATCATCGTCAATGACAAGAACATGTTTCAACGGCACACCTCGTTTTGGGGGTTGCGCCCCGCTCAGGGTTGCATTACCTGAATCTGCAAGCAAAAGGCATGTATTAGTGATGACATTACTTGAAATTGAACAACTGGTTCTCAAAACCCTCAACGCTCTAGTTGCCGAAAAAGTAGAGGTGTCGATGACAACCAGAATGCGGGATCTCGGCCTCGACAGCCTCGACTATAACGAGCTTGCTACGGCGATCGAGAGCCGACTTGGCTGGTTTGTCGACGATTACAAGCTCTGGCAATACGAGTCCGTAAGGCATGTCGCCGACGCCGTCGCCAGTCAGGAGTTGCGCACAGCGGAACCACCAGCAGTGCGGCAAGTGCTGGAGTAGTGCTGTAGGCACAGGTTACGGTGAGGGCAGCTTGGGCGGCGGTAGCTATGGCCATTGCTCCGCTGTGGTTTCTATTCGTGACTGGTGTGTTTGAGAACTGTTGGGTCAGCCCGGTCCATGTCGCAGTGCCGATGCCCCCTTGGTGGCGTTGCCCGCAATTGCGATCGCTGCGCCCAGGGCACCAATGCTGACGGTCGTTGTCAGGCCACCCGTTGAATTGTTGTCAGAGGCAACAGTGCCCACCACACCATCCCAATTGGTGGTCGTATAGACCGACATGTAGTCACGGAACACGCTCTCACTATACGTGGTCACGATCGTTGCCGTCGTACCGGTTGGCACGAGGGCTGACCACACTGACAGATAGACCACACCAGAATTGAAGATGCTTTCACCTGAGCGAGAAGGGTGGCAGCCACACCCCCAATCGTCATACTGTTGACGGTCACTGCACTTTCGGTGTCAGTGGTCTCAGTTGTCACGATGACACGACGATTAGCGTGTGGCGCGACAAGAAGCGGAATGCTGGTGTGGGTGTAAACGGTCGTGGCAGTCGAGTCTTCGTGAGTGCCATTGAAGACCAGATCTATCGGGAACATTTTCTCCCAGACGCCCGAGCTGCGCACATAGACCTGTCGAGCCTTGGTCCAGAGGCTTGAGATTTTCACCCAGACGGCGCTGGCCGCCCCCCAGACCCCGGAGGCTTTGACGTAAAGGGCCATTACGGCTGCACCCAGAAATCACCGTCCACGCCGCCAGAAGGGGCAGCGGCCGAGATCGTGACGCTGCGATTTGCCATCGTGCCGACGCCGAGAAGCGCCTTGGTCTGGGCAATGGACTGCGGTCGACGATAATTGTCCCCGGTGCCGTCACTCGACACGCGACCGACGAAGCTCGTCACAGCGTCGGCACCTGTGGCGTAGGTCGAGCGGTACAAACGCGTCGTGATATCACCAGCGCCATCGCGCTGAGGCGATGAACATGTATGGCGAGAGCAGAACGTTTGGGGCGGGGCGGGACGAAGAGGTTGCGGAGGGCTGACAAGGTCGAGACGAAGCGTCGCAGGCCTCCCGGCGATCGGACCCCTGCATCATCCGCTCCCGTTTTCGCGGCGGCACATGGGAATTCTCCGCTCCGTTGTTCAACCCCTTGTGCGACCGGTGCTTGACGTCCGGCATCACCTGTCGCTTTGCCGCTCCATACGAGCGCAGCTAGTCGGTGATCATGCGCTTCGGCGCGAGCCCCTGCTTCTTCAACAGCCGCGTCAGCAAGCGCTTGGCGGCCTTGGTGTTGCGGCGGTTTTGCACGATTTCGTCCAGCACATATCCATCCTGGTCGACGGCGCGCCACAACCAAAGCTTTTTGCCGGGCGATGGTGACGACCACTTCGTTCAGGTACCAGACATCATCCCGGCACGGCGGCTTGCGGCGCAAGCAGCGAGCGCAGTCCAGCCCGAACTTGATGCCCCACCGGCGACTTGTCTCATACGAAACCACGATGCCGCGTTCCAGCAGCATTTCCTCAACCAGGCGCAGGCTAGCGGAAACCGGAAATAAAGCCAGACCGCGTGGGCGATAATAGGCGGCGGAAATTCGGGGGGCGTATAGCTGACGGCGGGCGTATTCATGCCCCCCGGCGTCCATGTCGCAAATCTTGACGATTGCTTTGTGTGTCAAGCCCGCCGCAGTCTCAACGCGTTCAATGCAGACATTGTGAAAATCGCCCTATTCCGCCTTTTTTTACCGTCCCTTAAGTCCCCCGCTCGCATGCTTGTCGATGCCATTGAACTCATAGCCATCGGCCAAGGATTTTGGAAAATATGTTTCCGCTCGCAGCAGAAAACGTGAGAGTCGCTGTAGCCTAACGTTAAGGGGAGAGAGCGGTTTGATTGGACGAAATGGGTACCGGAGTACCGAGTCATGAAGCCACGAGGTAATCTGGTCCGACTGAAGCAATTTCAGGTGAATGAGAAGCGGCGACAGTTGCACCAGCTAGACATCATGATTGCCGATTTCGAACGCATGACGCGAGAACTGGACTTCCAGATAAACGCCGAGGAAACGAAGGCCGGCATCTCCGATGTCAATCATTTCGCTTATCCGACGTTCGCCAAGGCCGCTCGCCTACGTCGTGACAACGTCAAGAATTCGCAATCGGACCTTCTGCGGCAGAGAACCGCAGCCGAGCCATGCCTCGCCGAGGCTGAAGCAGAGCTCTCCAAGGCGCAAATGCTAGAATCGCGCAGCGGCAGGCACGACCTCGAACCCGGCAACCGAAGCGCCATGATCGGCTGAGCCGGATGGCTTCAGCGCGCCTCATTCGCGACACCCGACTGGCCGTTGGCGCGCGAGAGGCGTGCGGGCACTGTAAAGATATCAGCGTCTTGATGCAGCGATAGCTGGTCGGGACGGCTGTCATGCTGCGGCGACATACGCGATTTTGTTCCAGATTTGCATGGCGGCGTTACGCAGGTATTGGGGGAAAGTGGAACTGGTTGGCAATCGGATCATCGGTGGAAACGAACCGCTGCCGGCGGACCGGCGCGTGCGGCAACGCCTGGCGCTTTCGGCGGCGGCGGTAACGGCAAAGCAGGCTGGCCGCGTCGAGGATGAAGCGGCACCTGCGCGATGCCGTTCTGCTCACGGCCGGGAGACGGGGTCGGCCCCGCCGGCCGGATGCTGCTCGCTTGGCGCGGCATCGTAAAGTCAACCGACAGCTTATGAAGATGTGCGTACATGGGCCATGTCAGAAGTTGCTCGTGATCCGCTCTATGGTCGCCACCGCTTTCCCGCCGAGATCATTGCGCACGCGGTATGGCTCTACTTTCGCTTTCCGCTCAGCCTGCGCATGGTTGAGGACATGCTGGCGGCCCGCGGCATCATCGTCACGCATCAGACCGTTCGAAGCTGCGCGGAGAAATTCGGACGGCATTTCGCCCAGGAGATCAATATCAGCCGGCTGCCTGGGCGACAAATGGCATCTCGACGAATGTGTGGTGGCCATCAATGGCAAGAAGCAGTGGCTCTGGCGTGCCGTCGATCAGGACGGCTTCGTCCTCGAAGTGCTGGTGCAAAGCCGCCGAAATGCCAAGGCGGCAGCGTCTGATGCGCAAGTTGCTGAAGGCTCAAGGGCGGACACCACGGATCATGATCACCGACAAGCTCCGATCCTATGATGCCGCCATGCGCGACCTCATGCCCGGCGTCGAACACCGGTCGCACACAGGCCTGAATAATCGAGCGGAAAATTCGCACCAGCCGACCCGACGACGCGAAAGGATCATGAAACGCTTCAAGTCGGCACGCCAGCTTCAGCGGTTCGTTTCCAATTGCCGACCTGCTCACTTTCCCTGCAATGCGCTGTCATCGGCTCAACATCGAGACCTGCGTAACGCCCCCATGCAAATCTGGAACAAAATCGCGTGTGTCGCCACAGCGTGACAGCCGTCCCGGCCAGCTATCGCTGCATCAAGCCGCTGAAACTTACAGTGCCGGGCGCGCTGCTACCTGAATTTCCTTACCGCTCAATCAATGTGACAGCACCGATTCTTCTCAACCGCGGCATGCCCTAAATCGTCACTTGCGTTCCGATCTCGACGACGCGTCCGGTCGGGATCTGGAAGTACTCCGTCGCGTCGGCCGCCGTACG
The DNA here is from genome assembly GCF_040320945.1 of Mesorhizobium sp. M0587. NCBI lineage: Bacteria > Pseudomonadati > Pseudomonadota > Alphaproteobacteria > Hyphomicrobiales > Phyllobacteriaceae > Mesorhizobium > Mesorhizobium sp. M0587. Next base: position 4,161 of record NZ_JAMYQP010000076.1, read on the forward strand.
CGCCAGGCCGATGAACAACCGGTCCTGCCACACCGGCATGCCGGAATTGGGCGAGGCCTTGAGCGAACGCCGTGACAGGAAGAACGAGGTCGTCATGATGTCGAACTTCCAGCCTTGCTTGCGGCAGATCGCCAGCGCGCGCGGGATGTTGGGCTGCTCCATGTAGCCGAAGGTCAGCGTCACCCGCATGAACAGCTCGTTGACCGTCTCCATCTTGACCCGGTCGCTGTCGGGCACCACCGGTTGCGGCGCGGTCACCACCGAAAGGATGACGTTCTGCTCGTGCAGCACCTTGTAGTGCTTCAGGCTGTGCATCAGCGCGGTTGGCGCGCTGAGTGGATCGCTCGTCAGGAACACCGCGGTGCCGGACACCAGCTGCGGCTTTTTCTTCAGGAGATTGCCGGCGAGGAAATCGAGCGGGATTTCGTTGCGGCGGGTCTTGTCGAACAGATAGCGGCTGCCGCGCACCCAGGTCCACATAGCCAGCACAATGGTGAAGGCCACCGCCAGCGAAGCCCAGCCACCCTCGAACACTTTGACGATGTTGGAGGCAAAAAAGCCGACATCGATGAAGCCGAACAGCGCCGTCATGGCGACCGCCACCCACAGCCGCCATTTCCAGATCCGGGTCATGACGACGAACAGCAGCACCGTCGTCACCAGCATGTTGCCGGTCACCGAGATGCCATAGGCGGAGGCGAGCTTGCTCGATTCGCCGAAACCGACGACCAGCAGCATCACCGCCAGCGCCAGCAACAGATTGACGCGCGGCATGTAGATCTGGCCCGACTGCTTCTCCGAGGTGTGCAGGATTTCCAGGCGCGGCAGCATATTGAGCTGCACCGCCTGCCGGGTCAGCGAGAAGGCGCCGGAGATGACCGCCTGGCTGGCGATGACAGTCGCGGCCGTCGCCAGCACGACCATCGGGATCAGCGTCCAGCCTTCGTTCATCTCGAAGAATGGATGGCCGACGACGCCATTCTTGGCCAGCACGAAGGCGCCTTGCCCGGCATAATTGAGCAGCAGGCAGGGAAACACGATCGCCAGCCAGGCCAGCACGATCGGCTTGCGGCCGAAATGGCCGAGATCGGCATAGAGTGCTTCGGCGCCGGTGACGGCGAGGAAGATGGCGCCGATGGTCACGAAAGCGACGTCGGGCGAATTGATCAGGAAGGCGACGATGTAGTGCGGGCTCACCGCCCACAGGATTTCCGGATCGGCGATGATGTGGTTGAGCCCGGAAAGGCCAATTGCCAGGAACCATACGGCGGTCACCGGGCCGAACACCAATCCTACCCCGCCCGTGCCGAAGCGCTGCACCGCAAACACCATGGTAAGAATGACCAGTGTCAGCGGCACGACATAGGGCTGGAAGGTCGGCGTGACGACATTCATGCCCTCAACCGCCGACAGCACCGATATCGCCGGTGTGATGACGGCATCACCGAAGAAAAGCGATGCCCCGACGATGCCGATGCCGAGCATCAGCGCCGAGCGCTTGGGGAAACTGCCGCGCGCCAGCGCCATCAGCGACAGCACGCCGCCCTCGCCGCCGTTATCGGCGCGCAGCACGAACATGATGTACTTGATGGTGACGATGATCGTCAGCGACCAGATGATCAATGACAAAACGCCGAGGATATCGCCGCGCTCGGCGACATTGCCGCCCGACGACGCCACCAGCGCCTCACGGAACGCGTAGATCGGGCTGGTGCCAATATCGCCATAGACAACGCCGAGCGCGCCTAGCATCAGCACCTCGGGGCTTTGCTGTTCGATTGCCGGATGGCTCGACTGTTCGACGGGTTCTGCCTCGCTACCAGTATTGGTAAGGACCATGGACGACACTCCGATAAGGGGCGGCCCTCTACCTTTGCTGCACTGCAATATCAAGTGCCGCGACGTAATGGCTCCGGATGCGGACCGCATTTGTTGCCGCACCGGCGGATTGTCTCATACGAAACCACGATCCCGCTCCCGGGCCATTTCCTCGACGAGACACAGGCCAAGGGGACCTGAAGGAGGGCCAGACCGGCTGGGCGATGATCTGCGGCAGGAAACGATGGCGCTGCTTGTAGCTGACGGCATGTCTTTCTCCTTTGTGTGTCTGCCAGACGAGCGGGCGGGCACGGAAGTGGTCGCGCTCTGGCTGCCAGACATACTCGTCCAACCTGATGAAAACCTGACTTGTACACCCAGCCCAAACAGGTGCGAGGGGTCGGTCTATTACCAAAGGCTCTGAGGGCTGATTCTCTAGGGTTCGGCATTCAATACACCGAGCGCTTGGCGGAGGCCGGCGTCGAACCCGCAGTGGGCAGTGTCGGCGACTCTTTCGATAATGCTCTCGCGGAAACGATCAACCGTCTTTTACAAGGCCGAGGTGATGCATCGACGCGGACCCTGGCGCTCATTCGAGGCCGTCGAGTTCGCCACGCTCGAATGGGTCGACTGCTTCAACAATCGCTGGCTGCTGGAGCACAACATCCCGCCGGCCGAAGCCGAGGAACGCTACTACGCCATGTTGGATGAACCAGCCATAGCCGCGTGACTCAAACGAAACGGCCACCGGAATGCCCGGGGCAGTTCACATCGCATTTGATGCCAGCTTCATCGTATTTTCTTCGGCTTGGACGGGCACTTGGCAGACCCACAGAGCTGGGAACCCTTTGCCATACTACAACTGTAACATCATATCGGTTTAGCAGGTCAAGCTTCGGTGGTAACCTCATTGGGTAGAATAACTACTTTGGAGGCGAGCAATGGATCGCGATAACAAACGGGCACGTGCAGCTGCAAGATCATCTCAAGGCGTGGGGAGCAGTAGCCTCCGTGACGTTCCAGAGGGGCCATTGAGCGATGTTGCAGAACGGCTGGTAACCGCTAACCCGCGCGATACAGCGCGAAATCTTGGGGGCTTCAAAGGCCTCGGGACGCACGAGCGAACAGCCGTTCGGGGCACTCAACCCGGGCCAGAAACTGACCTCGCGAGATTTGAAAGGCGGACCAATCGGCTTGGACGATCAGCCATCAATCTGGCCGCGACATTAACAGCCGAATTGGGGTACAGCACGGATGACATAGCATTGCAGAAAGTCGGAGCGGCCAGTAATCTAGGCGATTACCTAACGCCAGGGCTGCAAGATGCTATTGTTAATCGCATTGGCAACATGGATCCGCCGTCGCAAGCTCTCGGAACTTATTACGTTGCGCCACACTTCAGTAAGTTTACTGACGAAAATAAATCTCGCATTCTTGATCAGGCCATTGGATTGGCTTCTTCTGATCCGGATGGCAATGTCAGAAACATGGCATCCAATGCTATTCTCAACATGTATCCCCAGTTAGACGCAAATCAACAGGCCCAAGCTCACTCAGTTTTTCCCGGCATGCAAGACATCTTGCCGCACATGCCGCCGCCGCAGCATGCAGCAGAGGAACGGAGTGCGAATCTGGACGGCCACATAGCAGGTATTGAGGCTGCAGTCCGTGATACAGTGGGCCCGCAAACCTCCTATGAACAGCTGCAGCGGGGTGCTCAAATCGGGCGGTCCATAAACCACGCCTTCAATCACGCCCGAGAGGACCTAATGGAGGCCACCAGAAGCAGAGATCGCTCCGGCCGTTGAGGTCTCGGCCATGGTACAGTGACGCTTTCTCTCCCGAATCCGTTTACGGCCTTGCCGTTTCCAATTCGCTGGCCGTTGACGTACCTGCTTAGTGTAACTTTCAAAAACCACGTCTGCCGGGTGATGCGCTGCAAGCATCGCACCACCCACTGCGGCATCGATCTGTCGAGCGGCGACATCGCGCGACGCCGGTTCGGTCTCTGAAGCACGCGCAGCATTAGCTACGGCTAATCCGGCAATGGAACAATGCTTTCAACAAAAACGACGCCCCCCAACATAGCCATTAGCATCGCGTGCTCACTCGCCGTGGGCTTCTGTGCGGCAAGTCTTTACGCAACCTTCCGCCACGGCGGCAGCGGCGAGGCTCTGATGGCGTTTGATGTCCGTGCCTTTTGGTTTGAGACGCCCTTCTATTTGGGTTTCGCAACCCCCGTTTTCTATCGGGGCGCGGCTATCGTGCTCTCGACGTCCGCGGTCGTCTTGCTGATTCAGCAGATCGTATTGCGCCGCAAGCTCGAACACCACGGGACGGCTCGTTGGGCTCGAGTGGATGAAATGCGACGCACGGGATATCTGCGACGATACCGTGGCGTGACAGGGCCGGTGTTTGGGAAGACAAGTGGCCCTTTCTGGCCTGGCTACTACCTGACCAATGGCGAGCAGCCTCACAGCCTCATCGTTGCACCGACCCGCGCTGGCAAGGGCGTCGGCATAGTCATCCCAACGCTACTTACATTCAAAGGCTCGGTGATAGCTCTGGACGTCAAGGGGGAGCTCTTTGAGCTCACCTCGAGGGCGCGCAAAGCCGCAGGTGACGACGTGTTTAAATTCGCGCCGCTGGATTCGGAGCGGCGCACAAACTGCTACAATCCGCTGTTGGATCTTATAGCGTTGCCTCCACAGCAGCAATTCACCGAAGCCCGCCGCTTGGCCGCAAACCTGATTACGGCCAAGGGGGAGGGCGCGGAAGGTTTCGTCAGCGGCGCGCGAGATATCTTTGTCGCGGGAATCCTTGCCTGCATCGAGCGGGGCACGCCAACAATCGGCGCCGTCTATGACCTCTTCGCCCAGCCGGGGGAGAAGTTTAAGCTCTTCGCGCGACTCGCCATGGAGACCCAGAACAAAGAGGCACAACGCATCTTCGACGACATGGCGGGGAACGATACGAAAATCCTAACCTCCTACACTTCCGTGCTCGGCGATGGCGGGCTCAACCTGTGGGCGGATCCCGCTGTAAAGGCGGCCACAAGTCGCTCGGACTTTTCGGTCTATGATCTTCGCCGTCGCAGAACGTGCATCTATCTTTGCGTTGGTCCGAACGACCTTGAGGTGATCGCGCCTCTGATACGCTTGTTTTTTCAGCAAATCGTTTCAATTCTGCAGCGGTCGCTGCCCCGCCGGGATGAAAAGCACGAGGTTCTCTTCCTGCTCGACGAGTTCAAGCACTTGGGTAAGCTGGAGGCGATCGAGACCGCAATCACGACTATCGCGGGCTACAAGGGGCGTTTCATGCTCATCATCCAAAGCCTTTCGGCACTGACGGGGGCTTATGGAGAGGCTGGCAAGCAGAATTTTCTCAGCAATACCGGACTGCAAGTGTTCATGGCCACGGCTGATGACGAGACTCCGAACTACATTTCCAAGGCCATCGGTGAATACACGTTTGAAGCCAAATCGATTTCCCACAGCCAGGCGCGAACGTTCGACTGGACCATTCAGAATTCACATCAAGGTGCACCGCTATTGCGTCCCGAACAGGTTCGGCTGCTCGATGACGACTACGAGATTGTTCTCATCAAAGGTCTGCCACCATTAAAATTGAGGAAGGTGCGTTATTTCTCGGATCGCATTCTGAAACGCATCTTTGAACGCCAGACAGGCGCCCTCCCGGAGCCGGCGCCCTTGACGGGAGCAGAGGAGGCGCTCTCCGCAGAATCTCAACTCGATGACCCGCCGTGTGAATTGGCGCAGGACTTTGACGATACAGTTTGATGTGAGGCTGGTGTGGACCCCGCGAAAAAATCCATCCCGTGTAACAGCTTTGTCGCAGGTGCAGGACGCCGGCTTGGAAGAGGGGCAAGCGGGCCAAGCCCGGCAAGTGGGCTTTGAGCAGCACGTGTCCGAGGCGCTCCGGCCGCTGTTCGATGGTCGAGCTGACGAGCCGCCAACCAATCCAGAGGAGCTTCTGCGACTGGAACAGGGGGTTTCGCGAGGGTGCTTCAGCGAGGGCAGGATCATCAAGCCGCCTCGTCTTTTTTCAGCAACCCAGGGATGCCCGCTGGACGGGATGACCTCAACAGAAGCGTGTCGGAGGCTTTCGCAAGCTCTGGGACGCCGGAGGTCGGGCCGCCGCCCCCAGTCTTGGCTGCCAGCCAACAGCAGATCCGCCCTTCGCCGGATGCGCTTGACCAGGGCAACCACCTGCCACCCGAGTGAGTCGTCCCAACAATGAACATTCCCCAGCGCTGTTGTGGCCAGCGGAGACGCACAGGGCCCTGAATACGCCGCAAGCCGTCGCCATTCAGCAGCAGCTGAGCGAAATCGGCAATTCAGGCGGCCGCGTGCCTATGCAGAGAGGGGCCGATGCGATCTCCGGACCGGTAGCTCTCGCCGTAATTGATCAGGCTGGTACTGTTGGAAGACTTGATCAGCCTCGTCACCCCAATCTCCAGCATAGCTCACTGTCACGCGGCCAATGTGCCTCCGTAGCTAACGTCTACGTCAGCGTTGAAGAAGTAGCCTGCGCCACGGGATGTTTTGACCAGGCGAGGGTTGGCCGCATCAGCCTCCAGCTTTCGGCGCAAGCGCATGATTAGGACATCGATACTTCGATCGTACACCT
>NZ_JAMYQP010000077.1:0-10045 GCF_040320945.1 Mesorhizobium sp. M0587
TGCATCGGGGAATACCTCTGCTCAAGGTAAGTCTTTGTCGCAGAAGCATTTTCCTTGATTCGGAGCCCCGATGCACTTCAACTGTGTGAGATATCCGGGCTAGTCCTACGTCGTCGGCGTGTGCGAAAAGGCGCATTTGCGGACTGTGCTGACCAGACAAGGCCAAAGCCCTGCGATGGCAAAGAGATCAGCGAAAAGGTGAGGGTCGAAGAGATCACGCCACACGACGAGACTGCCCGCTGCCGAGAGTTGGTAGGCATTTTAGCGCAGCCTAATGGAACAAGTTCCCGCTTCTGAAGTTTCGATTTGGACCTTGGCTCGACAAGCAGGAGGGGCTTTCTCACAGCATCGCTTCGCAGTGCAGGGCGCTAGCCAAAGGCCGGGCGCGGGACGCTTCGGCAGCGTAGGACAGCGGCCAGCGCAAACGCCGTGCTGCTGACGGGATGAAGCGCTGGATAGAGTTCTTTTTTAGTAATGTGGGGTGTTCAGATGTTAGCCTCCGACCTAGCGAATTTTATCGAGCAGGATCATCTGGCTCTGGATGCCTTCGTAAAGGGCGATCCTGAGCCCTTGAAAGGCCTTTACTCGCGAGAGGACGACGTCATTATTGCCAATCCCTTTGGCCCGCCGGCGAAGGGGTGGAGAAAGGCCGCTGAGACCATGGAACGGGCCGCCACCAATTACCGGCACGGCAGGGCCATCGGCTTTGAGCGCATCTCGGAGTATGCGACGGCCGACTTGGGATACATCATCGAGGTCGAGCGGTTCCAATCCAAGGTCGGTGGGGGCGACAAACTGGTGCCGATTGCGCTTCGAGTCACCACCATATTCCGGCGGGAGGAAGGCGCGTGGAGGATCGTCCTTCGTCATGCCGATCCGATTACCTCGGTACGCCCACCGACATCTATTGTCCGGGAATAGAAGGACCGCAGAGCCAGCGCTTGCACTTTGCCCGAGTGAGTTATCCACAGGCACCGTCGAGGACAGGCAATCGCTTAACGACAAGCGCGCCTTCCCGACCTAACATTCCGGTGGGCTTAATTGCCCTCCATAACAACTCAACCCGTTGCCACTCCTTCGTGGATAGGCAGCGGGTTTTTTGCATTTCGATCGGGCCTAGCAAGCGTGATGGAACATATGGGCAAACGTCGCCATCAGACAATGAGCACAACCGCCGAATACCAGGCCGGCGTCGGATAGCGGCCTGCCAGGCAGCCTGGCTGACCATCGCGTCGGGAGACCGGCATATTTGTTTCACTCGATCCGGAAATTGTCTTCCGCTGCCTTCACCATTTATAGGTGCGCCTTGTGCCAGCCGCGAGAATAGCCCTTCGAGATTGCTGCCCGCGACAAGGCTAGTCCCCCGTTCAAGGTCGATGTTCCTGGCAAGGGCATTCAACGATGCAACCACCGCGTTGCTGTCGGCTGCAGCTATCGCCTGCTGAGCAGCCTTTCCAATTCGGACATAGCTTCGCCGGCCGGCGCGTTCTGGCGCGACCGCGCGGGCGATCTCAAGCGCGCCATTGGGAGTGTTCGGCCGGCCCGGCGGTTTGCCAAGTGGAGTAGACTGCGCCGCATTGTCTCCGTCCAGCCATCAGTTTGCCAATCCTGGAAGCTGTCGGCAGATGTTGCGCTCGAACGGCCGACATGGAGACTTTCCCGCTCGACCGGTTTTGCAAGATCGGCGTTGATAACTGCCTGTCGCGAGGCCGCGTCATGACGCGTTGTTTGCTCTCTGGCGGCGACGTTGGGCGGAGATGAAGTCCGCAGCTACGAGGCGGCCCCCCGGGATATAAACAAAGTGGCCTCGTACCCGATGGTGACCTTGGCCTCAAATCCCAGCTTGGCTAGAGTTCGTAGCATGCTGAACGCCATTCACCACGTCGCGCTCATCTGCACAAACTACGACCGGTCGCGACGGTTCTATGTCGAACTCCTCGGCCTTGATCTGATCCGGGAGGTCTATCGGGCGGAGCGGCGGTCATGGAAGGCCGACCTGCGGATCGGGTCCGCCCAGTTGGAATTGTTCTCCTTCCCGGCCCCGGTGATGCGGCCGTCCTATCCGGAGGCGACAGGCCTGCGACATCTGGCATTCACCGTGGTGAATCTCGAACCCGTAATTGCGCGCCTGGAAGCCGCCGGCGTTGCCGTTGAGCCAATCCGGACTGACCCATATACGGATCAGCGTTTCACCTTTTTCAGCGATCCAGATGGATTGCCGCTGGAACTCTACGAGGCCCAATAAGGAACCGTTGGCCCCCTTTCGCGACTACCGCCTTTTCAGAACGGCAGGTTTCAGGAACGACACTTGGCTCCTCAACGATCATCGGCCAATCTGGGCCAAGCTCAATCGGGTCCAGCCACCACCGCATGGTGTTGCTGCACGGTGGTCCGCCCCAAGGCGCGCTGATCGCCTCCAATGGGCCGACAATCGCAACACGACGCGGTCCGGTTTCGTTCACATTACGGGAACAAACATCGCACGTGGGGAGTTGGGGCGGTCTGTTAGTATTGAGACCTTCATAATCTTGGGAGGGGATATGTCACGTGCCTTCAACCTTGGCTTGCCGGCGCTGCTTGGCGTCGCGGCGGTCACCCTTACCGCTGCTTCCGATCCGCTGCCGCCAGATCTGACCTACCGTCCACTGCCGAGTCTGCCCTTTTCGGCGGTGAAGGAAAATGACGAAGCCCAAAAGCCCGCCGTGATGGAGCGGCAGCGCAACCTGCTCGAGGATCGTTACGATCTCGCGGATCGGCCGATGTCGGGGGTCATGATGTCGGGGGGTCGAAAAGTGGTGCAGGACGGAGTCAGGGTCAAACTGCCGCCAGGCGAGACCTGGGACAGCCTGGCTGCCGAGACTCCCCAGGAAATCCGCGACCGCGGTCTGCTGCCGAAAGGTTTCCTGCCGCTGCCTCACGTCAAGCAAGCGACGGGAGGCCAGGTTTTCCCGGATAACCAGATCAGGGAAATCAGCGCCGATGAAGGACGCGACCTTCGGCGCTTCGATGTCGATTTCGACCTGCCCAATCATCTTACGTCGGAGTTTCCGCCTCCTATTTTCCTTACCACTCATCCCGAACTGGGGGACGTCTCGCGCGGTGATCTGCTGACGATCCGGAACTTCTACGAATACATGAACGGCATCATCACACCCGTGCAAATGGAAGGACTACGGCTGTTGTTGACGCCCTTCCCGCAAGAGGAATTCAATCAGACCGAGGACCGGAAGGTGGCGATGCAAAGCACGGGCGTGGCGTGCCTCGACTGCCATTCGAATTTCCATACCAACGCGGCCTTTCACCTGACGCCTGACGTCCGGCCACAAGCCGAGCGGTTTCGGCTCGACACGACCAGCCTGCGTGGCCTGTTCAACCAGCAGATCCACGGCTCCAAACGCTCGCTGCGCTCGGTGGAGGATTTCACGGAATTCGAGCAGCGCACCGCCTACTTCAACGGCGATCACGTGAGCGCCACCCGCAAGGGGGTAAACCTGCCGGATCGCACGAACCAGGTAGCGATGATGGCGCAGATGCAGAACATCATCGACTTTCCGCCTGCGCCCAAGCTGGACCCGTTCGGGCGGCTTGATCCGGCCGTCGCCAGTGAACAGGAGCTCAAGGGAGAGCAGGTCTTCATGGGCAAGGGCCGCTGCGCCGAGTGTCATGTCCCGGGGTTGTCGTTCATGGATAACAACATGCACGATCTCAAGCTCGAACGCTTCTACAAGGTCGGTCAGACCTTCAATGACCAGATTGCCATACCGGACGGCCCGATTAAGACCTTCACGCTGCGCGGGATCAAGGATTCTCCGCCCTATTTGCATGATGGCCGCCTGATGACACTTGCCGACACGGTCGAGTTCTTCAACCTAGTGCTCGGGACCAAGCTCGACCAGCAGGAAAAGGAGTCACTCGTGGCTTATCTGCTCACCCTCTGAATTGGCCGAAAAGACCCGCCGCCGGAAAGGCTCACTTTCGGCTCGGGATGGAGGACATCATGCGTGCTGTCGCAGTCGCGTTCACTCTGGCTCTCTCGCCCTGTTGCGCGCTGGCCCAGATCGGCAATCCGGCCGGCCTTGCTCCGGATACGCGGATGAAGAAGCCGGGAGTTCCCGCGCCAAACCAGACGAATTATCAAGATCGGCTCTTCGCCCGGCTGGTTACCGCCGGCGGCATGGCCGAGCTGGAGCTCGGTCGGCTCGCTGCCGGGAGGACGAACCATGATGGCGTCAGGCAATTCGCAAACCGTATGGTAGACGATCACAGCAAGGCGAACGAACAGCTAAGGTCCATGGCCGACAAGAGCAAGATTCCGCTTCCCGACGAGCTCGACCCCGATCATCAGAAAATCCGCGCTGATCTCGAAAAACAGGACGGCGCCGCGTTCGATCTTGCTTATCTGGCTGCGCAGGTCCTGGACCATCAGAAAACAGCGCAACTTTTGGCTTGGGAGATTGGCTCCGGCGAAAATCCAGAGCTCCAGCACTTCGCCTCAGACAACCTTCCAAAGGTGCTCGAGCACCTCGACATGGCGCGCACGCTGCATGCGGAACTGGCGGGACAAGCCTTGCTCGCAGCGGAAGCGCAAAAGAGCAAATAAACTGCCGGCCAGCTCCGGCAGGGGCGGCACGTCTGGTGACCACAAGTGTGCTGACGAGGCGACGGGCACTCGGCCGCGCCGGCGCCCACACCGCGAAATGCTCGTCGATGGAGGCGCTGGTAGGCGACGCACGGTGCCGCGTGAGACGCCGAGCTGAGCGGCATGTCATGCCGGGAAGGAAGCTTTGCTCCCAGGTCTAGCCGCTCCGTCTTGATGGCGTCCCGGACCGCCCGGTAGATCTGCGTCGCCGGCGGCGTCCTTGCGGCGCGGTTCGAGATGGATGGGCACAGCGGCCATGGCGCAATGGAACCATTATTCCCGCCAATCTTGGCCCTGTTTCATGACCAGTGCCGAACATATGTACCGGCCCTCGCCACCTGACAGATGACCGAGGAGACAATTCCGATGAAAGCAATCGTAGTAGCGGATCAGACTGCGGGAACGGCCGGGATGAAGCTGGCCGAGCGACCCGAGCCACAGGCAGCGATAAACGACGTCGTTGTTCAGGTTCATGCGTCGGGATTCGTCCCGACTGAGCTGACATGGCCCTCGACCTGGACTGATCGCCTCGATCATGATCGAACACCGTCGATTCCTGGGCACGAGCTGGCCGGAGTGGTTACCGACCTCGGCTACGGCACGTCGGGACTGTCTGTGGGCCAGCGGGTGTTCGGTCTCGCCGATTGGTATCGCGACGGCACCCTGGCGGAGTATGTGGCCGTCGAGGCACGCAACCTCGCACCGCTGCCGGGCGACGTCGACTTCACGGTAGGCGCGAGCCTGCCAATCTCGGGCCTGACTGCGTGGCAGGGATTGTTTCAGCACGGCCGCCTTCAGCCGGGTCAGAGCGTCCTTGCTCACGGCGCGGCCGGCGCAGTCGGGTCGATGGTGACGCAACTCGCACGAGAGGCCGGCGCCTACATCATTGGCACCGGACGCTCTGCCGACCGTCAGAAGGCACTCGACTTCGGCGCAAATGAATTCCTAGACCTCGAGAACGACGCCCTCGAAGCCGTCGGCGGCGTCGATCTGGTGTTCGACGTCATTGGCGGCGACATCGGGAAGCGGTCCGCGGGCCTGGTTCGAGCCGGAGGAACGCTGGTGTCCATTGTCGGGTCCGTCGAGGCGCGGCCCTCCGACGGGCTGGCGATTGACTTCGTTGTCGAGTGCCATCGTGCCCAACTGAGTGAGATCGTCCAGCGGGTGCGGGACGGGCGGCTACGGACAAACATCGGCAACGTCTCGACCTTCGATGAGGCCGTCGCCGCCTTCAACCCGACCGAGCGACGCACGGGGAAGACGATCATCCGCGTCCGTTCGCAAGGGCCTGGGGACGGCGAGCGATTCTGCCCCATTAGATTCTGAACAGGCTTCCCATCCCCGCAACGTTGGACGGCGGGCAGGCTTCTTCTTCTGGTAGAGAACGGCGTCATTCTGGCACGTGACCAATTGATGGACCGCCCAGCAGCGACCGCACCCGCCTCAATCGAATCGTTGGTTGTTCTGCCGCCAACGGCGCCATCACCCACCGCCTCAGTCGCTTTCGTGTTATCGCACCTTGCGCTCGAATGCATCTTCCGCGACTTTGTCGGTACCCGCTATCCACGACCAAGATGGCATGGCAATTCAGCGGGTCGTGGTGGCCGGCAGCGGACGGGCCGGTCGGTTGAGGTTGGCCACTTGCGCCGTCTCGCGCCCGACCAAGGCATGCGCATCGTCCGAAGTTCGGGTGCGATAGAATTCGATCACGATCTTCATCCTCATCCGTGCCCGTGTCGCAACGTCAGTTCTTGCTCTTGCCGCGCCGGGGATTGATATCGGCGGCAAGTCTGGTCTGGGCGCCGAATACGCCTTCAGGCTTGGGCGGGACCTTCTCCTGCTTCGGCTTCCTGATCTCCCGGCTAGAGCGTTTCTGTCCCTTTGACATGTTCGAAGGTCCTTTCGAAGAGCGTTATGCTGTCACCGGGCGAAGTGTCGACTGGTTCGAGACTGTCCTGCGTCGCCACCCGTTCATGAAGTTCGACGTCGCTGCGGATGCGGTACTGCGGCGAATTTCCACTCGGCGGGAGCGTTGCTGTGACGCGGTAGATTTCCGCAGCCTTTGGGAACGTGCCGATGCCGCTCTTCAGCCGGACAGCCTGTCCGACGGCGAAGAGATGCGTTGCGGCTTCGCGGCGGACTGGGCCCGCGTTGCGTTGCATCAGGGTTATGGTTCTCATGATTGTCTCTCGTCCAGCTCAAGCGAGGCTTGAAGCAATGCCGGTTCGATAGGCACCATCTGCTACGTCGCACCGCTCGCGGTGATCGCCGGCAGGTGAATGGAGGTGGCCGCGCGGCGCCATGCGATCTGGGAAGTCCCTTCGAGGGCCTCCTCGTCATGATCGACCCGATGCTCTCCGGGCGGTTGCTGTGTATCAAAGCCGGGCAGCGAAAACGCCGACCTGAAGCGAACGACTGTATTTGTGGTGCGGCTGGTCATGAATTGCGGCTTTCCGGAAACGGGGCGCCTGCGCCGGGACGATGCCCGACGCTGCCGGTACATCCGTAGTCAGCGCCGGTTTCTTCCAGTGTCCGAACGGAACGAAATGTGCGCCGGACCGGCGCATGCACTCGTTTTCGAGAATTCGGTGCGAATGGCGGGGTCCCAGACACAAAGCCAACTCGACCAAAATCAACGAGCTTTACCTATGGCCTCAATTGAGCTCCAAAAAAGGTCGCCGCCCCCCTTTTTATTGATCTTGGAAATAATTAACCCGCATCCACGAAATTGAAGCCGGCAGAAAGTTTTCCTGGCATTCAAATGAATTTCTGCGCGTCTCGAATTATATCATTCGAATTCTTGGTTATTGGCGAGAAATAATTCTGCACTCCTATCTATCGAGTGCCAACGCGCCTATATCAGGAGTAGCGGCCGCCTATGCCGGCCAGAAACAAGTTCCCATGAAATTCCGGCCGGCAGTGTTTGTCATTCTGCAGGCCTGAACCGATCGACACACATTGGTGCCGGCGAAAATGAATAGGACGCGAGTATGGCAAACCGCTACGCGCTTCGCATGGACCGCCCGGACAGCTGGACCGTTTTCGACGTTTTCACCGGCCAGCCCGCCGAGTCCAACAATAGGGTCACGGTCGGCATCAATGCCGGCGAAGCGAACGAGATGGTAGGCCGGCTGAACGATCAAGACGCCAAGCGGCGGGAACAGGCCGGCCGCTGAGCTGACGCGCCGCCGGGCAAATTCGCCCGAACGATTCGCTAAGCAGCTGTCGGGGGCGTACAGTCCGTCGTCGCCGGCCACAGAACTTGGGCACCGGCGCTCGAGAGTGTCCATCGTACCCCCGCCCTCGATGGGAGCTGCATCATGGACAATGATCACTCGGCCGATACGATTTCGACTTTGACTGCAATATCCTGCGCGACGCCTTCAGAACATCAGTCTTTGAAATGCAGAAATGCAGCTCTCCGATGATCAGTGGCAGGCATACGCCGCGCTTTTGATCCGTGACTATACCGGAAACTCCGATTTTGATCCGGCGTTGCCGGCCTGGATCGTGCGACCGTGACTTTACCGCCGAGCGTGGTGCCGGAACCGCTCTCCCTTTCATTTTTTCCTAAAAGGACAACACGCATGAGGAATATGAAAACCCCAGACGCGCCGGCCATAGCGGTCAAGCCGATCGTCGAAGCGGCAAAAATCCTGTCGAAGCGGCTGACGATCAGAAGCGACGAAGCAACAAAACGGAGGTCCGCCGACACCGACGGCACGGTGCGGCGGGCGCGTCAAATTGCGGAAAGCAACCGCCTGATTTGATGCTCCTATGTCCCCTTTGGACAAATCCGGACATCATGCAGCCCAAGCTAATCGTTTGCCGTCAGGAGGTGGCAAAGCTGTTTTCTACGGGCGACATAAGGCGCATTGCCGATCGCGGCCCCGCCAGTCGAGCGGAGCCGCTTGTGGTCAGATCTCCGTCGCCTCGGCTAATTCGAGCGCATCTTCTACATCCACACCAGGGTACCGCACTGTGTCTCGATCTTGTGTGGCCGAGCAGGATCTGAACCGAACTGAGATTGCCCGTCGCCTTGTAGGTGATCGAAGCTTTGGTGCGGCGAGGCGAGTGAGTGCCATACTCTTCTCGGTGCGGACCGATCGCCGACACCCAGTCATCCACCAGTCGCAAACATGGACGAACTCCCAACTGCTGCCGCGCGAGCTGGCATTGCCGATGCGCTTGCCGGTAATGCGATGACCGATGCGCTCGAAACGACCGAGCTTCTTGATGTCGATATGGGATCATCTGGCCAGGCTTCTCGCGCTCGTAACATCGGATCGGTTCGGCCGGTTCAATATCCTTGAGCCGCGGCAGCCCGGCGCGCTTGAGAACCCGGCTGACGGTGGCGGGCGAGACGCCGACCTCATGGGCGATGTGCTTGCCGGTCCAACGCTGCCGCCGCAGCACCACGATACGCTCGGCGATCGACGTGGCGGTGGCCTGTGGCATACGGGCAGGTCGCGAGGAACGATCGATCATGCCTTTGCTGCCCTCGGACTTGTAGCGCTCGACCCAGCGCGCCACGATCTTGGCCGACACGCCGTAGACGCGCGCCGCATCGGCTTGGGAATGACGCCCCTCAATGACAGCGCCATCTCCTCTCGACGCAGCGGCGTGAGACGGGCATTCTTGTGGATGTTCATTCGGACCCTCCAGTGAGTGCTGCAGCTTGGTAACTCCAGTCTCCTCGGTCCGGTCCGAATGGATTTGAAAGCTCACAGCTAGCCGACAATCCTGCGCTCGGCCGCCATCCTACTGCCGTTAGGCGCGACGAAGACCGCCGTGGCCCCCGTGCCGAACGTCGACAGCGATTGGACGAGGTTTTCCCCGACCTGCAATTCCTGGTGACCACGTTGGGACAAGATCGCCGCGATCATTTCTACATCGTGCCGATCCTTATTTTCGACGGAGCTATCCGCGACGTTCGGGCCGCTATCAGCAACGACCTGCCTGGGGAACTGTTGTGCATACTGGCGCCCTATATCGGCATCGACGGCAGGGTTGATCTGAAAGTTTGGAACGAGGGACAGGGCGACATCTGTCACTAATGAAGCCTATCAGGTTCCGCTCGATCGAGACTTCGTTGCGGGAGTTTCCGAAATCTATTGATGAAGCTCTAACTAGGCCAGTGCCGCTCAATGTCAGTTCGAAGCGCGTCTCTTTGGTCCCGTTAACCAGCGCGTATCCGCATCTGAGAAACTTCAGCCATCGAAGGCGAAGCAGACTTGGAGGCGTGTGGTGGGCGCCTGGTCGATCAATCACAGATTACGCGGTTCCAACCGTTGTATGCATCTCACTAGGGGCTGTTGAGAATCATCGAGAGTTGATGACGGCAGCGCATGCGTAGATCATCGCGGAGAAGTTGCGATCAGTTTTCTCGCTGCGCATTGCGATGCC
>NZ_JAMYQP010000078.1:0-9884 GCF_040320945.1 Mesorhizobium sp. M0587
CATCGGGGAATACCTCTGCTCAAGGTAAGTCTTTGTCGCAGAAGCATTTTCCTTGATTCGGAGCCCCGATGCACTTCAACTGTGTGAGATATCCGGGCTAGACGGCGTCACCCGGCCATCGTGCGGCGATCGCGGCGTCGATCGGGTTGGCACAACATTATAGTCGCCGCAGAGCACGCTGGCAGGCGAGCCCTGAGCAGGCGCCGTCCGTAGTCGATCAACCACTCGAACCGGCGGAGCTTCTAGTCGAACTTCGGACCAGGGGCCGGGTTGCCGTTGGGCAGGTAGAGACAACCAACGAGGAGGCCGTCGATCCCCGCCTGGATGTTGCGGCTATGCGCGTCGTCAGCGTCACCCGGCAACCCGCGGCGAAGTCATGGGGCCGCTGGCTCGAGCGAGAATGGCTACGCCGTTGTAGGACTTCTGCCTGTGCCATATCGTCCTGAAGACAAACAATGTCGTGATGCGTTTCGCCCAGCCATTTGAGCAGAACTGGCATCGACCGTTGACGCCGTTCACGTTGAAGGTCGCCCCCCAATCATCTGAAGCTTTGAGGCGACTCATTCAACGGTGCTCTCCGTTTGGTAAGTTCATGTTCCAGGCAGCTTTAACCGCCAATACCAAGAAGTTCGACGGACGAGCACAGTATGTGGCGAGGCGACGAAATCAAAGGGTCCTAGCCTTGGCGGCTGAGCGCAGGCTAAGCAAATGCGCTCTCTCCGCAATCACGCTGGAACATCGCACGAACCAAATCGTTCGCCGCTGATGGGCCACACCAGCAATGAAACCAAAACAGTCGACTGATCGCCGACACCGAAGATGTCTTGATCGTCGGAGGCGGGCCCGCAGGGTTGACCGCCTTCAGCCATCGCAGGAATCCACCAGAGAGGTAGGCCTCTTTGGAGGGAGTATGGTCACTCGGCTCGTTCTTATTAATTTGGCCACGCATCTGGCACACTAGATTAGATCAAAGCGATCGCCTGCTGTCGCCGTTACGCCGCCGAACCGCTACGGCGTCACGGCAGTCGAGATACGTTTTGCCGCTGATGCGTTGGATGGGCCGGCCTGACGCACGTCCGCAAAGGTCGATCGCGGTCGGTGGAGAACTGAATCGACGTTTCCATCATCAACAATCGCGGATAGCCTGTGCTCGGACCAGATGTTCTTGGCTGAACGGTATGCCGCCCCAAATTCGCTCGGCCTGACGCAGAAGGGGGGTACGCAAGCCTATTTCATCAGTTTGACTTGCAGGGAGAGGCTCACCCTGAGGATTTTCTCCCCATTTTCATCACGCACCTCAACGAACAGTTGCTGGCCGTCGACGCTTTTCAGAGAGTCTCTCGTGAGGTCAATAAGCCCCTCGAAACTCGCGCGGCGCACCTCCTCGATGCCGGCACATTCGATACCTATCTCATCTTCGAAGACCAAGTCGCGATCGCCGCTGTCAAAGAAAAATCGTGCCATCGGAGAGCTTCCGTCACCACTAATCTGGGGGGGTCCTTTGGTGCAGGTAGGTCGTGTCGAAATCTCCTGCGCGAGTGAGACCGGGCCAGTCGAGTGCATGAACTCTTGGCCCCGTGGTGGCGATGAGGCCTCTACGTCGCAGTTCCTGAAGCATTCGGTTGACGTGCACCGTAGACAAACCCAAGGCATCGCCAAGTGCTGCCTGGGTAATAGGGATGTCCGCGACGTGATCCTGGATGCGTCCGACAGAGCGCAAGCGAGAAATCAATTCGCAGAGAATGTGAGCCATGCGGGTGTAAGCCTCCCTTCTTCCAATATTCGTGACCCACTCCCGGTAAATCGCTGCATCTATCAGCGTCGACCGCCAGAAGGCCGCGGCAATGTGAGGGTGCTGGTCGCAAATGGCGCGTAGAGTATCGTGCCGCATGAACCCTATTCGGGCCGGCGTAAGGGTCGAGAAGTCACAATCCATGACCGACAGATGCAGCCCGTGCAGATCTGGAATGTCGCCGGCCACGAAGAAGGATGTGATCTGCCGCTTTCCTTCGCCCGTGAGTTTGGTGGAACCGACCAAGCCATCCAGGACGGCAAACGAGTAAACAGGATGGTCGCCCTCACGCACGAGGTCGTGGTTGGCCACAAATTCCTTCTCCTGGATCGGAATGCCTTTTAAAACGCCGATATCAGCCTCTCGAATATCCGAGATGGTCTGAAGCTTGCGAATAAGTGCATCCGAGGATGAGATGGGAGACAATCTGGCTACCTAGCTGATGTTGGCTTCCGAACTTTTATTCACGCCAAAAGTTCCGTTAGCCAGTGAAGGGTTGATGAACCGACGGCGGCCGCGCGGTGATCGGCAATTCGGCAATTCGGCAAGAAGACATGTAACGGGCGGGGTTCCACCGCCCGCTAGGGATCCTGGCGTGCAGCGTTTTGCCGAGTCGAGCGTGTTTGATGATGCTGGAACGATCTAAGCCGCAGCCATAGATGAACCGGGGCAGCGGTGCATTAACCTGTGACATAGGCAGTCGAAATTTGTGCGTGGGCTGCGAGCTTGGGGAGCTCGCCCGTCGGGCACAGCTTGACCTCGTCCCTCGGCCTTTTCGAGACCGCACGCGCTACCATCCTGGAGCATTTTTGTGCGCGCCGCCAGGAACGGGGTGAGCTCGCTGACGTTCTCACAGGTGGCCAGGCGAGATTTCAGTGAACAGACATATTGCGCGGACGGAAATTACCGAACAAATCGTTCACCCGTCGAATGAGAGCGACTTCGCGAACGAACACAGCCTCCCGCCTTCTGCTGCAATTGCGGCAGCGCTGGCCAGCCTCCTCGAGTGTAGTCCCAACAAACACATCGTCCATATAGCTGCCTCGGAACGCAGTGCCGAGGAGATTGCCGGGGCTCTGCGTCAGTACCTGCGCCACGTGGACATCATCTTGCTGCCGTCCTGGGATTGCCTGCCTTACGATAGGGTGTGGCCCACACGCGCCAATATGGGGCGGAGGCTTCGTGCGTTGCGTGAGATCGCAACGAAGCCGGATAGCCCGCGTATCGCGGTTATGTCGATCGAAGCCAGTCTGCAGAGGGTGCCGCCTGCACCGGTCATTGCTGGCGGTTTCACTATTCTGGAGGTGGGACAAAAGTTCGACAGGGACGGATTCCGTACCAGGGCCGAAGCGATCGGCTATGTCGTCGACGAGACGGTCGACGAACCGGGTGAGATAGCTTTTCGGGGCGACCTCATGGATATCTTTCCCGCCGGCGCGGATGGTCCCGGTCGTGTCGTGGTTGGTCCAGATACCTGCATTCGCGAACTCAAGACCTACGACCCCGTCAGCCAGCTTAGCGGACAGAGTCGGGACTCGATTACGGTCGGGCCGGCATCCGAGCTGGTGGTTCAAGCCGGAGACCAGCCCGAGTTGGCAGCCATGCGCGCGACCTCGATGGAAGAACGCCTTGTCGCGTTGTATGGCGGTATGCCGTCGGTCTTCGAGGTGGCATCCGGCGCCTCGATCTCTTTCCTTGAAGGGCTCGATGGCCCGCCGCTCGACAGGATTCTGGATCTGGTCGAGGATGCACGTCATGCCAGGCAGGAGGTTGCCGGACTGGCAAAACCCTTGCCGAAACAATTTTACCTGTCGCGTGAAGAGTGGGATGCTTCCGTGCGTAACCGCTGCTGTACGAGACTTACCACTTCTGCCGTTCGAGTTCCCAAATTCTTTCGCCAGGCGCGATCTGGCCATGAGTTCGCGGAGTTTGCGAAGACCCAGACGAGCGCCGGGATCAGCGTGGTGTTCGCAGGCGACCCCACTGAACTGCAGCGCGTAGATCGTCTGCTCGATCGGAAGCTTGGTCGGCGAGGGCAGAAAGCGGCGGACTGGCGGCAAGTCCTTTCAGCCGAAAGGGGTTCTCTTCTAAAGGCTGAGTTGGTTCTCGACGAAGGATTTGTAGACGCCCAATCCGGTATCGCGGTCGTGGCCGCAACCGACCTATTTGGCCCTACCTTGAAGGCAGAGGGCCGAGCGGCCACAGGTATACTCGCACCCGAGCTGCGCATCGGGGACGTCGTCGTTCACGAAGATCATGGCCTGGGTGTGCTCGTCGCCGTCGAACAGGTCGATGTGGCCGGCCAACAACAGGATGTTGTCAGGCTGCGATATCATGGCGGGGCCTCCTTGCTGGTCCCGGTCGACGAGTTTGGGCGGATATGGCGCTACGGCTCGGAAGCGGGGGCAGTGCCGCTCGATCGCCTCAACGGCGAGGGCTGGCCCAAGCGACGCGAAGCTGCGATGCGCGAGATCGACAGGCTGGCCAAGCGCCTGGTGGGCCTTGCCAACGCCAGGTCCAGCCAGCCAGCCCAGATCATAAATCCCTCGCGCGCGGACTTGGCGCGTTTTGCGGCGAAATTTCCCTATACCGAGACTCCCGACCAGGCCGCCGCCATCCGCGCTGTGCTCGACGACCTTTCGTCGGGGAAAACGATGAACCGGCTCGTTTGCGGCGACGTCGGCTTCGGCAAGACAGAGGTGGCCCTGCGTGCCTGCGCCGCCGCCGCCCTCTGCGGGAAGCAGGTTGCGGTCACAGCGCCGACAACGGTGTTGGCTCGCCAGCACTACGAGACGTTCAGCCGCCGGTTCGCAGGAACCGGTCTCCAGATCGCCCACCTTTCTAGGATCGTCGGGGCAGAGGAGGCAAGAGCGGCAAAAGAGGGCCTGCGGAGCGGCCAGATTGCGGTCGTCGTGGGTACTCAAGCGCTGATGGCCAAGAGCGTCGCCTTCGCCAATCTTGGACTGCTGATCATTGATGAAGAGCACCGGTTCGGTGTCAAGTTGAAGCAGGCCCTGCGGAACATGGCGCCCCACCTACATACGCTTAGCATGAGCGCCACACCGATACCCCGGACACTGCAATCGGCGTTGTCGGGCATTCAGGAGGTCAGCGTGCTCAATTCTCCGCCCGCCAAAAGGCGTCCCGTCCGCACCATCCTGGCAGCTTTCGATCCCGCCTCCGTACGAGCGGCTCTTTTGCGCGAATTTCGCAGGGGTGGACAGAGCTTCTTCGTCGTCCCGCGCATCGAAGACATCGCCGCGGTCAGTCAGCAGCTAGACAGGCTGGTGCCTGAAATCGGGGTTAAGGCAGCGCACGGCGAAATGAAAGGGTCCCAGCTGGACGATGTCATGGTCCGATTCGCCGACGGTGACGGGGACGTCTTGTTGAGCACCGATATCATCGAGAGCGGGCTCGACGTGCCGCGCGCTAATACCATCATGGTTTGGCGGGCGGATCGGTTCGGTCTGGCACAGTTGCACCAGCTTCGCGGCCGGGTGGGAAGGGGAGCAGTGCAGGGGATCGCGTTTCTACTGACTGAGCCCGGCGTCGAATTGGCCGAAGGCACCAGGGCCCGACTTTCGACAATGCTTGCACTCGATCGGCTTGGCTCGGGCCTGGCGATCAGTTAAAGGGACCTTGACCTGCGCGGTGCCGGCAATCTCTTCGGTGTCGATCAGGCCGGGCATATGAAACTGATCGGAGCGGGCCTCTATCAGCACTTGCTGGAGCGGGCACTCTCTCTGGCTGGAGGAGGCGCCGATCCGGACAAGCAGCTTGCCGACATAAACCGCGCCGGAAAAGGCTCCCTTCCCGAAACCTATGTGAATGAGCCCACTGTGCGTGTCGGTCTCTATAGTCGGCTGTCTCGTATGCGTTCGGAGCCGGACCTCGATGCATTCAGCGACGAGCTGGAGGACCGTTTTGGAAACCTGCCCGGGGAAGTAGCGGCTTTGCTGGAACTTACCCGGTTGCGAATAGCAGCAGGGGGACTGGGCGTAGGCAAAGTCGATGTGGGACCCCAAGCGATCGCGTTCACCTTCCGCAGGAAGTCCGCGGCATGCCAATGGCGCAGTAGGAAAGAGAAGGGCTTCGAGGTCCGGAACGGCCGTTTGATTTTTAGACTGTCAATCCGGCCCGGCGTCTCAGAGGTCAATGCCGTCCGCCTGGCACTGAGCGCCATGCGGGCCGCCCAGTCGAGTGACGTGATTTGAATGAATCAGCCGAGACGGGCGATTTCACCGTCATGAGACGCGCAATATCACCCCGCACCGGTTGCGACCGCATGTTCGACTTTCGCTTGAGCCCTGCCGATCAACGGCGCCTTGCGAAGCCACAGCACATGAAGCATGCGCGCGGGACTGCTGGCCCAGATGTGTGGAAAGTTCGGCGCGTCGACAGGCAGTTCGACGCACGTTCTGTGTCACCGCGGGAAGGATTTCAGCGACTTCGATCAAGATGACTTCACGAAAGGGTTCATCGGTGCACCGATTGCCTTTCATGACCAAATTGGTACTGGGATTCCCGCTCCAGGCCCATGCCGATGCCAAGTGGAAGACCGAAATCTGGGTCGACTGGCTGTACGCGAACGAACGGGCGAGTCGGCCAATGGATTGTCAGCGTAAGTGCATCTCATCCCCGCCTTCAGACCGATGTTGCGGCAGCCCAAGTTGCGCTCTGTCTGAATATGTCTGATCATGCGGAGTTGGGCAGGAGAATTGGATGGCGACAAGTCGGCTAAACGGCGCGCAACCCTCTATCCCTCGATTGAGGGACATTGAAACAGGGGCCGCGGCTCACCCGCGCACTGCTTTGCCCACGGTAGCGACTGTCGTGACAGTCGTTGCCGCGCTTTATTTCGGCCGCGAGGTGTTCCTGCCGATCGCGATCGCGCTGCTGCTGACTTTCGCGCTTGCGCCGGTGGTTTCCGCGCTCAAACGGACTGGCGTTCCACGCCTTGCCGCCGTCATCTTCAGCGTGCTTGGCGCCTTCGCAGCGCTCGCTTTGTTCTCGTTCATTGTTGCTACGCAAGTCGGTGAGCTGGCGCAGAATGTTTCGCTTTACCAAGCAAATGTCCTGACCAAGGTCAGGTCCCTCAAAGAAACCGGCGGCGGCGGCGGCATCATCGCCAGGTTGACCGGAGCGATCGAGCGCATCGGCCAGGAGATCAACAAGCAGGAACCCTCGCAGCCAGCAGCCAGCCAGCCTCAGCGCGAGCCGGTTCCCGTCGAGATCGTGTCGCGAGAAAGGCCGCTCGAGATCCTGCAAAACCTGATCACGCCGCTGATCAGTCCGCTGGCGTCAGCGGGGCTGATAATTGTGGTCGTTATTTTCATGCTGCTCGAGCGCGAGGATCTGCGCGATCGCTTCATACGGTTGGTCGGTTACGGCGATCTTCACAGAACCACCGAAGCGCTCCAGGACGCCGGCAGGCGGCTCGGCCGCTATTTGCTCATGCAGCTGGTCGGGAACATCTTGTATGCCGTCCCCATCTCGATCGGGTTGTGGGTCCTTGGGATCCCCAATGCACTGTTGTGGGGGTTGCTGGCATTGGCGCTGCGCTTCGTTCCCTATATCGGTCCTGTCATTGGTGCACTGCTGCCCTTGTCTCTTGCTCTGGCCGTGGCGCCCGGATGGTCGCTCGTATTGTGGACAGCCGCCCTGTTCGTGATCATGGAAATGATCACTGGCAATGTCATCGAACCCTGGCTTTACGGGTCGCGCACGGGGCTCTCTCCCTTGGCCGTCATCGTCGCAGCAATCTTCTGGACCTGGCTCTGGGGACCCCTTGGTCTGGTTCTGTCTACTCCCCTCACAGTCTGTCTCGTCGTGCTCGGCAGACATGTGACGCAGTTCGAGTTTCTCGACGTTCTGTTCGGCAACGAACCGGTGCTCGAGCCACATGCCCGGCTGTATCAGCGTCTGCTGGCCGGTGATCCAGAAGAAGCCACGGACCACGCCGAGGAAATTCTCGAGGAGCAGTATCTGATCGAGTTCTACGACAAGGTCGCGCTTTCCGCCCTTCTGCTCGGCGAACAAGACCGGGTTCGGGGCGTGATGAACGATCACCAACTGAGGCAGCTGGCCGCCAGCGCTCAGACACTGGTAGCGAATCTTGACGACATCGCTCAGGAGGAGGCGGAGGACGATTTCGCCGCAGGTGATGAGAACGGCTCGGAGAAGGAGAAGACCATCGATGCGGAAGCAGGGCACGACATCGATCTCCCAGATGGCACCGGCCTAGCCGTGCTTTGTGCCGGCGGGCGCGGCGAACTCGACGACGCGGCCGCCGCAATGCTGGGACAGGTGTTGCTGATCCAAGGCGCAGCTACCTCAAAGGCCAGTTTTGCAGAGCTACAACCGGCGAGCATTCGCCGGCTGGAGCTGGATGGGCTGAACACCGTCGTGATCGGGTTCCTGAACCGCAACTCCCTCAAACATGCGCGTTTTATGGTGCGCCGCATAAAGCGTTTTAATCCAGCGATACGGGTGGGCGTTGTGTTCTGGGGAGGAAACGGTGAAGACCGCGGGGAGCCAGACGGTAAATTGGGCAATGACATCAATGCTGATTTCGTCGCGCTCGACATGGTCAACGCGGTGACGGGAGCGCTATCGAGGGATCCGCCGGTAGGGCTGAAGACCGCTGCCAAGCGGCGCGTTCGTGGTAGGCCACGGGCGCGCAAGAAGGACACTCTTGTTTCGGCCAAATGACTCATGAAAGGCATCGCCGCGAAGAAGATCATGATCGTCCCGTGTGCGGAAAGGACCTGGTCGTAATGCTCGGGCGGCAAGTTGCTTTTGCGTGGCTTCGTGCAACGAGTGCTGGCGGTCCATGGGCCGGGGGTTGCCCCAACTGGCGCTGGGTGGGTTTGTTCTGCCGATGCCTATTCGTCGGTCCTGGAAAGAAGCCGCTGGTTCGCCTGCGCGATCCCGGCGGAACACTAGACCCACTCCGAGCCGCAAAACCGGCCTAATTTTGACCAGGCGTCAGAGCAGCACACGAGCGCCTGCGGCCGGTCCGGTCTCAGCTATCTGGGACGTCGCTGGCTCGCGCACGAATTTCAATTTTCGGCAGCACGGCGAAGTCCCTGAACCGCTCAGCCAGGCTGTCAACAGCTTGACGCATAGCCACTCCTGCATCAGCAGTTGCGTCCCTAGGGTACATTGTCGAGCAGGGTCGGCGTATCCGAGCCTTGTGTCGGCTCAGACGGCGAGTCACCATTCGGCATCATCTTGTTGACTGTCTCGGGTAGATCCCGCGTAATCCTTCTGATTAGCTCCTCGCGCGAAAGACCCGTCTCCATCGAAATGGAAGTGAGTGTACCTTCGTCCATTGCCGCTTCGACGTCTCTTGGCTCGATTGGTTGGTTTGGCCCGCTGCCAACCCACGAGTCGACCTTCGATCCTGCCCCAACCGCCCTGAACCGGTCGAGGATCTCACCGAGGTCCGCCCTCGACACGCCATTCGATATCTGGGCCAGAATTCTGCGTTGGGGGTCGTTTGGGTTAAGACACCCCGCTCCCCGAATCAATTCGCCGAGCTTGTCGCGATTTTGGTATGCCAGGACGCCAAGCATCGCGATCGTCAATCTTCCCAGATTTGCCATTTGGGTCTGCTCCACGGTTTGGCTCATGAGCGAATCGAAGCCAAGTCTTGGCGAATGCCAACGCGTATGGCTCGAACAACTTCTTGTTGGCCGGCCCCGCCGGCGGAGAGGACGCGTCTTTGGGGAACGGGTTTCCATCTGACGTCTTCCCTTGACGCAGAACTTCAGGGCACTTGGCCGGAGTCGCTCTGCGCCGACCGAACGCCCTAACTGGCGCATCCCCGGTTTGTTCCGCTGCCAGAGTTTGTCGGACGGACGCGCGACCCGACGGAAGCTCTACGGCTTGAGCGAGCGGGCCACCTTGAAATTTCAGAACGACGGGCTCGGTTAGCCTGAGCTATCTGGGACCATCGCTGGCTCGCGCACGAATTTCAATTTCGGCGGCACGGCGAACTCCCTGAACCGCTCAGCCAGGCTGTCAAGAGCTTGACGCATGCCCACTCCTGCAGCAGCCGCACCGTGTCCAGTGATCACCATCTGAGGCT
>NZ_JAMYQP010000079.1:0-9777 GCF_040320945.1 Mesorhizobium sp. M0587
GCGCCGGCCAAAGCCGCATAACCAACCGAACCGCCCTGTACGGACCCGTATGCAAGGTGGTGTGGGAGGGGAGGAACCGCGAGGTTCCCCCCTATCCCGATTGAGGAGCACCGTATTCAAGTCGGCAGATTTCGAGGAGGTATTCGCGTTGTATTGACGCGGAACACACCTGCGAGATTGGCCGAAACGCCCAACGCTTCGTCATCCTGGGGCGACGCAAGGAGCGCAGCGACGCGGCGCAGACCCCAGGATCCTGTGTGTTGGTTCAGTGCTATGGTTGAGGTGGGAAGGAGACCGAGGGGATCCTGGTCGTCCTTTTGGAGGACAGGCCGTGGCATGGCTCGGTCCCTTCCCACCGGTGAACCATCAACCTGAACAGTTGCACGGGGCTGTCACAAGCAGACCCCGCACCACAGGAAGAGGCATGGACATGATAATGCAGAACTATGTCGGCTGCGACATCTCCAAGCAGTGGCTCGATTTTTTTGATGAGGCAAGCGGTCGCGGCCAACGCATCGACAACCAGGTCGACGCGATCACTGCCTATGTGGAAGGCCTTCACCCGGGCCGTGATTTCGTCGTCATGGAGGCGACAGGGGTCCACGACCGGCTGCTGCGCCATGCGTTGGCCAAGGCAGGCGTTGCGTTTTCACGGCACAACCCGGCACACACCCACAACTATGCGAAGTCGACGGCGCGGCGCGCCAAGACCGATCCTCTCGACGCCAGGATGCTGAGCGGCTATGGCCGCCACTATCACCCTGAAGCCGAACCCGCCCCGCGCGAAGAAGGCGAACATCTTCAATCGCTTGCCCGCCATCGTGACCAACTGGTCGATATGCGGGCAAAGTTGAAGAAGTATCGCGACGAAGCCTTCGACGAGATCGTCATCGCCGAGATCGAAGAACTGATCGCCAGCTTCAACGCACGTATCAAGGCGCTCGAGAGCCGGATCGCCGAAGCCATTCGTCAAGTCGATGATACTGCCCGCGACAATGCGCTGATGGTCTCCGTGCCCGGCGTCTCCAAGATCACCGCGCTCTCTCTGCTGGCGCACCTACCCGAGCTTGGCCAGCGCTCACCCAAGTCGATCGCAGCACTCGTCGGCCTTGCCCCTTTCGACAGCAAAAGCGGCAAGCTCAAGCGCAGGAGCCAGATCCAAGGTGGTCGATCGCGCGTGCGCCGTGCCCTCTATATGGCAGCGCTCGGCGCCATCCGAGCCTGTGAACGCTTCAGAGCCTTCTACAGCGCCATCGCAACCCGCTCAGCGTCAAAGAAGCTGGCCATCATCGCCGTCGCAAGAAAGCTTCTCGTCGTTCTAAATGCCATCATCCGAGATAAAAAAGCATTCGCATGAACACAGTTGCCATGCCGGGACTCCGAAGCGTCACCACGGTCCAGAATTCTGCTTCGCTGCGTCCTTCGGCTAAGGTCGCGACATGGATCCTTGGGTCTTCGCTCCGCTTCGCGTCGCTACGCCCAAGGATGACGAGATCAGGAAGCTACGTCGGGTCCTCGCGGTGCAGATCGTGGATCGAGACGCCCTCGGCATTGGTCGGCAGCGTCAGCCACTGGCGATGGCGCAAGGTGCGCTGCGTGTCCTCCAAGCCCATCTCCCAATGCTCGCGCATCGAGGTACCGGAGAATTCGTAATCCTTGGCGTGACCTTCATAGCCTTTGTGCTGGTAGATGAGGTGCACGATGTTGACGATGCCGGCATCCGAATAGTCCGCGATCAAGGCTTCCTCGGCCGGCGTCAGCTGTTCCTTCGGCACGCGCTTCAGCGCATCGAGCAGGCGCATCTTAAGGCCATGGATGCGTTTGAAATTGTCGGTGTTCTGGCGCGTGCGGCTGGAATACATGATGTCCTTGTGGCGGGACAGCACGTCCGGCATGCTGCGCGGCAACACCCCGCGCGCGCTGAACAGGTCGACCTGGAATACCAGCGATGAACGGTCTTCTTCCTGATCGAGCAGATATTGCAGCGGCGTGTTGGAGACGATGCCGCCGTCCCAGTAATATTCGCCCTCGATGCGGACCGGCGGGAAAGCCGGTGGCAGCGCGCCGCTGGCCATGATGTGCTCCGGACCGATGCGCACCTTCTCGGTGTCGAAATAGACGAAGTTGCCGGTCCGCACATTGACCGCGCCGACGCTCAGCCGCTTCTTGCCGTCGTTCAGCACATCGAAGTCGATCAGGCTCTCCAGCGTGTCCTTCAACTCGGCGGTATCGTAGAAGCTGGTGGCACCCGCGGCGCCGGGCTGTTCGAACCAGGGATTGGGGTTGCGCGGCTTGAAGAAGCCGGGCTGGCCCATGGCCATCGTCATCCACGAGGAGGTGCGATTGCGGATGTCGCGGTAGATGTCGCCTTCGGGCGTATAGGACCAGATCTTGCGGCCCGAGATCGTCTGCCAGAACTGTTCGAGCCGCTGCAGGCGGCGGCTCGATTCATTGCCGGCGATGATCGAGGCGTTGATGGCGCCGATCGACACGCCAGACAGCCATGTCGGTTCGCAGCCGGCATCGGCCAACGCCTGATAGACCCCGGCCTGGTAGGCGCCCAGCGCGCCGCCGCCCTGGAAAACCAGGGCGATACGGTCATACTGCGCCGAGATTTCCTCGATGGTGGCGGTCGCCTCCCTCTTGCGATCAAGCACGGGTTTTCTCCAACTGGCTTGTGCTGGTCCCCGGTCGGGCGCGGTCAGCAAGATAGTCATGGACGACCTCGCCCAGCCCAAGTGTCAGATCGGCGGTGAAGTGGATGGCGGACACGATGTCGAGCACTGGCAGCCGCGCCACGTCGGCCATGACATGGGGCCTGAGATCGAGCGCGGCCGGCGCTGTCCAGGCTTCCTTCAGCGTCACATCGGTCAGGTAATAGCGCACCAGTTCGCAAATGCGTGGACTTCCGTCGACATGCGGAATGATCTTGATCAGGAAGTTGGGGGCGGCGAGCGAGGCGAGCACGGAATGGTGGTCGGCCTCGCGATGCTTGTAGCCCATCGTGCCGGTGGCGCACAGAACGCTGCCATAGTGCAGCGTGCCCACCACCACTTCGCCCTCATGCACGATCTTGGGGCTGGCGAGCTTTTTTGGAAAACCCCAGAGTTCGCGGCCGCCGGCGATGGGCGCGTCGTCGTCGAGATACATTGAATGGACATAGGCGCCGTGCTGGCCCTTGTAGCGCACGGGAATGACCTGGCCGGTCTCGGTGTAGTCGCCGAAGCCGGTGGAATCAGGCATGCGGATGAATTCGTACTTGACCAGCGGTTCGTCGATCTCCAGCGGCGCCGGCACGACCGCCTCGAGCGCCTCGCGTGTCGTGCGATAGGTGATGATGATGTATTCTCGGTCGAAGAAACGATAGGGGCCCGGCGGGAAAGACGGGTTGGTGAGCGGCATCGCATAGGCACGCTTCACGACATCGGCGATTTCCAAGCTGCACCCCCAAGGCTCTTTCAGGCAAAATTACTCAGGAAGGACCGCGCGAATGCGCAATCGATTATGTCGCACGGCACCATGACACTGCCGTGTCAGCCCTGATGACCACGGCGGCGACGGCCCGTGCCGGCACGGTCGTCCGGCTGTAATCGCATCGACATATGGCTCTGGCATTGTCATGCTGCGACGCACAAATATATCGTCACCTTCCCTCCCATTTCTCGAGAGATCGCCATGGCTTCCCTGTCTTCGAAAAACGCCCTCGTCACCGGCTCGACCAGCGGTATCGGCCTGGCCATTGCCCGGGCCTTTGCAGCCGAAGGGGCCAACGTCACCATCAACGGTCTTGGCGATCCGGCGGCAATCGAGCAGGAGCGTGCCGGTATCGAGAAGGATTTCGGCGTCAAGTGCCGTTACTCCGATGCCAACGTGATGGACGGCGCGGCGGTCAGCGCCATGGTGCACGAGGCAGAAGCCGCGTTCGGCAGTCTCGATATCCTGGTCAACAATGCCGGCATCCAGCATGTCGCGCCGATCGAGGAATTCCCTGACGACAAGTGGGAAGCCATCATCCGCATCAACCTGCTGGCCGCCTTCTACGCCATCAAGGCGGCGCTGCCGGGCATGAAGGCGCGCAAATGGGGCCGCATCATCAATACGGCTTCCGCGCACGCGCTGGTCGCCTCGCCGTTCAAGTCCGCCTATGTCGCGGCCAAGCACGGCATATCAGGCCTGACCAAGACCGTGGCGCTGGAGGCCGCGCTTGACGGCGTCACCGTCAACGCGATCGCGCCGGGCTATGTCTGGACGCCGCTGGTCGAAAAGCAGATCCCCGACACGATGAAGGCGCGCGGCATGACCGAAGAGCAGGTCAAGCACGATGTGATGCTGGCGGCCCAGCCGACCAAGGAATTCGTCACCGTTGAGGAGCTTGCCGCACTCGCGCTCTTCCTGTGCTCGGATTCGGCCAGGCAGATCACCGGCACGACCTTGCCGATGGACGGCGGCTGGACGGCGCAGTAGAGGATTGGCTGGGGTGATCGGTTTGCCGGCTGGTGCCGACGAGCGCCAGCAGGAAAACATTGCGTCACGGCCATGAAAATCATCCAGCTATCCGATCCGCATCTGATGACGCCGGGCGGTCTTCTGTACGGCTCGGATCCCCTGGCAAGACTGGAAGCCTGCCTTGCCGATATCGGCAAGAACCATGCCGATGCCGATCTGGTGGTGATATCAGGTGATCTCACCAATGACGGCGAGCGTGCCGCGTACGCAGCGCTGAGGGAAAAATTGACGGGGTTCGGTCCGCCCTGGCGGCTGATGCTCGGCAACCATGACGACCGGGCGCTTTTCCTCGAGATGTTCCCGGAAGCGGCTGCTGAGCGCGGTTTCGTGCAGAGCGTGGTCGACGGCAGCGAGGGCCGCCTTGTCCTGCTCGACACGCTGGACAGCGGGCATGTCGAAGGCAGGCTGTGCGAGGCGCGTCTCGAATGGCTGGATGAAAGGCTGCAAGAGGCGCAGGACCGGTCGGTCCTCCTGTTCATGCACCACCCGCCGTTCCGGATACACATGCCGGCGCTCGACGAGGTCAGGCTGGCCGACGCCGATGCCTTCTATGAGATACTCCGCCGTCACGGCAATGTCCGTCACATCTTCGCCGGACATGTCCATCGGCTGATCGCCGGCAGCTGGCGCGGCATTCCCGTCAGCACGCTGCGCAGCACCAATCACCAGAGCGCGCTCGATTTTTCGGACAGCTGGAGCCTGGGGCACGAGCCGCCCGCCTATGCCGTGATCCTGATCGATGCGGATGGAGTGATCGTCCATTTCCAGGATTTTCCAATCGGCGCGGCCGGTGACTGATCGGGTTGCGCAGTTTCTCCGTTCCGAAGAAGGTCGACGGTCGTGATAAGGTGCCTGTCGCGGCCGGTGGCTGTCTGTCCCGCACCGCGGCTGCCGTTGCCCACTTTTGGCCCGCGCCAGGGCCTCCGCGAAAGTGCGCTAAAAGCACCCGGATTTGGACATTAGTCTTGACAGAAATACAGATGTTCAATACCCGTCAAGCAATTGAACAGCCTGCAAAGTGGGAGGAATGAGCGCTATGGCTTCCAATGTTTCGCTGACGGGTCTTGCCCGCGATCTTGAGGAACGTGCCAAGTCGGGCAAGCCTATCCGCATCGGGTTGATAGGCTCCGGCGAGATGGGAACCGATATCGTCACCCGCGTCGCCCATATGTCCGGCATCGAGATCGGCGCCATCTCCGAACTGAACCTGCCCGCAGCCACCAGGGCGGTGGATATCGCCTTCCAGGAGACCGGACATGCGCGCGAGGTGTCGAACGCTTCCGCGATGACGGCGGCGATGGAGGCCGGCAAGATTGCGGTCACCAACGATTCCAGCCTGGTCATCAACAATGACCTGATCGACGTCGTCATCGATGCAACCGGCGTTCCCGCCGTCGGCGCCGAGATCGGCTTGCGCGCCATGGAGCACGGCAAGCATCTGGTGATGATGAACGTCGAGGCCGACGTCACCATCGGCGCCTATCTGAAGAGCGAGGCCGACCGGCTCGGCGTCACCTATTCGCTGGGTGCGGGCGACGAGCCATCCTCCTGCATGGAACTGATTGAATTCGTCTCGGCGATGGGCCATCCGATCGTCGCCGCGGGCAAGGGCAAGAACAATCCACTCAACATCGATGCCACGCCACCCGCCTATGAGGAGGAAGCCCAGCGCCGGCACATGAATGTGCGCATGCTGGTCGAATTCGTCGACGGCTCCAAGACCATGGTCGAGATGGCTGCGATCGCCAACGCCACCGGTCTTGTCCCCGACAAGGCGGGCATGCACGGCCCGGCGGCGACGCTCGGCGAACTCTCGAAAGTCCTCGTGCCGCAGAAGGACGGCGGCGTGCTGTCGAGGGTCGGCGTCGTCGACTATTCGATCGGCAAGGGTGTCGCGCCGGGTGTCTTCGTCGTCGCCGACATGTCGCATCCGCGCATCTCGGAGCGCATGGAAGATTTGAAGATGGGCAAGGGTCCGTACTTCACCTTCCATCGTCCCTATCATTTGACGTCGCTGGAAGTGCCGCTGACATGCGCCCGCGTCGTGCTCTACGGCAAGGCCGACATGGTGCCGCTGGCCAAGCCCGTGGCCGAAGTCTGCGCCGTGGCCAAGAAGGATATGAAGCCCGGCGAGAAGCTCGATGCGATCGGCGAATATTGCTACCGCGCCTGGATCATGACGGCGCCGGAAGCGCATGCCGCCAAGGCCATTCCCTGCGGCCTGCTGCAAGGCGGCTCGGTGACCGCGCCGATCAGGAAGGGCGAGCTCATCACCTATGCCAACGCGGCGCCTGCGCCGGGATCCAAGATTGCCGAACTGCGCGCCCGCCAGGACAAACTCGTCTACGGTACCGTGGGAGCCTGACCATGGCCGCAGCCAGCAAAGCCGTCGCGGACAGTCGCGCCAACCTGCCCTTCGTCTATCGCCAGTACAGCGCCGAGCAGCTCAGAGAGGTGCTCCACAAGATGTACCTCATCCGCCGCTTCGAAGAGGGCGCGGAGGAGTGCTACACGCGCGGCCTCATCCACGGCACCATGCATCTGTCGATCGGCCAGGAAGCCAGCGCCATGGGCATCTGCATGCCGCTCGGCGAGGATGACCAGATCACCTCGACACATCGTGGCCATGGCCACTGCATCGCCAAGGGCGCCGAGGTCAAGCGCATGTTCGCCGAGTTCTTCGGCAAGACAACCGGCTATTGCAAGGGCCGCGGCGGTTCGATGCACATCGCCGATGTCGGCAAGGGCAATCTCGGCGCCAACGGCATCGTCGGCGGCGGCATTCCGATTGCGGTCGGGGCGGCACTCTCCGCCAAGATGATGAAGACTGGCAAGGTCGTCGTCTCGTTCTTCGGTGACGGCGCCAACAATGAAGGCGCTTTCCACGAGGCGCTGAACATGGCGGCGGTCTGGAAGCTGCCGGTGATCTTCGTTTGCGAGAACAACGGCTACGGCATGTCGACATCGACGGCCCGCTCGACCGCGGTCAAGAACATCGCCGATCGCGCCGCCGCCTATTCGATGCCCGGCGTCGTCGTCAACGGCAACATTTTTTCGGAGGTCGCCGAGGCCTCCTACAAGGCTATCGAACGTGCGCGCGCGGGCGAGGGACCGACGCTGATCGAATCCAAGACCTATCGCCATCGCGGTCATTCCAAGAGCGACCGCAACCGCTATCGCACCAAGGAAGAGATCGAGGATTGGATGTCGAACCGCGATCCGATCACCCTGTTCGAAAGCGAGCTGCGCGAATTCGGCTTCGTCGACGACAAGGGCATCGAAGCCATTCGCGAAGCCGTGGCGCAGGAGATCGCCGACGGTATCGAATTCGCCAAGGCGAGCCCGTCACCGGACGTTCGCGACACTGGAAATTATGTCTACACGGAGCAGGCGTGATGGACGCGATGGTGCGTGAACTGAGCTACGCCCAGGCGATCCAGGAAGCCATGGCGATCGCCATGGACATGGATGAGCGCGTTTTCCTGATGGGTGAGGATATCGGCGTCTATGGCGGTGCCTTCCAGGTGACCGGCGATCTGGTCGAGCGCTACGGCAGCGATCGGGTTATGGACACCCCGATCTCGGAGCTGGGCGGTGCGGGCGTCGCCGTGGGTGCTGCCCTCACCGGCATGCGGCCGATCTTCGAGTTCCAGTTTTCCGATTTTGCGACGCTGGCCATGGAGCAGATCGTCAACCAGGCGGCGAAGATGCGCTTCATGCTGGGCGGCGAGGTTTCGGTTCCCGTGGTGATGCGCTTTCCGGCCGGCTCCGGCACCGGGGCCGCGGCCCAGCACAGCCAAAGCCTGGAGGCCTGGCTTGGCCATGTGCCCGGCCTGAAAGTCATCCAGCCGGCGACGCCTTATGACGCCAAGGGCATGCTTCTGGCGGCGGTCGCCGATCCCGATCCGGTGATGATCTTCGAGCATAAGCTGCTCTACAAAGTGAAGGGACCGGTGCCCGAAGACTATTACACCGTGCCGATCGGCAAGGCCGACATCCGCCGCGAAGGCCGCGACCTGACCATCGTTGCCACTTCGATCATGGTGCAGAAGGCGCTCGACGCGGCGGCGGCGCTAGAGTCCGAAGGCATCGATATCGAAGTCGTCGACCTCCGGACCATCCGGCCGATGGACAAGCAGACCGTCATCGACAGCGTCAAGAAGACGTCGCGGCTGCTTTGCGTCTACGAGGCCGTCAAGACGCTCGGTATCGGCGCCGAGATCAGCGCCATGATCGCCGAGAGCGAGGCCTTCGATTATCTCGACGCGCCGATCGTGCGGCTGGGCGGCGCGGAGACGCCGATCCCCTACAATCCGGAGCTGGAAAAGGCCGTTGTGCCGCAGGTTCCCGACATCATCACCGCCGCGCGCGACCTCGTGAAAGGGGTTCGCTGAGCAATGCCGACCGAAGTCATTCTTCCCAAGGTCGACATGGACATGGCGACCGGACAGATTTCGCGCTGGTTCGCCGAGGAGGGCGCCAGGGTCAAGAAGGGCGACGTGCTGTTCGAGATCGAAACCGACAAGGCGGCGATGGAAATCGACGCCCCGGCCACCGGCGTCCTGCGCGACGTCACCGGCAAGGAGGGCGTCGATATTGCGGTCGGTGCGGCGGTGGCGTGGATTTACGCTGACGATGAAAGCTATGCGCCAATCTCCCCCCTCGTGGGGGAGATGTCGACGAAGTCGACAGAGGGGGGCGCTTCAGAAGGCACCTCCCAATCCGGCACCGCCCTGGCGCCGAGACCAGTCGAACCGACCCCACCCGACCGGCCTTCGGCCGGCCACCCTCCCCTCGAGGGGGAGGGGAAACCCCGCGCGACACCTTTGGCGCGGCGGCTGGCTCGGGAAGCAGGCATTGCTCTCTCCAGTGTTGCCGGCAGCGGCCCGCACGGCCGCGTGGTGAAGGCGGATATCGACGCCGCGCTTTCCTCCCCCCTCGAGGGGGAGGTGTCGACAGAGGTCGCCTCGGGAGGCACCGCTTTTGCGCCGAGCCCCGTCGAGCCGACCCCACCCGACCGGCCTGCGGCCGGCCACCCTCCCCTCAAGGGGGAGGGGGACGTGCTGCGCTTGTTTGAGGAGGGCTCCTACGAGCTCGTCCCGCACGACGTCATGCGCAAGACCATCGCGCGGCGGCTGGTCGAGGCCAAGACCACCATCCCGCATTTTTACCTGACGCTCGACTGCGAACTCGACGCGCTGTTGGCACTGCGCTCGCAGCTCAATGCGGCCGCCCCAGTGAAGAAGACCGAGAAGGGCGAGGCGCCGGCCT
>NZ_JAMYQP010000080.1:0-9066 GCF_040320945.1 Mesorhizobium sp. M0587
TGCTCGTCCGTCAGAACCGTTCGAATCATCAAAGCCTCCAAAATGAGGCTTGAATCACTCAAAGGGCGAAAGTGGAATCCTGATTCTCAACAACCCCTAGAGCAATTCCAGGAAAAGTGTGAAACGGTTTTCCGTCCGGAATTACGTTGAAACAAAGAGTTAAAGCGGTTCACCGTTTCCGTGAAACGATGAACCGCTTTAACGGCAGCGTCATGGAGCGGGTCCTCCAAATCGGGAGGCCAGGTTAGAGTTTTCAGTCGACCTTGAGCGCCGCGACTTCGCCTTCGATCATCAGCGGCACGAAGATGGTTGACTTGCCGTCCGTGCCGATATCGGCGCTGCCCGGCTTGAAATGCGCCACTGCTTCCGGCGCGCTGCCGGCACGATATCGGTAGAGCGTGCCGGTCATGTAGGCGGTAGCGTAGATGGTGCCGCCGATGGTGATGACGCCGTCGAGGTCTGCGAAATTCTGGGCCCCCGGCAAGGGTGAAACCGCCTTGCTGGCGAGGCCGACCGACAGCAGCCCGCCGGGCTCCGCAGTGCTGAAATCGGGCTTGATGCCCTTGCCCCAGGAGGCGACGATCAGCCGGTCGCCATCGGCGACGATGCCGTTGGGCGAAGCCAGCATCGCATCCCTGACGAACAGTTCCGGCCGGTCGCCGTCGATGCGGTAGATAGCATCGGCCAGCATGTCGGTGACATAGACCTTCCCTGCGGCATCAGCGGTCATGTCGTTCAGGAAGACGGCGTTCGGCACCGCGATGCTGGCGACGAGCTTGCCGCTGGCGAGATCGACGACGCGGATTTTGGTGATGTCGGCGACATAGAGCTTGCCGTTCGATATCGCCATGCCCTTGGGCGCGTCCATGCCATCGGTCCAGTGCTGTGTGACGATCTTGCCGTCGAGCGACAGCACCGAGAGGTACCCGTTTCCGTCCACATCGCCCGGATTGCCGACGATGTTGGAGACGATGATGCGGCTGTTGGCGGCGTCGAACAGCGCCGATTCCGGCTGTTCGAGGCCCGTCGCGTGCCAGAGTTCGCTGGCGTGGGCGGCCGGAGCCGCCGCGATGCCGGTGATGGCGAGAAACGCTGAGGCGATGAAGAGTTTCATGGCTGTTCTCCTGTGATGGTGGCGGAGAGCTATGACTTTCGATACTTTTCCGAAAGCCTGATTGGCGCTAGTATCGAAAATCGATACCAACTTGTCCACAAGAGGTGCATCCCATGAACGGTCTGATCTTCGAGGCGCTGAAGCGCGCGCTGAAGGCGAAGGGCGTCACCTATCGCGAACTTGCCGAACGCATGGGCGTTTCAGAGCCGACGGTGAAGCGCATCTTCCACGAGCGCAACTGCAAGCTCGACCGGCTGATGGAGATCTGCGCGGCCGCCGGCGTCGAGCTGGAAAACGTGCTCGGCTCGATGAACCGGGGACCGGGGCCGGTCAATCACATTGCGCCGGAGATCGAGCGCAAGCTCGCCGGTCGGCCGGCGCTGCTGTTCGTCTTCGTCATGCTGTCGGAGAAATTCACGCCCGAAGGCGTCATGCGCTCGCAAGGGTTGAGCGAAGCCTCGATGTTTCTCTATCTGCGCGACCTCGAGGAACTTGGCCTGGTCGCGCTCGGGCGTGGTCTGTCGGCGAGATTGCTGGTCGAGACGCCGATCCAGTGGAACTTCGAAGGACCGCTGCGGCCGCTGTTCGAAATGACCAACAAGAACTTCGTCGGCTGGGCCATCACCCATATCGAGAAAGAGGCGAGCTTCGTCAGCTTCAGCAGGCGGATGCGGCCGGAGACGGCGGAGATGGTGCGTCGCGAGGCGGAGGACCTCGCCGATCGCGCCAGACTGCTCGCCCATCACGACCAGCACACCACGCCGGAGGACGGATTGGTCGGCTACAAATGGACGTTTGCCTTTGGCGCGACGCCGTTTGAAGCGATCATGCCGATCGGTCCGCATCCGCGAGATGCCGGTGCGCGGGCGCACGAGCAACCCGCCAGGACGCGGAAACCCATGCCCGCATAGCGGGAGATCCGCCACTCGCCCCGGCGACGGTCTTGTCGTTCCACGGTCGCCATAGACAGCGTCACGACAAATGCCAGCAGATTTGGGGGGTGGCGCCAGCGAGGACCGTCGGCGAGGCTAAAACCGCTCACATCGCTACACGATCAGCCGGAAGCGCCGGCGTCCCCGCTGACCGCCGCGCCGGCCAGATCGTCGCGTGCCTTGCGGGCCAGTTTTCGCGTCGAACGCCTGGGGCTGTCGCCGAACAGATCGGCCGCCTTGGCGAGACAGCTCTTCTTCAGCTGCTTCTCCGACCGTTTCAGCAGCTTTCCCAGCAGCCTCGTGTCCTCAGGCGCGCCGAGCGGCTGGTCATCGGCCAGGACAAGCGCGCGCATCACAAGCACATCGTGCAGGTCGCCTAGCCGTTCACCCAGTTCGTCGACCGCCTTGCGGCGAGCCTTGATCGGTGTCGGCCACAGCCTGCCGAGCAACGACAAATGCATGCCGTGCGTCTTGGCCGCCTTGCGCAGATCGTGGAAGTCATTGGCCGCGCCGCGCGACCCAGCCCTGTCGAGCGCCTTCCTGGCGCGGCGCAGACAGCTGCGCGCGCCTTCGGCAAGAACGTCGGCTGCCTGTTCCGGCTGGTCCGGCAAGGCAAGGCTTTCGATCCGCTTGACGCCGTCCGCGCAAGCGGCCGCAGCAGCGTGGATCGCCGCTTCGAGCCCAGCGCTTTCATGCAATTCGTGCTGGCGGGCGATCAGCCTGTCGCGTACGGCCTCGAGCCCGCCGTTGGCGCTCTCCTTGGCAAAGCTCGCCGCCAGCCGGTCGATGGTCTCGATCAGCGCCGTCGCCTCGCGCGGTCCGGCAAGCGGCGCGGCGACATTGCGATAGCACTGGTTCTCAGTGGTGCAGAATGTTTCGTCCCCGGAACGAACCAGGCGTAGCAAGGCCCGTACGCTCTTCAGCCGCTTGCGGCATTTGTGCAGCGCCTGCTCCGGCCGGCTGCGCGCCGCATCGAGATGAAGCAGCGCCTTGCCGATTTCCTCGGCCAGGATACGCCTGACCTCGCCGGTCAGCGGCAGGCGCGGATCAATGCGAAAGCTCATGCGGCGATCTCCGGAATCCCCCCGAGGGCGAGCGACGCGTTGTAGAATTTCTGCTCGCCGGTGACCTCACGGCCGAGCCAGTCTGGCAGCATTTCGTCCTTTACGTCTTCCGGCGTTTCCAGCTCGGCGACCACAAGTCCCGCAAGCGGACCGCCGAACACATCGACTTCGTAGAGGTAGCCGCGGTGCCTAACATGGTGGCGTGTCTTCTCTATGACACGCCCTATGGCAAAGGCCAGCATCTCCTCGGCCTCCGCGAGCGGGATCGGATATTCGAACTCGTCGCGCTCGCGCGCGCTGCTGCCGAATTTGAGGGTCAGCTTGGCGGAGGCGTCATTGTTGATGCGGATGCGAACGGTTCGACCGGGTGTCGCGGCAAGATAGAACTGGCGAATACGGATGTCTGCCTCGGCCAGATCCCGCCACGCGGTGCCGGAAACCAGGAATTTGCGTTCGACTTCCTTGCCCATGGCCGCGCACTAAAGCGTTTGCCGCCAGCGATGGCAAGACGATCGTGCAGGCAAGTTGACCTTAATCAATCGATTGATTAAAGTGTGTTGATGGTCAAGACGCCGGACATCAAAGGCTCCCGCCGCGAGACGTCTCCCGCCGAGCTTACGCGCGCGGCACTCGTCCGGGCGGCGCTGAAACTGTTCGGACGGCAAGGCTTCGACGGAACCTCGACACGCGAGATCGCCGCCGAGGCACAAGCCAATATCGGCTCGATCGCCTATCATTTCGGCGGCAAGGAGGGCCTTCGCGCGGCCGCCGCCGACTATATCGTCGAGACCATCCAGCTGGTCGCCGGCCAGGCGCTCGGCAATACGCAGGCGTCCGTTCCCGACAATCCGGAGGCCGCCCGGACGCAACTCTTCGCGGCGCTGGAGCGGATGGTCGGCTTCGTCGTGGCGCAACCGGAAGCAGGCGAGATCGTACAGTTCGTGCTGCGCGAGCTTTCGCATCCGACGGCGGCACTCGACCGCATCTATGACGGCGTGTTCGAACCGACGCATCGCCGCCTGTGCCAGCTCTGGGAGCAGGCGACGGGCGAGCCCGCCGAAAGCGAGGCAACCAGGCTCAC
Organism: Mesorhizobium sp. M0587; assembly: GCF_040320945.1. Lineage (NCBI taxonomy): Bacteria > Pseudomonadati > Pseudomonadota > Alphaproteobacteria > Hyphomicrobiales > Phyllobacteriaceae > Mesorhizobium > Mesorhizobium sp. M0587. Next base: position 4,192 of record NZ_JAMYQP010000080.1, read on the forward strand.
CGTGTTCACGCTGATCGGCCAGGTCGTCTATTTCCGCATCGGCCGCGAAGCGGTGATGCGCCGCATGGGCTGGGGCGACATCGGCGCCACCGAAGCCGCCAAGGTGGTGGCGGTCACGGCGGACAACCTCAGCGCCATTCTGGCCGCCAGGAAGGGCCAAGAGATGAAGGACCGAGAAATGAAGGGGCAAAGACCATGAGCTTTTTGTGTTCGCTGCCGCTCGCCGCGCAGCTTCTCGGGGCCTGCGCTCCCGCGGCACCGCTCGCCGTCGGCTATGTCGAGGGCGACTATGTACTGCTGGCGCCGATCGAGGTGGCGCAGGTCGAAACCGTCGCCGTGAAGCGCGGCGACCGCGTTACCCCCGGCACGGTGGTGGTGACGCTGGAAAGTGCCGATGCAAATATCGCCGTGGCGCAGGCGCAGGCAAGCCTGGCGCAGGCGCAGGCGCAGCTTGCCGACCTGCAGGTTGGCAAGCGGCCGGAAGAAATCGCGGCGCTGAAGGCTCAGCTCGACATGGCCAAGGCGCAGGCAGATGACGCCAGGCGCAAATACAACCGCGCCGCCGATCTGTTCAAGCGCGGCACCGGCACGCAGGCCGATTACGACACCGCCTCCGCGACGCTAGAGACCGCCGATGCGCAGGTTGGCCAGGCTCGGGCCAATCTCGCCGTCGGCGGCCTGCCGGCTCGTTCCGAGACGATCAAGGCCGCCGATAATCAGGTCAAGCAGGCGCAGGCCGAGCTGGAACAGGCGCAATGGCGGCTGTCGAAACGGGTGCTGGCGGCGCCATCTCCCGGCCGCGTCAACGATGTCATCCGCAATCCCGGCGACACGGCTGGCCCGACGGCGCCTGTCATTTCGGTCCTGCCCGACGGCGCGGTGAAGCTCAGTGTCTACATACCGGAAAGCGCCTTCTCCTCGGTGAAGGTCGGCACCTTGCTCACGGTTCGCTGCGACGGCTGCGGTCCGGACGTGAAAGCGCGGGTCAGCTACATCTCGCCCGATCCCGAGTTCACCCCGCCGGTCATCTACTCCTTGGAGAACCGGCAGAAGCTGGTCTATCTGGTCGAGGCGCGGCCGCAGGGCGATGCAGGCCCGCTGCAGCCGGGCCAGATCGTCGACGTCGATCTCGCGGACGTCGGAAAATGAACGCCATCGACGTCCATGGCCTGGTCAAGCGTTTCGGCGACAAGACCGTCGTCGACCATGTGACGATGACGGTCGCCGAAGGCGAGATCGTCGGCTTTCTCGGCCCCAACGGCTCGGGCAAGACCACCACCATCCGCATCATGTGCGGCCTGCTGACGCCGGATGAGGGCGAAGGAAAGGTGCTCGGCTACGACATCCGCACCGACAGCCTGCGCATCAAGCGCGAAGTCGGCTACATGACGCAGAAATTCTCGTTCTACGAGGATCTGACGATCGGCGAAAATCTTGAATTCGTGGCGCGGCTCTACCGGCTGAAGCCGGTCGAGGAGCATGTAGCGAAGACGCTGGAGGACCTTGGCCTGACGACGCGCCGCAACCAACTGGCCGGCACATTGTCGGGCGGCTGGAAGCAGCGGCTGGCGCTGGCCGCCTGCATCATGCACAAGCCGAAGCTGCTGCTGCTCGACGAGCCGACAGCCGGCGTCGACCCGAAGGCGCGGCGCGAATTCTGGGACGAGATCCATCGCCTCGCCAGCGGCGGGCTGACCGTGCTGGTCTCCACCCACTACATGGATGAGGCCGAGCGCTGCCACCGCATCAGCTATATCTCCTACGGCAAGATGCTTGCCACCGGCACCGTTGCCGAGGTGGTGAAAAACGCTGGCCTGACCACTTTCGTCCTGCAAGGCCCGCGTCTCGACCAGGTGGCGGAAGCGCTCCAGGGCCGCCCCGGTGTCGATCAGGTGGCGCCGTTCGGCGCGACGCTGCATGTCGTCGGTTCCGACAAGAAGAAGCTCGAGGCAGCCCTTGCCGATGTCGAGAAGGAGCACAAGGGCGTGAAGGTGGCGCCGGGCGAGACCAGCCTCGAGGATGTTTTCATCCAGTTCATGTCGGGTTCGAAGGACAACATGGCATGAGGAACAGCGTCTTTTCCTTCGCCCGGCTTGGCGCGCTGCTGATCAAGGAATTCATCCAGATGCGGCGCGACCGCATCACCTTCGCCATGATGCTCGGCGTGCCGCTGATGCAGCTGGTGCTGTTCGGCTATGCCATCAACAACGATCCGAAGAGCCTGCCTGCCGCGCTGGTGGCGACGAGCAGCGACCCCTACACCCGCGCCATAGTCGCGGCGCTGCAGACCACCGGCTACTACCGCTTCGACCATGTCGCCCAAAGTGCCGAGGAGGCAGAGTTCCTGATGGCGCGCGGCGATGTCGCTTTCGTCGTCACCATACCCGCCGATTTCGCCAGACGCGTCGAGCGCGGCGACAACCCGCGGATCCTGATCGAGGCCGACGCCACCGATCCGGCTGTCGCCAGCGGCGCCATATCGACGCTAGGCACCGTGGCCGGCCAGGCGCTGCGAAGGGCCCAGGGTACGCAGGAAACCGCCGCCGAGGCCGCCAAGGGACAGCTCGATGTGGTGGTGCACCGGCGCTACAACCCGGAAGGCATTTCGCAATACAACATCGTGCCCGGCCTGCTCGGCGTCATCCTGCAGATGACGATGGTGATGATGACCTCGATCGCGCTGACGCGCGAGACCGAGCGCGGCACGATGGAGAACCTCTTGGCGATGCCCTCCAGCCCGCTCGAGATCATGCTGGGTAAGGTTTTGCCGTATCTGGTGGTCGGCGCCGTGCAGGTGGTGGTGGTGTTGGCGGCGGCCAAGCTTCTGTTCGCCATTCCCTTCACCGGCTCGACGTCGCTGCTGTTGAGCGCCGTGCTGATCTTCGTGCTGGCGCTGGTGCTGCTCGGCTACACGATCTCGACCATCGCCCGCACGCAAATGCAGGCTTTGCAGCTCACCTTCTTTTTCTTCCTGCCGTCGATCATGCTGTCGGGCTTCATGTTTCCCTATCGCGGCATGCCGGACTGGGCGCAGATTTTTGGCGAGATACTGCCGCTGACGCACTTCCTGCGCATCATCCGCGCGGTGATGCTGAAGGGCGCAGAACTCCCGGCGGTGGCGACCGAGATCGGCTGGCTGGTGGTGTTCGTGGCGCTGTTTGCCGGCGTTGCGCTGGTGCGGTTCAGGCGGACGCTGGATTAGGATCGCGGCGGGCCTGTTGCACCAACGCTTAAGCGGCCGCCATGATCTGCGCATAAGTGCCGAAATCGACATTGCCGCCGGAGAGCACCACGGCGATGCATTTGCCTGCCAGTTCGATCTCGCCCGAAGACAGTGCCGCCAGCGCCACGCAGCCGCCGGGCTCGACCACCAGCTTGAGGTAGGCCATGGCATCACGCATCGCCTGCGCCGTCGCATGATCGGATACGGCGATGGCGCCGGCGAGATTCCTGCGGTTGATCTCGAAGGTGATCACGCCCGGCTCGGCGGTCAGGATCGCGTCGCAGATCGAGCTATAGCCGGCCTCGTTGGAAACCCTGGCGCCGGCGGCCAAGGAGCGGCGCGTGTCGTCGAAATGCTCCGGCTCGACCGCCCACATGGCGGTATCGCGCGAGGCATCCTTGACGGCAACGGAAATGCCGCTCGACAGGCCACCGCCGCCGCAGGGAACGACGACCGCGTCGAGGCTGACGCCAAGCGCTTTCGCCTGACGTATCAACTCAAGACCGATCGTGCCTTGGCCGGCAATGATCGCCGGGTCGTCGAAGGGCGGCACCAGCACCATGCCCCTGTCCAGATAAGGGCGGACCACGGTCATCCGGTCGTCGCGAAAACGGTCGAACGGCACCACTTCCGCACCCAGCTTGCGGACATTGCCGACCTTCATCGCCGGTGCGTCGGCCGGCATGGCGATCACCGCCTTGACGCCGAACATCGCGGCGGAGGCTGCCACGCCTTGCGCATGGTTGCCGGAAGAGAACGCGACGACGCCACGGCTGCGCTCGTCTTCGCTGAGCGACGACAGCTTGTTGTAGGCGCCGCGGAACTTGAACGAGCCGGTGCGCTGCAGCGTCTCCGGCTTGAACAGGATGCGGGCGTTGAAGCGCTTGTTGAGTTCCTGCGATTCGATCAAGGGCGTTTCGACGATGAGGCCGGAAAGCCGGGCCGCGGCGGCGTGGATGTCGGCAATTCCTGGAGGGGTGGTCATGGCGAGATCCTGCGAAGATGCGATCCGGCCATGTGCACGGAAAGAGCCGCGCGACACCAACGAAAAAATGTGACCGTTACAAAGTGTGGTGAGTCACGGCGCCGAGACTTGGCAGTTGGCCTTGCGGCCGATCACTCCTAGCCCAACAGCGCCCTCTGTCTTTTGCTGCCACCGAGCTTGCGCCAGTTGTTGAACCGGTGCGTGGCGGCGGCGAACGAGATCTTCATCTGCTGGGCGACCGAATAGCGCGATTTGCCTTCGTCGAACATGCGGTAGCAGCACTCGACGCCTTCCTCGGTCAACTTGCCGTCCGGAGCCTTGTTGTGCGGGTTGGCGGGATCGAATTTCTCGACCTGCTGCTCGACCAGGCCCTTCAGGCGCTGCAGGTCGGCCTCGATGCTGACGATGAGATCGAGAACGGGCTTCGGGTCATAGCTGTGCGGGGGCTGTTTTGCCGTCATTTGCGGATTCCTTTTCTCGGATGGATCGAGACATATAGGTGAACATTCGCTGATAATGAAGGGGCGCGTTCGCGCCGGGCTTCACCAATTCTTGACCCGCCGATGTCGGAAGCTAATCAAGATGTCCGGTTTTGGTAGCACATCATCTGTCCGCTTCTGATTTGGCGTCGAAGCGGTTCACGCTGCATTTTTGAGTTCGGAGTCTG
>NZ_JAMYQP010000081.1:0-8844 GCF_040320945.1 Mesorhizobium sp. M0587
CTTTCCATCGCGAGAGAGCTGGTCAGGCTTTTCCAGACCGGGATGACCGAAGCGGCCATGCTGAAGATTGCCGTGCGCGCGCGTTGGCACGGCGATTGGAAAACGGAAGGCAGCAGCGCTACGTTTGAGGTCAGGCGTTCACAATCCGCTGCATCCTTTTCGAAATGCTGGCGTTGACCCTCAACCTTGCCAACGCTGGCACCACCGACAGGAGGGATCGATGCCGACATTTCGATTCGAGTTCATCGGAGGCATGCCGAAGCCTGCAATCTTTGCCAACATAGCTGATCGAGAAGGGGCTGTCAGAGAGGCGAAGCGCGTTGCCAAGGAGGCCATGCTTGACGGGATTGCCGATGGCGCAGACCCGACCAGTTGGGTGGCGAAAGTTTACGACCAGGCGGGCTATCTCATCGCCACACTTGGATTCCAGGATCTGATCGCTGCGTCCGAGGGTTCGGAACAGTACAAAGAAGCGGACGAACCTGGCGTCATCCGGTCGGGCTAAAGCTCGGATTTCTCATTTTCAACGGGCCCTATCCATTCGATCCAGGCTGCCGCGTGATCGCTTGGCTTCTCCCATCCCCGGACGGCAACGTCCACGCCCGCGCCGCCAGCCCTGTTCATGAGCGAGGGGCTCACGAGAAGATGGTCCATCCGAAGGCCGTTGGTAAGTTCATGTTCCAGGCAGCTTTAACCGCCAATAGCCAAGAAGGTTTCGACGGACGAGCACAGGATGTGGCGAGACGACGAAATCAAAGGTCCTAGCCTTGGCGGCTGAGCGCAGGCTAAGCAAATGCGCTCTCTCCGCAATCATGCTGGAACATCGCACGAACCAAATCGTTCGCCGCTAATGGGCCACACCAGCAATGAAAACCATAACAGTCGACTGATCGCCGACACCGAAGATGTCTTGATCGTCGGAGGCGGGCCCGCAGGGTTGACCGCCGCTCAGTATCTTGCCCGTTTCCGCCGTCGCGTGCTGGTGATCGATGCGGGCGACCCCCGTGCCGCCCTGATCCCAAGAAGCCATAATTGTCCGGGCTTTCCCGAAGGGATAAGTGGCCCCGATCTTCTGGATCGGCTACGACGCCACGCGTGCTTGTACGGAGCAACTCTGATGCGGGGTCAGGTTCATTCTCTGGCCCCTGTTAATGGAGGCTTTGACGCCGAGACCTCGATTGGCGCATTCCGCGCACGCAAGGTCATGTTGTCGACCGGGATTATCGACACGACACCCGTCATGCCACGCCTGCGGGACGCAATGGCTGCAGGCGTAGTTCGGCTTTGCCCAGTGTGCGACGGATATGAGGTGATCGACCGGAAGATAGCGGTGGTCGGGCAAGGTGAGAGAGCCTTGCAAGAGGCCATCTTCCTCAGTCGATTTACACCGGCTGTAACGATGCTGGGGACCGACGCAAGGGACTTCTCAACCAGCACGCGTCGCGCGGCCGGCGAAAGAGCGATCGTTATCCGAGACACTCTCGACAGGCTCAGCCCGGTTGCTGACGGTTGTGAGGCGATTCTGAGGGACGGGGCGACATGCCGCTTCGATGCCGTTTACGCGGCATTGGGTTGCAAGGTCCGTTCTCAACTCGCAGGGGTCGTTGGCGCGACCTGTTGTGAAGAGGGATACGTCAAAGTCGATGAGCACCAGCAGACTTCCGTCGATGGCGTGTACGCGATCGGTGACCTCGTCAAAGCCTTGAACCAGATAGCGGTCGCCTTTGGACAGGCTGCCATCGCTGCGTCCCACGCTCATAGAGAACTTGATTTCCAACCCGCTTGAGCTGGGCGATACAGCTTTGCGTTTGTCTGGCGGAACAAGCCGCGGCCGCCGAGGTTGGGGCAAGGTGGCAGCGAGCACAGCAATTCCTGGCAGGCACGAGCATGGCGCTCGACAGAGATGGACCGAAACTTGCAACCGGGCTGCTTATCGCCGCGGCCCTGGCGGGATACAACGCCGTCCGCGCCAAACGAGCGCTTGCCGGCCGGGCGTGCGGTCGTGCGATGGAGATCGGTAGCCTACACCTGCATTTTTTCGAGGCCGGCACTGGCATGCCGCTGCTTCTGCTGCACGGGAACGGATCCATTGCGGAGGACTTCAAGTCCAGCGGCATCTTCGACCTGGCGGCAAATAGCTACCGGGTGCTCGCATTTGATCGTCCCGGCTTCGGCCAAAGCTCACGGTCGCAGGGCAGGAGCTGGTCTGCTTGCGAACAAGCTGACGTCATACATGATGCTGTACGCAATCTCGGCATCGAAAAATATCTGGTGCTTGGACATTCCTGGGGAGCTTGGGTCGCCATCGAATTGGCGCGCAGGCATGCTTCATCGATTGCCGGCATCGTGCTGGTCTCCGGCTACTATTATCCGCCGCCGCGGCTCGCTCTTGCGCTGGCCGCACTCCCGGCCCTGCCGGTGATCGGCACGGCTTTCCGCCACACATTGCTGCCGCTGCTTGTGAGGCTGGCCTGGCCTTGGGCGATGAAGAAGATCTTCTCTCCGGCTGAGGTCGACAGTGGCTTTGCTGCTCTCGCCAAAGAATTCGCCAGCCGCCCTTCCCAACTGCAGGCTGTTTGTTCCGAGTCGGCACTGATGTTGGCCGCAGGCCTGTTGTCGAAGGCAAGCTACAAGGATATCGCCGTGCCGACCGGCATCGTGGCCGGATCTGGAGACCGGCTGTTCGACGCGGAAGGCGATGCACGACGCCTGCATGAGGAGGTCGGTGGGTCTCTCCTTGAGATCGTGCCGGGCGTCGGCCACATGGTTCATCGGAGCGCCCCGTGGGCGGTGGTCGCGATGGTGGACAAAATTGCAAGGCTGCGCGCCTCGTCTCGAGGCTGCCTGTCGGCTGGGAGTTAGGCCATGTGTCAGCGAGATCAACGCACGTCTCCAGGCGGCACGTCTCAAGGGGGCGGCGAGCGCCGCTTGTACGAAAGTGACATTCAAACACATGAGTGATCAACGTCCCGCCGACATGCAGTCCGTCCTTCACCAGAACATACAGGCTCTGGTCGACCAGAGACGACAACAAGAGGAGCGGCAAGGCGTTCAGGTGCGAGTTGCTGGCGCCATTTCGCGCTTCGCGGGAAGCATGACTTTTGTCTATTTGCATCTCGCGATTCTTGTAGCCTGGATTCTTGCAAACCTTGGCGCGATACCAAGCATCCCAGCTTGGGACCCCACGTTTGTGATCCTGGCCATGGTCGCTTCGGTCGAGGCAATCTTCTTGTCCACTTTCGTGCTGATCAATCAGAACAGAATGGCTGAACACAGCGAGCGCCGAGCGGAACTGGACCTGCAGATCAGCCTTCTTAACGAGCATGAAACCACGCGGCTGATCGAGATGGTGGCTGCTTTGGCGACGCGCCTGAATGTCTCGACCCCGGCCGACAACGAGCTGCCGCAACTGGCAGAGAATGTCGATCCCCGACATGTGATGACGCAAATCCAGCAAGCTTCTGGAGATCAGGGAAAAGCTTGAGCAAAGCGAGGCCGCCGCCAGGGACTGATCCAGCTAGAGCTTACATCGGCCGAGGCGGGGACGGACGAGTTGAGCTTCCGACGTTCTTCAGTCATCGCAGGAATCCACCAGAGAGGTAGGCCTCTTTGGTGGGAGTATGGTCACTCGGCTCGTTCTTATTAATTTGGCCACGCATCTGGCACACTAGATCAAAGCGATCGCCTGCTGTCGCCATTACGCCGCCGAACCGCTAGGCGTCACGGCAGTCGAGATACGTTTGCCGCTGATGCGTTGGATGGGTTGGCCTGACGCACGTCCGCAAAGGTCGATCGCGGTCGGTGGCGAACTGAATCGACGTTTCCATCATCAACAATCGCGGATAGCATGTGCTCGGAGCAGATGTTCTTGGCTGAAGAGGTATGCCGCCCCAAATTTGCTCGGCCTGACGCAGAAGGGGGGTGCGCAAGCCTATTTCATCAGTTTGACTTGCAGGGAGAGGCTCAGCCTGAGGATTTTCTCCCCGTTTTCATCACGCACCTCAACGAACAATTGCTGGCCGTCGACGCTTTTCAGGGACTCTCTCGTGAGGTCGATAAGCCCCTCGAAACTCGCGCGGCGCACCTCCTCGATGCCGGCACATTCGATACCTATCTCATCTTCGAAGACCAAGTCGCGATCGCCGCTGTCAAAGAAAAATCGTGCCATCGGAGAGCTTCCGTCACCACTAATCTGGGGGGGTCCTTTGGTGCAGGTAGGTCGTGTCGAAATCTCCTGCGCGAGTGAGGCCGGGCCAGTCGAGTGCATGAACTCTTGGCCCTGTGGTGGCGATGAGGCCTCTACGTCGCAGTTCCTGAAGCATTCGGTTGACGTGCACCGTAGACAAACCCAAGGCATCGCCAAGTGCTGCCTGGGTAATAGGGATGTCCGCGACGTGATCCTGGATGCGTCCGACAGAGCGCAAGCGAGAAATCAGTTCGCAGAGAATGTGAGCCATGCGGGTGTAAGCCTCCCTTCTCCCAATATTGGTGACCCACTCCCGGTAAATCGCGGCATCTATCAGCGTCGACCGCCAGAAGGCCGCGGCAATGTGAGGGTGCTGGTCGCAAATGGCGCGTAGAGTATCGTGCCGCATGAACCCTATTCGGGCCGGCGTAAGGGTCGAGAAGTTACAATCCATGACCGACAGATGCAGCCCGTGCAGATCTGGAATGTCGCCGGCCACGAAGAAGGATGTGATCTGCCGCTTTCCTTCGCCCGTGAGTTTGGTCGAACCGACCAACCCATCCAGGACGACAAACGAGTAAACAGGACGGTCGCCCTCACGCACGAGGTCGTGGTTGGCCACAAATTCCTTCTCCTGGATCGGAATGCCTTTTAGAACGCCGATATCAGCATCACGAATATCCGAGATGGTCTGAAGCTTGCGAATAAGTACATCCGAGGATGAGGTGGGGGACAATCTGGCTACCTAGCTGATGTTGGCTTCCGAACTTTTATTCACGCCAAAAGTTCCGGTTAGCCGGTGAAGGGTTGACGAACCGACGGCGGCCGCGCCGTGATCGTCATTCGGCAGGGAAACATGTAAGGGGCGGGGTTCCACCGCCCGCTATGGATCGTGGCGTGCAGCGTTCTGCCGACGTCGAGTGTGTTTGATGATGCTGAACGATCTAAGCCGCAGCCATAGGTGAACCGGGGCAGCGGTGCATTAACCTATGACACAGGCAGCCGAAATTTTTGCCTGGGCAGCCAGCTTGGGGAGCTCGCCCGTGGGCACAGCTTGACCTCGTCCCTCGGCCTTTTCAAGGCCGCACGCGCTGGGAGTCCCGCTCCAGGCCCATGCCGATGCCAAGTGGAAGACCGAAATCTGGGTCGACTGGCTGTACGCGAACGAACGGGCGAGTCGGCCAATGGATTGTCAGCGTAAGTGCATCCTATCCCCACCTTCAGGACCTGATGTTGCGGCAGCCCAAGTTGCGCTCTGTCTGAATATGTCTGATCATGCGGAGTTGGGCAGGAGAATTGGATGGCGACAAGTCGGCTAAACGGCGCGCAACCCTCTGTCCCTCGATTGAGGGACATTGAGACAGGGGCCACGGCTCACCCACGCACTGCTTTGCCCACGGTAGCGACTGTCGTGACAGTCGTTGCCGCGCTTTATTTCGGCCGCGAGGTGTTTCTGCCTATCGCGATCGCGCTGCTGCTGACTTTCGCGCTTGCGCCGGTGGTTTCCGCGCTCAAACGGACCGGCATTCCACGCCTTGCCGCCGTCATCTTCAGCGTGCTTGGCGCCTTCGCAGCGCTCGCTTTGTTCTCATTCATTGTCGCTACGCAAGTCGGTGAGCTGGCCCAGAATGTTTCGCTTTACCAAACAAATGTCCTGACCAAGGTCAGGTCACTAAAAGAAACCGGTGGCGGCGGCGGCATCATCGCCAGGTTGACCGGAGCGATCGAGCGCATCGGCCAGGAGATCAACAAGCAGGAGCCCTCGCAGCCAGCAGCCAGCCAGCCTCAGCGCGAGCCGGTTCCCGTCGAGATTGTGTCTCGAGAAAGGCCGCTCGAGATCCTGCAAAACCTGATCACGCCGCTGATCAGTCCGCTGGCGTCGGCGGGGCTCATAATTGTTGTCGTTATTTTCATGCTGCTCGAGCGCGAGGATCTGCGCGATCGCTTCATACGGTTGGTCGGCTACGGCGATCTTCACAGAACCACCGAAGCGCTCCAGGACGCCGGCAGACGGCTCGGCCGCTATTTGCTCATGCAACTGGTCGTGAACATCTTGTATGCCGTCCCGATCTCGATCGGATTATGGGTCCTCGGGATCCCCAATGCACTGTTGTGGGGGTTGCTGGCATTGGCGCTGCGCTTCGTTCCCTATATCGGTCCTATCATTGGTGCACTGCTGCCCTTGTCCCTTGCTCTGGCCGTGGCGCCCGGATGGTCACTCGTATTGTGGACAGCCGCGCTGTTCGTGATCATGGAAATGATCACTGGCAATGTCATCGAACCCTGGCTTTACGGGTCGCGCACCGGGCTCTCTCCCTTAGCCGTCATCGTCGCAGCAATTTTCTGGACCTGGCTCTGGGGACCTCTTGGTCTGGTTCTGTCTACTCCCCTCACAGTCTGTCTCGTCGTGCTCGGCAGACATGTGACGCAGTTCGAGTTTCTCGACGTGCTGTTCGGCAACGAACCGGTGCTCGAGCCACATGCCCGGCTGTATCAGCGTCTGCTGGCCGGTGATCCAGAAGAAGCCACGGACCACGCCGAGGAAATTCTCGAGGAGCAGTATCTGCTCGAGTTCTACGGCAAGGTCGCGCTTCCCGCCCTTCTGCTCGGCGAACAAGACCGGGTTCGGGGGGTGATGGACGATCACCAACTGAAGCAGCTGGCCGCCAGCGCTCAGATACTGGTAGCGAATCTTGACGACATCGCTCAGGAGGAGGCGGAGGAGGACGATGTCGCCGCAGGTGATGAGACTGGCTCGGACAAGGAGAAGACAATCGATCCGGAAGCAGGGCACGACATCGATCTCCCAGATGGCACCGGCCTAGCCGTGCTTTGTGCCGGCGGGCGCGGCGAACTCGACGACGCGGCCGCCGCAATGCTGGGACAGGTGTTACTGATCCAAGGCGCGGCTACGTCAAAGGCCAGTTTTGCAGAGCTGCAACCGGCGAGCATTCGCCGGCTGGAGCTGGATGGGCTGAACACCGTCGTGATCGGGTTCCTGAACCGCAACTCCCTCAAACATGCGCGTTTTATGGTGCGCCGCATAAAACGTTTTAATGCAGCGGTACGGGTGGGCGTTGTGTTCTGGGGAGGAAACGGTGAAGACCGCGGGGAGACAGACGGTAAATTGGGCAATGACATCAATGCTGATTTCGTTGCGCTCGACATGGTCAACGCGGTGACCGGAGCGTTATCGAGGGATCCGCCGGTAGGGCTGAAGACCGCTGCCAAGCGGCGTGTTCGTCGTCGGCCACCGGCGCGCAAGAAGGACACTCTTGTTTCGGCCAAATGACTCATGAAAGGCATCGCCGCGAAGAAGATCATGATCGTCCCGTGTGCGGAAAGGACCTGGTCGTAATGCTCGGGCGGCAAGTTGCTTTTGCGTGGCTTCGTGCCCGCGCAACGAGTGCTGGCGGTCCATGGGCCGGGGTTGCCCCAACTGGCGCTGGGTGGGTTTGTTCTGCCGATGTCTATTCGTCGGTCCTGGAAAGAAGCCGCTGGTTCGCCTGCGCGATCCGGCGGAACACTAGACCCACTCCGAGCCGCAAAACCGGCCTAATTTTGACCAGTGTCAAACAGCACACAAGCGCCTGCGGCCGGTCAGCCAGCTATCTGGGACGGTCGCTGGCTCGCGCACGAATTTCAATTTCGGCAGCATGGCGAAGTCCCTCAACCGCTCAGCCAGGCTGTCAAGAGCTTGATGCATAGAACCGCTGCGTCCCTAGGGTACATTATCGAGCAGGGTCGGCGTATCCGAGCTTTGTGTCGGCTCAGACGGCCATTCACCATTGGGCGTCATCATATTGACTGTCTCGGGTAGATCCCGCGCAATCCTTTTGATTAGCTGCTCGCGTGAAAGGCCCGTCTCCATCGAAATGGAAGTGAGTGTACCTTCGTCCATTGCCGCTTCGACGTCCCTTGGCTCGATTGGTTGGTTTGGCCCGCTGCCAACCCACGAGTCGACCTTCCGTCCTGCCCCAACCTCCCTGAACCGGTCGAGGATCTCACCAAGGTCCGCCCTCGACACGCCATCCGATATCTGAGCCAGAATTCTGCGTTGCGGGTCGTTTGGGTTAAGATACCCCGCTCCCCGAATCAATTCGCCGATTTTGTCGCGATTTTGGTATGCCAGGACGCCAAGCATCGCTTTCGCCAATCTTCCCAGATTTGCCATTTGGTCTGCTCCACGGTTCGGCCCATGAGCGAATCGAAGCCAAGTCTTGGCGAATGCCAACGCGTATGGCTCGAACAACTTCTTGTTGGCCGGCCCCGCCGGCGGAGAGGACGCGTCCTTGGGGAACGGGTTTCCATCTGACGTCTTCCCTTGACGCAGAATTTCAGGGCACTTGGCCGGAGTCGCTCTGCGCCGACCGAACGCCCTAACTGGCGCATCCCCGGTTTGTTCCGCTGCCAGAGTTTGTCGGAGGGACGCGCGACCCGACGGAAGCTCTACGGCTTGAGCGAGCGGCCCACCTTGAAATTTCAGAACGACGGGCTCGGTTAGCCTGAGCTATCTGGGACCATCGCTGGCTCGCGCACGAATTTCAATTTCGGGGGCACGGCGAACTCCCTGAACCGCTCAGCCAGGCTGTCAAGAGCTTGACGCATGCCCACTCCTGCAGCAGCCGCACCGTGTCCAGTGATCACCATCTGAGGCT
>NZ_JAMYQP010000082.1:0-7894 GCF_040320945.1 Mesorhizobium sp. M0587
CAACCGCTCCAAGCGGCGGACATCCCTTGCCCGCAGCTCAAGTGCCCGCAAAATCGCTGCTGCCAGCCTCGCGCCGAAAGACTGTGTGAGATATCCGGGCTAGCCGGCTGCTGACCCATCGCTTTCCCCTCCCCAATTGAAGCCCGCGCCGCTTGCGGGGGCGCGGGCGGATCGGAGGCCCGATCTTCGGCAGGCGATGGAGGGCACCACCTGCCGCATCAAGTTTTTAGAGATGTCTAATGTTTCTCGTCAACAGCCGTAGGGACCCGCACCGGTCCCGTGGTGTTCCACCGGATGAATGGCGCATCCTTGCCGGTGATATCCTTGATCGTCTTCAACAGCGCCTTATGGGTGTTTTGAAGCGCTTGATAATGCTCGCTGCTAGGCGACAGAAGCGGCTGAACGATGCTCTTATGCAGCCGTTCCGCCTCGGTCAGAAAGCGGTCGATTTCAGGCTGAGAGCTGCATTGAAGGTTGGTCCTAGCCATTGCGACACCTTTTGAGAGTCGCCCCACCAGAGGACAATAATTTTATTATCCCCACGTCTTGTAAAGCGCGGTCGATGCCCGAAAGCCATCACGCAAGGGAAGACCAGAATGTGAAGCCAAGAACCGATCAAACCGGTGGGGTGCCGTTGCGGCGACGCATCGCTTCGAAGACGCTTTCGATCTCGCTGTGATTCATGACGTCATGGCGATGTCCATCAAGAAACGCCCGCATGTGGACCATTAGCTAGACTCTAAGGCCCTGCCGTCTTTCCCTCGATACGACATCGGCTGCAATGGGCCAATGATCGGTGTCAGGACGCACTTGAGATAGTCGACCAGAAGGTCAGCTGGCACCGGCTGCTATGGATGAAGCTGAAAATGAATACCGTTTCAAGGTTGTGAGCGCCTCGAAGATCCGGCAACTGGGATACTTGTGCGCTCCGTGCCCGAGTCACTGTTCGGGCGCAATTTCACCAGCTCCAGAATTCTCAGAACATTAGCCCTGTCGGTTCCCGCTGCAGCCATTTTGGCTGGGGGACGGCATGTAACAGTTTGCGGGTGTATATGTGCTGTGGTTGAGCGAACAAAACTTCCGTCCTGTTCTCCTCAACAACCTTGCCTTGCTGCATGACCAGGATACGGTCGGCGAACCGGCGAACGACAGGCAAGTCGTGAGTGATAAAAATGTAGGACAGGCTCAGGCGCTGGCGAAGGTCAGCAAGCAGCTCGATCACCTGCATCTGAATCGATACGTCCAGGGCCGAGACGGCTTCGTCGCAGACGATCAGCTCCGGTTCGCTCGCCAGCGCGCGTGCGATCGCGATGCGCTGCCGTAGGCCGCCGGAAAACTTGTTGGCCAGGCTAGGGGGCTTCATGGAACGGCGGCCGGGCATTGTTCCTGACAAATTGCCGTCTGCGTTTTCACAACACATCACCGGGTTTTGCCGCAAATTCGGAACAATGCCTTTCGCCTGCGGTTTATGGAGTGAAGGGACCGAATCCGAGGAGAAATCAGATGAGACATCTTCTGATCACGAGCATGATCGCGCTCGGCGTCGGTTGCGGCGCCGCGATGGCGCAGACCGAATCCGCACAGCCGAGCGGAGGCGACAACTGCGCCGCCGGCCAGGCCGATTGCCAGAAGGGCGGCAAGGCGGGCGAGCAGGCCCAAGGCAAAATGAAGGCGCAGACCCAGCAGAATGCCCAGGGCAACGCCGGCGCCAACACCGAGGAGCAGGCTCAGGGTAAGGCCAAGGTGAAGACCGATGAGCAGGCCCAGGGCGAGGCCGGCACCAGCACCGGGGAGCAGGCTCAGGGCAAGACCAAGATGAAGACCACCGAGCAGACCCAGGGTCAGGCTGGCACCAAAACCGAGGAGCAGGCTCAGGGTACGGCCAAGTGCCAGACCGGCATGGCCAACTGCCCGAAGGGTTCGAAGACGAATGAGCTGGCCCAAGGCAAGACCAAGATGAAGACCACCGAGCAGAATGCCCAGGGCAAGACCGGCACCACCACTGAGCAGAACGCCCAGGGTACGACTAAGATGCAGACCCAGCAGAACGCCCAGGGCAAGACCGGCACCACCACTGAGCAGAACGCCCAGAGCACGACCAAGATGCCGACCCAGCAGAATGCCCAGGGTAAGACCGGTACAGCCACCGAGCAGAACGCCCAGGGCAACGCCAACGTCCAGACCGACCAGAACAAGACGGCCTCGATCAACAACGTGACGGTCGAGCAGAAGACGCAGATCACGCAGATCATCCACGAGACCCACGTCCAGCCGGTTCGCGATGTCGGCTTCGACATCTCGGTCGGCGTCGAGGTGCCCCGGCATAAGATCCGCCTGCATCGGCTGCCACCCCGTATCGTCAAGATCGTCCCGGCTTATGAACGTTACGAGTATTTCGTGCTGGCCGACGGACGCATCGTCATCGTCGATCCGGACACCTACGAGATCGTGGCTATCCTGGAGGCCTGATCGGGACAACATCGCGAAAGCAAAAGACGCTGCCGTGCCGCAAGGCTCGGCGGCATCTTTTTGCCCTGGCCTCGAAATGCGCGGGATGCCGGATTCAAAAGGGCGGGATCACATAGCCGAGCTTCGCGATCCAAGAAATAGCGGATCGCCCATACGTCGGGGTCTCAGTGCTCGCTTCCCTCCGACCTTCCTTCCTGTATTCCAAGCTCGTCGCGATGCACTCCGGAACCGTGCTGTGAAAGTCCAGTGAAGTTTCTCCTTCGGCCACCACAGCCGAAAGGAGAACGGTGCGGATTAGGGACTTTGTGTTTGGGAGCCGACGATCGGACCGGCAGCCTATGTAAAAAGGTCTCACAGTCGGATAACTGATAGTCTGAATCCCGTCAGGCATAGCTTCGAGAGGACTTCCGGCAATGCAGCAGCGAATGATCGCACTGCGCCACTTTTGTAATCCCGTACCTCGTTCAAATTGATGCGACTGCTTAAAGCCCCAATCCAATGCGGTAATTGCCCCCTATCGGAACGTGTGAGCAGTGCTATGGGCAGATCGTGATGCGCGCATTCTTTCGATTGGTTGTCGTTATGATCGCAGTGTCCGGAGTGACCGGTTGCGCCAGCATTTCGTACTACGCGCAATCCGTGAAGGGTCATCTGGAGATCATGACGGCGCGCCAGGATGTCGGAAAACTGATCGAGGATCCTTCGACGCCGAAGGCATTGCGCGCCCAAATGACCTCGGCGAGCGCCATACGCCAGTTTGCAACAGACGAACTAGCGCTGCCCGACAACAATAGCTACCGCAGCTATGTTGATCTCGGTCGGGACTCGGTGACATGGGCCGTCTTCGCCGCGCCGGAATTCTCGCTGACGCCACGAACATGGTGTTTTCCCGTTTTCGGCTGCGTCCCTTACCGGGGATATTTCTCCAAGAAGTCTGCGGCTGAAACCGCTGTCGAACTGCAAGGACAGGGCATGGACGTCTATGTGACGGACATCACCGCATACTCCACGCTTGGCTGGTCCAGTGATCCGCTGCTAAGCACGATGCTCAGCCAGGATGAAACATATCTTGCAGGGCTGGTTTTCCATGAACTGGCCCACCAGCGCGTATACGTGCACGACGATTCCGCATTCAACGAGGCGTTCGCTGTCGCCGTTGAAACAACCGGCGTGAAAAAATGGCTGCGCGCAGCTGGCGATACGGCCAAATTGCGTCGTTACGAAGCCGTCCGGAGGCGCAACGCTAAATTTCTTGCGCTTGTCTCGCAGACTCGGGAAGAGCTAATGCAAGTCTATTACAACTCCGGTAGCTCGCAGCAGAAGCGGGCCGCGAAGACGGCCACGATTGAACGGCTGCGGATGCGATACCGACAGATGCGCGACAGGGGCGGGGGTCGATTCCGGGGATACGATGCCTGGTTCGCTTCCCCGATCAACAACGCAAAGCTCGCCGCGACTTCCGTTTATAGCGATCGGGTGACCGCATTTCTGCGCCTGTTCGATTTGTGTTCGGGTGACTATGCACGGTTCTATGCGTCGGTTCGACGGATTGGCGCACTGGACGAAGCTCACCGCGCCGAAGCACTTGCGGCGGCAGATAGCTGCTATTGGACGGCGCGGGTGCCGGCTTCGCCGTGATGTTCGATCCTGACTAGGCGTGGGGTGGGGGTTGAGATCCGCTAGCCTTTGCGGCCTGCACCGCGACCGCGGCCCCTGGGTCGACGAGCCGCTGACGACGGCCCGCGGCTGATGAACGCTGCGTGTTTGAGAAGAGAGACTACCCCAGGCTGTAGGCTCTGGGTGGTTCACCCCAAACTCAGCGCGCATGTCTGTCATCTCCGAGGCCGGCCTCCACAAGCTCATCATGCGTTCCGACAAACCGCAGGCCAACCGTTCCAAGATTGGTCACCTAGGTGGTCCTCCCGGCCATCGTAGCGACGACGGCTACGTCTGGGCGAGGAGGACCTGAAGGCCACAGCGGTCGCGAAGTCGAGTAAGAGCGACAGCGCGTCCTTTCGCCAAACCTCACGGCAACCATCACGCCTCTTGTCGTAGAACCCGAAGGGGTACAGGCGGTCGGCGCGCGCCTGTCATCCTATCCCGCTGACATTTTTCTATCAAAACATTCCTAAGCTAACTTAGAATTCGCTAATGGTACCGCTACGGTAGGACCTGAGGAAGGAAGCGGACGAGTCCTGGACGGTGTTCGACGTGTTCACCGGGCTGCCGAGGGCTACGAAGCCGTCGACCTCGACATGGAGTATGCCGATGATCTGGTGGATCTCCTGAACACTGTCGACCTGAAACGTAGAGTCGCCCGAGGCGACCTCTGATGGAACCATACCATGGTATTTGCTCTTGAAGGCAGGCCAGAAATGGGTGCTCGAATTGAAGCCGCTGGTCCGATCTGGCCGGGAAATTGTACTCCCTATATCCCGAGGCGGTCCGATGGTTTCGGGGGCCCTCATCGCCGGATATGACGCAAGAGCCCCTGAACCCTCGAAATTGCAATGCAACTCAGGCCGCCATTGTCAGCATTTCTATCCCGTGCTGCTGCATTGCTGCGCCGATCCGCGCGAAGTCGGGCTGCGTCTGCGGCTGGACCGTGCCGATGTCGCGGAAGAAGACGACCATAGAAGATTCTATGAGCACCAGCATCCGCACCGGGTGGCTGCTGTCGTTCGAGTAGTTATGCGGCTCTCTGGGGCCGATACGCACCGAGGTTCCGGGGCCCGCGATGGTCACCTCGGGGGGGCCGCCCGCGGCAAAGTGGCGGACCGTGAGTTCGCCGTCGATTACATAGAACTGTTCGGGCGACGCGTGGCTGTGCGGCGGGGTGCCGGAGCCTGGCGGGACTTCGACCTCGATGAGTTCGAGGTTCGAGCCCACGAGGCCGCCCAGGAAGCGGATGCGATCGGCGACAACCCAGAGGGTCTGGCCGTCGTTGGGGTTGGTGACGTCAATTTTCATTACCTGTCTCTTTCATTTGCGATGCAACGTCCGCGGGAGAGTGGCCCGAGGTGACTGCGGACAGAATCACCTCAAGCGCCCAAGATGCGGTCTCGCCAGCTTCGGTGCCGGTGAGACCGCCGTAGTCTTTCAGGACCTCCCAGGCAGAGGCCGAGAAGAGAAGATGGGCAAGTGACTTGATCTTCTTGGCCTCCGCGGGCGGAAGGGAGGCGGTGGCGGGAGCGAGTGCGTGAGCGAAATTGGCACGCCGCTTCGCAACGGTACCTGTCCGCATCTCGCGGCCGGTCCGGGAATGTAGCGAGGAGCGGATCGCCGCTTCGTGCGTGTCGAACTTTGGGAAGGCTTGTCGTGGGCCATCGATGATCTCCTTCAGGTTCTCAGGAGTCGCGGGGACACCTATCCGGGCATTCAGCCAAGGCCAGAAGGTGGCCAACAGATCGTCCTTAGTCGCGAAGTGGCGAAACACGGTCCGCCGCTGCACTCCGGCCCTCAACGCGATGGCTTCCGTGCTGATCTCGTCAGCGGCGCTCGCCGAATCCATCAGCTCAAACAGTGCGGTAAGGATCGCTTCGCGTGTCTCACGCGCTTTTTCTTCGCGCACGGGGCTGTTGTAGGCACGGGCATTAGACATGCGGCTCGTTCCAAATTTCACGACACTGTCTGTGTCACTAAATTCGACGGCCGTCAATTGATGTCACCACAAGTGTCCTAAATATCGCAGTAGTATGTGAGGCCTTCTATCGAAGAAGGTTAGTCCGGCGCTGTCGGGCAAACCTCACTCAGCATCGCCACCGCAGGTGCGTCATCGAATACGAGGACATACGAAGGATAAGGTTGGACGAACCAGCCGCTGGCTGTCTGATTTTGTTGGAAAGACGATGCACGGCCGGCATCCCAGGTCATGGCGGCTTCCAACAAGGTGTTGCTAATATACAGCACCGACTACATCTCTGGCTGCCTCGCGTTGCGGAACCGCTTCCACCAGCCGCCCGTTAAGGTCAAAATGACAGCATCAACGACGCGAGGCGACGAAGATGGACAAGGGACCAAACACCAAAACCATCGAGATGTACGGTCTCCTGGCTGTTCCGCTGTCACTTCTCATCACCGTGCTGCTAGCGGGCGTCATTCTTAGCTGAACTAAGGATGACGAAGAGGGCCGGGGCAGCGTCGCCAAGACAGCGGCGGCCCGGCACCCTCCATTGACACTGGGTAAACCAGAGGGGCGCCGCGCCGGCGCGTGGAGGGAAACGGGACTGAGTTTCGCCTGCGCCACGTTCTGGGAGCCGTAATGACCGGCCAATTCGAGCCGATGACGATGCGAAGGCCCAGCGGAGGGCGGGCCACCCCCCAATGTCTACCGTTCGCCAGATAGTTCGGCTCGATGTACATCCCCGACTTCGCATGGCGTCTGACTGCGGCCAGAGCGGCGTGCCACCTAGGTTTACAGGTGTTCTGCGAGGGCGAGGGGTTCCATATTCTATGGCTTGCTGTCTCGTCAATTCTGCCTGCGCGTGTCTCAAAGAAATTTGCCGGCCGAAAGCAGACCTCATCTGCGCGGAACATCCAGTCGTATTGAAAGTCGATGGCGCCGGTGGACATGTCACGCGGACATGCCGTTGCGGATGACACCCGGAAATGTGTCGGCGCCCCATCGGAACAAGACCTCGATATCGGAAGCACTGCCTTGGCTGTGTGGGGTAAGCCTTCTAAATCGCCGCCAGGAACCAGGAGGTGAGCTGCGGGTTTGCTTGGATGCCGACATGATTGGCATAGCCATTCATCCACAGGAGAGCCCAATGACCTTACCGAGCAAAACCGCTGCAGTTGCCGCAGTGCTAACTATGTTGGCCTCACCGGCACTAGCCCAGTCGAGCGGAACACCTGTGCCCGCGATAAAGGCACAGGAACATGGCCCCGAACAGTTGCCGGATGCCGCCGGACACACCCAAGAATCCATGCGTGCAATGATGCGCCAGATGATGGACGAGATGATGAGCGAAAGGATGCAGGAGGATCGCGGTCCCCGAGCAGAGCGGCGCGGTGGCGACCGATGGCATCGGGGCTACAGAATGGGTCCGCCTGAGCGGCAGCGGATGATGGGAGGCCGCGACGGCATGGGAGCGGGAATGATGCATGGCGCACGGATGCGAATAATGTACGCCATGATGGACGCTGACGGCGATGGGGCGCTTTCACAGACCGAGGTTCAGGATTTCATCGGACGTATCTTCAATGCCGTTGACGAGAACAGCGACGGCAACCTCGACATGGAGGAAATCCGAGCTTTCTTCCACGGAGCAGGCGAGGAGGGCAAACGCTAAATACGAATGCCGCTTCGTGCAGGCAATGCTAGGGGTTGTTGAGAATCAGGATTCCACTTTCGCCCTTTGAGTGATTCAAGCCTCATTTTGGAGGTTTTGATGATTCGAACGGTTCTGACGGACGAGCAATG
>NZ_JAMYQP010000083.1:0-7147 GCF_040320945.1 Mesorhizobium sp. M0587
CCGGCCGCCTCCCCCCCACACGGCCCGCCCCGCCCCCCCGCGTGATACTCCCCCCCCCACCCCCCCCTCGACGCCCCCCCCGCCGGCCCCCGAACCCCCGGGGCGGCCCCCATCCTCCCGCCCCCCGTTTCCTAGAAAAAGTGGGGCAGGGATGACGCTTGAGGACTACAACGGATTCTGCGCCTCGCTGCCTGCGACGACCCACGTCGTGCAATGGGGCGGCGCTCATGTCTGGAAGGTCGGGGCCAAGGTCTTTGCCATCGGCGGTTGGCAGGAAGACAAACAGCTCTTCGTCACCTTCAAATGTTCCGACATCGCCTATGATGTTCTCAAGGAGCAGCCGGGCCTGCGGCCCGCGCCCTATCTGGCCTCGCGCGGCATGAAATGGATCCAGCGTCGGACAAGCCAGAGCATGGATGATGCCGCGCTGAAGGACTATCTGCGCGAAAGCCATCGCCTTGTCGCCCTGAAGCTGACGAAGCAGGCGCGCCAGGAATTGGGGCTTGCCGCAGGCTAACGGGGTATTCCTCGAGACGCCGGAAAAGCGCCATCTTCATGCCCGGTTCATAATGGAACCATATGTTGGGCAGCTGGTTTGCTGGCGAAGGGGTTCGCCGTATAGGGACAAATGCCGGGCGGCGGCAAATACGGACGGGAGAGTTTGGCTACGATGTTCCGCACGATCTTCATCCTTTCGGCACTCGCAGCCGGGATGCTCTCTTCCGGCGCTCTGGCGGCGCCGACGCGTGATAATGGCCCGAAACCTGTTCGTGCCGCCGATGACGGCGGCATTCTCGTGGCGCAGAACGGCAATCTCGACATCTATTACGACGCTCGGGGCAATCGCGTCATCGTCGATGCCGATACCGGCAAAGTCATCGCCATCCAGCCGCCGCAGACACGGCTCGATCGCCGCGCACTGCGCCGCGAGATGCGGCTGCGCGAGCTGGGCCGTGCCCCTGCCGACGACGACCGCTATTATCTCGACGATCCCGAAGACATGGCGCGGTTCCGCCGCAAGCAGTTGGAAGAGGAGGGGCGGGTCATCCCGCCGCCGGCGGACGAATACGATCCCAATAGCGACAATTCGGTGGATGCCTTTCCGCCGTCGCCGCAGGACGACGGCAGTTACGACAACAATTATCCGGACGCGCCGGCGCCGGCAGAGCCGGGCACCGTCAAGCGCCAGCCGCTGGACGAGGCGTCGATAGACCCTATGCAGCCCGCGGCGCCTACGGATCAGGCGGCTCTGCCGCCAATGGAGGGCGGCAAGACCACGGTCGATCCGTCGCTTTCGCTGGGCGCACGCCAGGACGTTGCCGCACTTCAGGTGCTTCTCGACCGTGGTGGCGCTTCGCCGGGCGTCATCGACGGGCGGTTCGGTTCGAACGTCGACAAGGCGCTTGCCGCTTACAACGAGATCACCGGCAGCAATCTGCGATCCACCGACGCCGTCGGCATCCAGGCAGCACTTGCGCAATCCGGCGGCGACGCCTTCGCCAATTACACCATCACTCCGGAGGATGCGGCCGGCCCTTATGTCGCCTCGATCCCTGAAGACTACAGCCAGAAGGCGCAACTCGACCGCATGGGCTACACGTCGGTGACCGAGGCGCTTGCCGAACGCTTCCACATGGACGAGAACTATCTCAAGTCGCTTAATCCCGATGCCAACTTCAATCGTCCCGGCACGATCATCAAGGTTGCCAATTTCGGCAGGCTGGTCTCGACGCCGGTTGCCCGCATCGTCGCCGACAAGAGCAAGAAAGAAGTCTTCGCCTATGATGCGGCCGGCAAGCTGGTCGCGGCCTTTCCCGCAACCATCGGCTCGTCGGACACGCCATCTCCATCCGGTATTCACGCGGTCTCCCGCGTCGCGCTCGATCCGAACTACACCTACAACCCCAGCATCAATTTCAAGCAGGGCCAGAATGACAAGATCCTGACCATTCCGCCGGGCCCGAACGGCCCGGTTGGATCCGTGTGGATCGCGCTGGACAAACCGACTTACGGCATCCACGGAACGCCGGACCCGTCGAAGATCGGAAAAACCGAAAGCCACGGCTGCGTGCGCCTGACCAACTGGGACGCGCGCGAACTGGCGAAGCTCGTGTCGCCGGGCGTGACGGTCGAGTTCGTCGACTGAACAGGCAACTTCGACTCAGCCGACGATCCTGCGCACCCATCTCGCGCTCGGCGTTGCCGCGTAGATCAGCTGCACCACCAAAATGAAGCCGACGCTGAGAAGCGGCGTGATCAGGCAAAGCGCGGCGCCGATCGCCCACAGCACCTGCGCCTTGATGATGCGCAGATAGACCGTCCGCTTCGTCTGCGCGTCGACATTCTCTGCGACAAAACCGTTTTTCTCCGCATGATGCCAGCTGACGAACAGGGTGACGCCGAGCATCAACAGGTTGAGCCAGTAGACGGCCACCGCGGTTCTGAACTCGATGAAGTCGGCCAACAGGTCGGTCGAAAACGGCAAAAGAGCGATGAAGGCGAGAAAGCAGAGGTTCAGCGTGGCGAGTCGCCTGTCGGACCTGGCGATCAGCCCATGCTGCGCCTGCTGGCCGAACCAGAAAATGGTCAGCGTCAGGAAGCTCAACGCATAGGTCAGGAAGCGTGGCGCCAGCGCCGCGATCGCGGCAAGCAGATCACGTTCCGAATGGATCGCCTCATGCGCCGGCACCCTGATCTCGAGCACGATCAATGTGAGGGCGATGGCGAACACCCCGTCGGTGATGCCGACGATACGGCCGCGCCCTTCCGCCGATGCTTCAAGTGGGCGCTTCATCGATTTCTCCCGGTCTGCCCTTCCGGGAACCTAGCATGACTGCCGCCGTTTGCATTCCGACAGCCGCAAATTGGCGATTTGGCTGGGCAATGTGGCTGGTTTCAACGATAGCAAGCCGTTGGCTGGTTGTTGCCGGCGCATCGGCAGTCTAAGCAGGGTTCCATGCATTCACCGAGCGAAGCCGCAGCCGTCCCGCTGACCATCCCGGCCGGCAACAGAACGTTCTGCCCGCAATCGCAACGGCGCTTCGTGCTGATCGCGGCGATCCTGGCTTCGGCGCTCGGTTTCATCGACGGGTCGATCCTGGCCATCGCCACGCCGGCGATCCGCGTCAATCTCGGCGCCAGCCTTGCCGAGGCGCAATGGATATCCAATGCCTATGCGCTGACGCTATCGGCGCTGATCCTTGCCGGGGGTGCGGCCGGCGATCGGTTCGGGCTGCGCCGCGCCTTCGTGGCCGGCATCGCGCTGTTCATTGCCGCCTCGCTCGCCTGCGCGCTGGCGCCGAACGCGTTCGTGCTGATCGCGTTTCGCGCGATCCAGGGCATCGGGGCGGCGATCATGGTGCCGGGCAGCCTGGCCATCATCGCCAAGGCCTACCCGAAAAAAGAGCGCGGCCGGGCAATCGGCATCTGGGCGGCGGCTTCGGCGCTGACCACCGCACTTGGCCCGGTACTGGGCGGCTTCGTGCTGTCGGCGTTCGGCGACGGTATCTGGCGGGCCATCTTCGCCATCAACCTGCCGCTTGGCCTGATCTCGATCTATCTTCTGCTCGCCAAAATCCCGGCCGATGCACCGGCGGAAAAACGCGGTCTGGACCTTGGCGGCGGCGCGCTCGCGACATTGGCCTTCGGCGCGCTCGCCTATGGGCTGACCTCGATGAGTGCCAGCGACGAGGGCCGCATGGCTGGGCCGAGCATTGCCGCCGGCGCCGTGCTGCTGGTCGTCTTCATCCTTTTCGAGCACCGCCAGCGCGAGCCGATGATCGACCTGACGCTGTTTCGCAGCGGTGCATTCGCCGGCGCCAATCTGGCGACCTTCTTCCTCTATTTCGCGCTGTCGGCCAATCTTTTCTATCTGCCGATGCTGCTGATCGCCGGCTGGGGGCTGAGCACGGCCGAAGTCGGTTTCATCTTTCTGCCGCTGTCGGCATCGATCGCGCTTTTGTCGGGGCCGGTCGGCCAGTTGTCGGACCGGATCGGGCCACGTTTTCCAATCGCTAGCGGCAGCCTGGTCGTGGCTTTCGCCTTTGCCGGGCTTGCACTGCTCGCCCATGCCGGCATCCACAATTTCTGGACCGGAGTATTTCCACTGATGGCGCTGATGGGGCTTGGCATGGCGCTGGTCGTGTCGCCGCTGTCGACCGCGATCATGACGGCGGTGGAAGACAAGGACACAGGTGCCGCCTCCGGCATCAACAATGCCGTATCGCGCATCGGCGGCTTGATCGCGGTGGCGGCTATGGGGTCACTGGCCGCTTGGGTCTACGCGAATGCGCTGGACGGGAATGCGACGCCCGGCGTGCCTGGTTTCGGCGAACCGGCATCGGCCGGACTTGCGCCGGCGCTCGACGCGGCAAGGCTTGCCGCCGGCGACGCCGCGTTTTCCGCGGTCTCCTCGATGACCGCGCTGCTTTGCCTGATTTCGGCGGTCGTCGCCTGGACGACCATTCCCGGCTCGGGGCTGCCCTGGTCGCGACGCGCCGAAACTCAGCAGGACTGAAAGCCGAGCGATCAGCCGTCGATCTTGGCGCTGGCGACTTTCAGCGAATTGCCGTCTTCCTGCTTCAGAAGGTCGTCAATGCGCTCGCGCTCGCGTTTGAAGGCGACGAGGTCGTCGCCCTTCAGCACCTTGCCGACCGGCAGCCGGACACGCATCGAATCGACCTTGGTGCCGTTGACGATCAGCTCGTAGTGGAGGTGCGGACCGGTGGAGAGACCGGTCTGGCCGAGATAACCAATCACTTGGCCCTGGCGGACGTGGACGCCGGTCTCGATGCCTTTGGCAAAAGCGCTCTGGTGATTGTAGGACGTCTCGTAACCATTGGCATGGCGCAGGATAATCTGCTTGCCGTATCCGCCAGCCCAGCCCGCCTTCTCAACGACGCCGTTGCCGGCGGCAATGATCGGCGATCCGATGGGAGCGGCCCAATCGGTGCCTGTGTGCATGCGGACATAGCCGAGAATTGGATGCTTGCGGGCACCAAACCCGGAGGTAAATCGACCATTGGGCAGCGGGTTGCGCAACAGGAACTGCTTGGCACTCGATCCGTTCTCGTCGAAATAGTCGGTGCTGCCGTCCTGCATCTGGAAGCGATAGAAGTTGCGCGTCGTGCCGCCGAACGTCGCCGACACGTAGAGAAGTTCGGAATTGTCCGAAGTCTGGTCGTCGCCATCGGGTTGGGAGAACAGCACTTCGATCCGGTCGGAGGGGCTGAGACGGGACTGAAAATCGACATCGGCTGCCAGCAGCTTGATCAGCCGCTGGGTCATCGCCTTGGACATGCCGTAGGAATAGGCGGTGCGGTAGATGCCGTCATAGACATTAGGCAGGTTGCCGCGCACCACCACCGGTGCCGAAGAATCATCGAACGCGGTCAGCAACTCGGGGTTGGGATCCGGCTCCTGCGCCGGCACATACTGGCCGCGGTCGTCCAGCGCGATGGTGACGATATGCGTGGTTCTGTCGTAGACGCTGGTGCGAACCACCTTGGCGGCATCGCCACGGACCTCGAGGCCGACGCGCAGCACTGTTCCAGCCTTGAGCGCCGGCGCGTTCAAAAGCTTGCCGATCGCTTCGGCCATGCCGGTGGCATCTTCGCCCGTATAGCCCGAATCGGCAAAGGCCTCGGTGAGGTCGGTATCCTTGGTGAAGGGAATGATTTCCTCGGCGAAAGCCGGTGCCTGGTCATCGGCGTTTGCGCGCGGCGCCACGGAGACGTTTTCGGGCACGATCTTCACGTCGTAGGAGCCCGCCATGCTTTCGGCGAATGCTTCGCCGAACCGCTGCGGATCGACATAATGGAGCGAAGCGACCTGCACCGCGCCGTCGCTGAGGTCGGTGCCGGCTTCGCGCACCACCTTTTCCACCTCGTCGGCGGACAGGTCGCTCTTCTCGTCGAAGGAAGCCGTCTCGATCGGGAAATCGACGGTCTTCAGGCTCATCTCGCTTTCGACCTTGGCGCCGTAGATCTGGCCGGCTGCGGCGGAAGCCGTCGCCGGCTGCGCGGGGGTGTCGTCGCCGTCGTCGCCGAACACCTGCATCGGATCGAAGGGCGGGTAGGCCCGGCTGGTGGTGTGGCCGGCCGCGAGCGCCATCTTGATCTGCACGAAAGGCATGGTGTGGATAACGTCGCGGTCACCGACCTTGGTGACCATCGACACTTCCATGCGGCGGCGATCCTTGGCCTTGGCGATCTGACGCGGTGCCACGAGCCTTGTCGTCTTGGCGACCTCGCCGGAATCACCATTGCCGGCAAGGCTGATCAACTCGGCGATCTCGGGTGGCGTCGCCAGTTGCTGGCGACCATCAAGGGCGGCAAACAGCGCCACGCCCATCAGCACGCTCGATGTCACGCCGGTGAGAAATGTCCCCGACAGCCAGCGCGCAGAAACCTCGCGCCGATCGGGCGGGCCGCTGCGGCCGTCCGCGATAAGCGGCGGCTCGTTGCCGAGTTCGGCTATGACATCTTCCGTATCTGGCATCCAGAAAGGCTGCTTCTTCCCCGGGCGGAACGGCTTGTCGCTTTTGTTGTGGCCGTGACATTTGCCTGTCACGGCAGGTGAAGTCAACGAAGCGCCAGGCTCCGGTCGAATTCCCCCTCGCGCACTTCTTCTTATAGGGCCTCCTGGAGAAGGCGCGGGCGCGTCCTTGATTTGGCTGCTCGCACGCCCCTTCCAACAGGCTCTTGAACAGGCCGCGCGTGGTTGGCGCTACGCCCTGCTCGTTGATCTTGGTGTCGAACGGCAATGCGGCGGCAATAGGGCTCCCCCGTGGCCGTCCACCCGGTCGTGCCTGTTCCGTTGCGGCAGCTGGCAGTCATCAAACCGAGTTCGAAATTTCTGTCGCAAAAAGTTCAAAAACTTTGAATGAGCAGTTGACAGTTTGGTTTGGTGGCGACTATATACGCCTCACGAACGAGGGCGGCTCGCCGCTGGCGACGAAGAAGTTTGCTTCTAACTCTGCCCTCCGCGAAATTCAAGAGAGCCGCGTGAGCGACACTCGAACGGCCCCGAAGCCAAAAGCGTAATGGGTCACGACATTGCGTGAAGCGGTGTCTGTTCTTTGACAATTGAATAATGAAGAAAGAGAAACGTGGGCGGCAGAGTCCTGCTGAATCTCTTATCCCGCCAG
>NZ_JAMYQP010000084.1:0-6676 GCF_040320945.1 Mesorhizobium sp. M0587
CGCCCGGGAGCAGTCGCAGCGTGTACAGCTTGACGAAGCCCTGCACGTCGCGCTGGTCGTGCACCGAAATCTCCTGAAGGTGTGGAGGCGGAAGCCTGTCCGGCCCTTGCGGCCGGCCACGATGACGTTGCCCTTCCAAACCTTCAGCCGGACGGTGTTGTTGACCCGCTCCATTAAATGCCGGGACCAAACATATTCGGCGGGAGCACTGATCCTCAATCAGCGAGCGGATGCAGTCGGTCGCCGTTCGGGGAGCAATATAGGGCTGAGTCGCCAGCCTCCGGAACTTACGTGAGAAGCCATTCCTTGAAGGATTCAGCTTTGAGACCTTTCCCTCTGACTTCCGCTATTTGGGGAATTCTGTTGATCAGCGGCGTGGTCAACGTGCTTGCGCTGATCTCGCCGCTGTTCATGCTTCAGGTCTATGACCGCGTTCTGGCAAGTGGCAGCGTATCGACGCTGGTAGGGCTCGTCGTGCTTGCTGCGGGGCTTTATGCGTTCCAATGCCTGCTCGACATTTTGCGCGCCCGCGTGCTGCTGCGGATTGGCGAGCGTTTCGATGGAGAGTTTTCCGGACGCGTTCACGATGCGATCGTTCGCCTTCCGCTTTCAACGCGCATGCCGGGCGACGGCTTGCAGCCGCTTCGCGATCTCGACAATGTTCGCGGCTTCTTAGGTGGAAACGGTCCGACAGCGTTCTTCGATCTGCCATGGATGCTGCTTTATCTTGGCATTTGCTTCCTCTTTCATTTCTGGATCGGCATGACGGCACTTATCGCGGCGGTCGGTCTCACCTCTCTGACACTTCTTGCCAACACTCTCTCGCAACGGCCGATACGGAATACCGTTGCCCACAACATGGCAACAGCGCTTTGCGATGCCGACCTGCGCCTGCAGGTGCAATCGGCCATTCTTACCGTCGGTGCGTCCCTTGTCATCAGACAGGAGGCTACGGCCGGGGTCATGATTGTCAGTTCGATAATGATGGGGCGTGCGCTGGCTCCGGTCGACCTGGCCATTTCAAGCTGGAAATCCTTCCTCATGGCGCGCCAAGGTTGGGCGCGGCTGGAGGACCTCTTGGAAAAGGTTCCTGAATCCGCTCCTGTTATGCCAATGCCTGCACCTGAACGCGAACTGCGCCTCGAAGGC
Source organism: Mesorhizobium sp. M0587 (assembly GCF_040320945.1). NCBI lineage: Bacteria > Pseudomonadati > Pseudomonadota > Alphaproteobacteria > Hyphomicrobiales > Phyllobacteriaceae > Mesorhizobium > Mesorhizobium sp. M0587. The sequence continues at coordinate 1,150 of NZ_JAMYQP010000084.1, forward strand.
GTGACAATCGTTCCGCCCGGCGAAAGGAAGCCGACCGTCACCGGCCTTGCGTTTGCCATTCAGGCGGGAAGCGCACTCGGGATCATCGGTGCATCGGGCTCGGGCAAGTCGACACTCTCGCGCGCCATCGTCGGCGCATGGGCGCCGGTCGCCGGAAAGGTTCGCATCGACAGCGCAAGCCTTGATCAATGGGACCGGGAAGCACTAGGCCGTCATATCGGCTATCTGCCACAAGACGTTGAACTGTTCGACGGCACCATTGCCGAAAACATTGCTCGTTTTGAAGATAATCCTGACCCTGACGCTATTGTCGCCGCGGCGAAAGCAGCGGGCACGCACGAACTGATCCTCCGATTTGAGCACGGCTACGAAACTCCGATCGGTGAGGCCGGATCGGCACTTTCCGCCGGGCAGCGCCAGCGTATCGGTCTTGCCCGTGCTCTTTATCGAGACCCTTTCCTTGTTGTGCTGGATGAACCCAATGCCAATCTCGATGCGGAAGGCGAGGCTGCGGTCGTTAAGGCTATCGCCTCCGTGCGCGAGCGCAAGGGCATTGCGGTTGTCGTCTGCCATCGGCCGAGCGCCATCCGCGCCGTGGATTTGGTGTTGGTGATGGAAGGTGGACGGCAGCGAGCATTCGGTGCGCGTGATGAAGCGCTTTTCAAAGTCCTGAAGGGGACAGCGATGGCACGAGGCGCTGGCGTCAACGCCATCCAGTCTACACAGGATCACGTGGGAGAGCGCGCTGACATGGAGGATCCCGGTGTCCGGCATTCATCAGAACAATGACGTTTCCAGCTCCATTCGCCGCCACCTGGTGGCGGGCCTTCTGGCGAGCGTAATCTTTGTGGGAGGAGCCGGAGCCTGGGCGGCCTTCACGAATCTCTCCGGTGCGGTTGTCGCGTCCGGACACTTTGTCGTCGATTCCTATGTCAAGAAGGTGCAGCACCCGACCGGCGGGGTGGTGGGAGAAATCCTGGTGCGCGAAGGCGATAAAGTGAAAGCCGGCGACATCCTCATGCGGCTCGATGCCACCCAGACGCGCGCCAATCTCGCCATAGTCACCAAGCGGCTCGATGAGCTCGCCGCCTACCAGGCAAGACTCGATGCTGAACGTGACGATCTCGCGGAGATCGCCTTCCCGGACTGGCTGCTCGCCCGAAGAGATGTTCCGGACGTGGCTTCGGCAATACATAGCGAGACGCTGCTGTTCGAATTCCGCAGACAATCCCGCGACGGAAAGCAGGCGCAACTGGCGGAACACATTACTCAATATCACCACGAGATCGAAGGATTCGAGGCGCAGGAAATTGCCTGTGAAAAAAGGATCGAGGTTCTCCTAAAGGAAATTGCTGTTCTGAGTGGGCTGCGCGACCAAGGCATTGTCTCGGACCAACGGTTGAACAGCCTGAAGATCCAGGTTGCCACTTTCGGTGGCGAACGCGGTGAGAAGATCGCACATCAGGCACAGACAGCAGCCCGCATAGCCGAAACGCGCCTGCAGATCCCGCAGATCGATCAGGATTTCAAGACCGAAGTCGGCCAGGAGCTCAGAGAGGTTCAGGCGCAGATCGGGGAGTATGGTGAGCGCAAGGTGGCGGCTGAACAGGAACTGCGACGGATCGATATCGTCGCGCCGCAGTCAGGCACCATTCAACAACTCGCAGTTCATACGGTCGGCGGAGTGATTACGCCCGCCGATCCGATCATGCTAATCGTGCCGGAAGGCGACGATCTTGCGCTGGAAGTACGGATCACCCCGAAGGACATCGACCAAATCCAGCTTGGTCACAAGGCCGTGCTGCGGATGTCAGCCTTCAATCTGAGAACCACGCCGGAATTGAACGGATATGTCAGCCGGATCGCAGCCGATCTGGCGACGGACGAAAAAAACGGCATTTCGTATTACCTGGTGCGTCTATCGGTTCCGTATGCGGAACTGACGAAGCTCAAGGACCTGACGCTCGTGCCCGGCATGCCGGCCGAAGCGATGGTCCAGACGGGCGAGCGTACGGCGCTTTCCTATTTTGTGAAGCCGCTGTCGGACCAAATCAGTCGGGCATTCCACGAGGAATGAAAGTAATCCACAGAAATATATTGTTGGTATTTCTGTTGGTTGTTCGCAGGCTACGTGGGTAGTAAACATCCTGAAAGTACTGGCATACTTTCCTCACTTGGATTCCGCCTCTGAGGAGGTTGTCCATGTCCACGAGTAATGTCGAACGCCCGCTGCAGCCGGGCGACCGGGCGCCGAATATTATTCTCATGCGATCTTGCGCGAAGGCAAAATCGCGCTGACCCATCGTTGATCGGCTTGTTTCGAGGCCTGCACTGTGCGTTCTGCCGGCGCAGTGTCGCGGCAATGGCGCAACTCAAGCCGGCCCTGGGTGAGAAAGGCGTCGAATGCCTGGCGGTCGTCAATACGCCGGTAGAGCGGGCACGGCTCTATTTCCGTTACCATCCGACACCCGATCTTCTCGCTGCGTCCGACCCGGAGCGGGCATCGCACCGTGCTTTCGGTTTGCGCGAGGTCGGGATGGACAAGGTCATGGGGATCCGTATCGATCTCCCGGGTGAGTTGCCCGAGCCTATGGACCCGATGGCAATGGACGAGTTTCTCAACAAGAAGGAGGGATATGAAATTACGGAAGCCGATCAGGCATAGGCGCCGAAATAGACGATGGCCAGTGCATACCAGACGGCGACGCCGATGGTACCCTGGAGGTGTAACGGGTCGGTAAGCTGGAAGCCGATGGTAATCAAGGCGATGATCACGGTCAGCCACGCGCCCAGCACTCCAAAGGGACTCCTGTAGGGCCGTTCAATGTTCGGGAAACGACGGCGCAGTTGCAGGAAGGTCAGCCCCTGCAGAAGATACGAGAACATAGCGCCAAAAACAGCCATGTTCAGGAGCGTGCCGCCGATGTAAGTGCCGGCGGCCCCGCCGCCTTGGGTAAACCAGATCACCACCATCACGACGAAGCCCACGAGCGATCCTGCGGCAACCGCCACGTTGGGCGTCTTGTGCTCGCCATGGGTTACCGACAGGAAATGCGGGAAGTAGCCCGCGTGGCTCAGCGAAACTATTTGCCGTCCGTAGGCGAAGATGATCGCGTGGAAGCTGGCGACCAGCCCTGCAACTGCGAACAGCGCGAGGACCTTCGCCCAGCCTGCTCCGTAGATGACCCTGAAGCCGTCAAGGATAGGCTCACCCGACGTTTCGTAGGCAAAGGATCCGTCGGGCAGGGCCAGGTTGATGATCAGGATCAGGACCCCTGTGACCAGGAGTGTAAACATGCCGAGCATGATGCCTTTGGGCATATCACGCTTGGGATCCACCGATTCCTCGGAGGCAAGTGGCGATTGCTCAATGGCGAGGAATAGCCACACCGCAAACGGCATCGCCGCGAAAATACCTCGCAGCCCGAACGGCAGGAAAGGCCCGTTCCCCTCCGGCAGCGCGACTGCAGCGCCGTCGGGTCCCACTCCGATATTCATCGCATTCTTGGCGAAGTCGAATCGTGCCCACGCCAGCGCACTGAAGAAGAAGAATACCAGGATGGCCAGGGCGATGAGCGTGACGACCACGGTAACTCAGAACGGAAGTGCGACGCCGCGCACGTTCAACCCGACAAAGATCAAGTAGCCCACGGGCCACCAGACCGGCTGCCATGCGTCCGGGGTGCCTGTGATGGCCGTCATGTAGGTGCCGATGAAATAGACCACGACTGCCGGGGTGAGAACATATTCAATGTTTTCCGCGCCGCCTTTGAGCCCAGAAGATCGGTGGCCCGGATGGCGAACCAGTAGCGCGACGGTCGCTCGGCGGGCACCAGCACCTGGTTGATCTCGTCGCCGGGCTTCAGGCCGAATTTGGCCGCCTGGCTGCCCAGCCGCACGAAGCCAACCGCCACGCTCGCGTAGCGCCCTAATATCCAATCCTGCAGCCTTGAGGCGCTCCGTGGATGAATTGCCAGACCCGAGTTGCAGCCTCACCAACTTCGATGTCCGGATCACCCATGTCGATTGCCATGTCCGGATCGACGGAGTGGCAGTGCAAGCAGGAAAATGAATACCACTTGAAGTTGGTTCGTCTCCGATGACGTGCCGCAACGCATTGATAAAAACATTCTGATATAAGGTCTATTTTCCATAGAGTTTCCGCACAGACTGGAAAATCAATGGGTCCTAAGCTTTTGGTTATAAAACCTGAGGAAGGCATTGCCGTCCTCAAGGGGCTAGCCTCTTCGGCGCGCATTTCCATGCTCAAGCTGCTGCATGAGAAAGGGCCGATGAATGTTAACGATATTGCTGCCGTGCTGTCGCTGCCGCAATCGACGGTGTCGACCAATATCCAGGTGCTGGAGGATGCAGGACTGATCCGCACCGAGAACCAGAAGGCGAAGAAGGGCAGCCAGAAGATCTGTTATCCGACCGCAGAGGAAGTGCTCGTGGTCTTCAAGAGCGAATATCGTGCGCTCAAGAACAACGCCATCGAAGTGTCGATGCCGATTGGACTTTACACCGGTTTCGAGGTGACGGCGCCCTGCGGTCTCTGTTCGCCGGACGGCATCATTGGTCTGCTCGATGTGCCGAACACTTTCCTCGATCCGGATCGTATGAAAGCCGGGTTGTTGTGGTTCACGCGCGGCTTTGTCGAATATCAGTTTCCCAATAATGCCAAGCTAGCCAATGCCGAGATCACCGAACTGGAAGTGGCGGTAGAACTATCCTCTGAAGTGCCAGGCACGAGCGCCGACTGGCCCTCCGACATTACGCTGACGATCAATGGCGCCGATGTCGGCACCTGGACGTCACCCGGGGATTTCGGGGACAAGCGCGGCGTCTTCACACCGTCCTGGTGGAAGCTCAAGGGCTCTCAATATGGCAAGCTGAAGAATTGGCGGATTTCTACCGACGGCACCTATGTCGACGGTGTCAGAATTTCGGAAACCAGCCTCGCCGCACTGGACCTCAAAAGCCATCATTCAATCCGCGTCCGTATCGGCGTGAAGGATGACGCCAAGCGTCCTGGCGGGATCAATATCTTCGGCAAGGGGTTTGGAAATTATGACCAGGACATCCTGCTGAGGGTCAAAACCGGATGATAAGCCTCGTTGGAAGCCGTCACCCTAGCAATGTGACAAGCAACTAGATTGAGTGGCTCAGCCTTTTCCGAAGTGCTCGGGCCTGTCACAGCGCGCTCAACGAGGCGTCTCTCGCCCTTGAAGTCTGTGCATGGGCGTGACGATCTTGTCTTGCCTGCCAGCTTCGCGCTTCACTGCCTCATATGCGTCGGCGCTACCTGCTTGGTGATCGAGGCGGCACCGGTCGAACATGGTCTCGGAGGTTCGCGAAGCTTCTCGCGACAGCCACCCAGCCGTTCATCTTCATTGCGGGATTGGGCAGCATGGCACCTACGGATGCCGCCGATGGCGCGACCGACGTCTGCAGCCAATCAGCGCCAGGATTGCCGGCCGCAGCCGTAAGGATCATGCAACTTTTGAAAACAGAGCGACGTCACATT
>NZ_JAMYQP010000085.1:0-6017 GCF_040320945.1 Mesorhizobium sp. M0587
AAGGCAGCGTCAAGACAAAGCGCAAAGCCGCGGGGTGGGACCCAGACTTCCTGCTCCAGATCCTCCAACAAAAATGACCGTTAACCTCGATTCCCCGCCGTGTCAGAGCCACGGGCAGGTGTTGACCGTCTTCGCCGCGGACCGGCAGCACCCGACACACTGTCTGCACGGCGCGTTGCCGGCATGCTGTCGCGCCACAGGCGCAGGCTTTCCGGCGAAAGTGCGCATCCCACCCTCAGCAGTTGGCAAAGACGCACAACTTGCCTTGCACACCGAAGTGTCGTTTCTCAGATCAAGTCCCATCTACAAAACGTTGCCTGGCACCGCGCCGCCATGGCCTCGCATAACGGTCAATTTTGGCCAGCCCTGAGGAGGGTCGTGGACGCTCGCCACTGCCGAGCACTTGCAACGTTGAGGTGCGCAGCTGTTTCAAAAGCCTCTCCACCTCCCGCTTCAGCTCGTCCTTGATGTCGGCCGTCTCGGCAGCAGGGCGTCGATCTTCAAGAAAATCGAGCATGCGGTATTGGGTACCACCGGGCGGATCTGGATGTCGGACTGGCAATGGTTCAGCTTGTTGGCAATGAGCGACTCCGTCGATTAGCCAGTGGTGCTAAGGTTCGAGCCGCTCGGGCCGGCCTCGGCCGAGCGCGCCGTCGGCGCGGGCCTGCAGGTAGGCGTAGATGTCGTCGATGTAAGGAGCGACGTTAGGGTCGTCGGCGAAGCCCTTCATGACTGAAGGGCCGCTGCGTTGGCCCTCGCGGACGTCGCGCCGAAATGCCTCGATGCGGGGCAGTCGGTCAACAAGGGCCGAGGCGAAGGTCGAGCCTACGCCGTCGGGACCATGGCAGTGACTGCAACTGCCATTGTAGCGACGGAAGCCGTTGTAGGTTCGCGCGTCGACCTTGCCGTTGACGAGCTTGTAGAACCTGCCGGTGGTCAGGTCATCTTGCGAAGACGCGCCGAAGCCGGCGGCGGCACTAAAGACGACGACAGACGGAAGGACGAATTGCAGCCATGGAGCCATGTCTGTTGCCCCCGTTGTAGGCGGCACCGCCGCAACGCGCACGCCCTGGATCACTCGATGGCGGCCTCCGGAGAAGCAACCACGATGCCGTCCACGTCTGGCCGCGGGCTGACGAAAAGCTTGCCGCCGACACGCGATATCTCGATGATCTGGTCCGACTCTCCCACCTTACCTGGTACCGAAACTGCGACCGTCTGGTTCTCGGTCAGTATCGCCACGAAACGCACGGGCAAGCCCGCCTCGCCTTGCGCGATTGTGGTGACCACCCGATAACCGCCCTCCTCGGGCATGTAATAGACGGCGCCAAGGAAGCCGCCGAGATCGATGCTTTCGGCCTTCATGGCTCCAAGCTCGCCGGCATGCGCGGGCATCGCCGCGATGCAAAGTGCCGCAAGAGCAATGTATCTGTACATTATGCTACTCCCTCTCGAATTGTCCGGGTCGAGCCCGGCACAAGGTTTTGCCAATAGACAGTCGCGCGCCGTAACAGTCGGCGCGCAAGGAAAATTTGGTGATATGCCCCCCGGCTTCATTCATCGGCGATGGCCCGCGAGCCGGGAACGCGCTGAACCCCACTGGTCGTCACAATCAAGCGCGACCATTTCTTAGGCAGCAAGCATTTCACCTCCCGGTTGCTTGTGCATCCCCTGTTTGGGGGAGATAGTCGAAAATAAGCGATCGCTAAAATTTGGAGGGTTAGGGCGCAGTTCCGCCGCCTCGCCGGTCGACTGTCGGCGCGTAATCCGCCGAAGCGAGAGCATCTCCGGAAGCGCGCAGTTTACCGTATCAGACCCGCTTGAGGTGGGGGCGTTCGACCATGGCCGAGGCATCGTCGCGTCACAAGCTGTCGAAGCTGATCGGCAGCATCTATGATTGTGCGCTCGACCCGGGCCGATGGGAATACGCGCTTGCCGGGATCAGGGATACGCTCAATGCCCAGACAGCGGTCCTGCACCTGAACGATCTCAGCCAAGACCGGCTGCTGATGTACAGGAGCGTGGGAATAGAGCCATACTGGCTGGAGCAGCAGGCGAAACATATCCCCGAGATCCACGCCCGGCTGATCGAGGATCTCTCGACATGGCCCTCGCTCGAAGTGCCGCATGTACTCTCCCGCAATGTCCCTCACCCCTATCTGGAGACCTCCCGATATTTTCAGGAGTGCCTGAAGCCGCAGGGACTGGTCGACGTCATGTCGTTCTTCCTGACGCACACTCCTACCCGGCTTGCCGGCTTCGCCGTTGCCCGGCATGAGCGGCAAGGCATTATCACCGAGCGTGAAATCGCGCTTGGCAAATTGTTGCTGCCGCATGTGCGCCGTTCGGTGATGATCAGCAACATGCTCGACATCAGCACGATCGAGCGGGCGCGGATGGCGGAAGCGCTCGATACGCTCACATGCGCCGTGGTCCTCGCAACTGAACGTGGCGCCATCCTGCACGCCAACCGCTCGGCCAGGCACATGCTGCGGAGCGGCGGCCCGATCCAGGATGTCCATGGCATTCTGCAGGCAAAGATCCCGTCGGCCTCCAAGGAGCTTCACAGCGCCATCATGCTTGCTGCCGAGGATGAGGCAAGCATCGCCAACACAGGGTTTGCCATCCGCCTCACCGAACCCGACCTGCCGCCCGTCTTCGCTCGCGTACTGCCGATGCTCCGCGGTGATCTGGGCGCCGGTCTGGAGCCCGCGGCGGTTGCCGCGGTGTTCATCGGCAATGCACCGAACGAGCATGACGCCGCCGATATGCTGGCGACAGCCTTTGGGCTTACGTTGGCCGAAACCCGCGTGCTCGCCAACCTTCTCGCCGGGCACACCTTGGCCGAAACCGCGGCCAGCCTGCGCATTGCCAACGCAACCACCAAGACGCACCTCGACAATATCTTCCAGAAGACCGGCGTCTTCCGCCAGGCTGAACTGATGCGGCTCGTCATGCAGATCGTTCCGCCCGCGGGGCAGCCTGTTCCCTGAGCCACTCATCCTGCCGAATATTGGCGGCCCAATGTGGAATCGCGCTTCGCCAAGCTCCCGTGGTGCTCTCAGGGCTTACTTGTCGGCACAAGGTCCTGAGTAATGGCATCCGGCAGATGATGGCCTTCCCTCCCGGGGCCTCATCGACATCAACATGGTCGTAGGCGCCATTCGATTTTGAAACGGACAGCAGGCGCCAGGCGTAGTGCGAAGATTGCAAGCTGTTGCCCTCGCCACGAGGACAGATAGGGCATATGATTTCTGATCGCTTGCTGAGACCTGAGCTGGCGATTGAGAGTGGAAACCCCGCTATAAGTACGGCGCGCTTCTAACTCGGTTTGTTCCGTACGCTCTCATGATTGCCACCTCGGCCGGGCCATTTTTGCGCGATTCCGGTCGCCATTGCATTCATTCATCGCTGAAGGAGATCTCTCAACTTTCACTGGAGGAGAAGTCATCATGCAATATCTTCCGAGACGTGAATTCATCAGTCAAGGCGCCGCGGCCGTCGCAGCGCTGGCGTTCTTTCAATCACGGGCTGCGCACGCTTTTCCAGCTCGGGCTGGGGAGGAAGTTATCAAGTGGCTAGATCAACTGCCGCCGAACCCGGTTCCAGATGTCATCAAAAATCAGCTTGTCTGGGAGGATCTCGATTCATGGGTGACGCCGAACGACAAGTTCTTTTCAATCGCCCATTTCAACCGGCCGGTCATTAACGAAAGCACGTGGAAGCTGGAAATTGGCGGGTCGGTCAAAAAGCCGATGGCGCTGACACTCGCCGACATCAAGGCTCGTCCACGCCAAGAAGTTACGTTCACGGTCGAATGTTCGGGCAATACTGGCCTGCCGTTTTTCAACGGTGGCATCGGCAATGCGCGCTGGGCGGGCACGCCGCTCGCCCCGATCCTGCAGGAGGCCGGAGTTCTCGACAGTGGGATTGAGGTCGTGTTCTGGGGCGATGATGAAGGGGAGATCAAACGAGCCGACGACGTCAAGTTCACGCAGAATTTTGCGCGCAGCATGTCACTCACCGACGCCATGGATTCCAAAAACATACTTTGCTACGAGATGAACGGGACTTCCCTGCCTCCCGACAATGGCTTCCCGCTGCGGCTGATAGCGCCAGGCTGGTACGGGATCGCAAACGTGAAATGGCTTAAGCGTCTCGACGTGAACGACCAACGCTTCGAGAACCGGTTCATGGGACGCGACTATGTCACGCTTCGCGAGCAAGACCACAACGGCAAGACAGTCTGGGTGGAAACCTCTGTCGGGCGGGCGCTGTTGAAATCGGCACCGGCCCGGGTCACTCATGTCGGCAGTGACTACCGCATTGTCGGCGCCGCCTGGGGCGCTCCGATCGACCGGGTCGAGGTAAAGGTCGACGATGGGCCTTGGATGCCGGCGGCCATCGATGAAGCCGACAAGGCGGACTTCGCTTGGAAAATGTGGTCGGTCGACTGGCCGAAGCCTTCTGCCGGGGAGCACACCGTCACCTCGCGGGCGATCAGTATGGAAGGGAACGTCCAACCCGCAATGGACGACCCCATCATCGCTAAGAAGCATACCTATTGGGAAAGCAACGGTCAGGTGACGCGTCGTATTAGCATTCACTGAGGAAGTTCTAGGGCGAATAGCTGCGCCAATCTGCGGAGGATCAATGTGACCAATGTTGTTGGCATGGGCCACTTCCAGGTGGCACAAAGGTCCAAGTCCGCCGTAACGTGCAGTAGGGTGCAGAGTACGCCGGGCCCAATCGATTGGCGCCGGCGCCTCTCGCGATGCTATTTGTCAGCGCGATGTCCCATGTGTAGCGGCAGGCAAAGCTGAGCCAGGGGGTGTTGGCCGACCTCAACACTGAGGGAGGCAAGCAACCTACCAACGTTGAGACGCTGACGGAGCTTGCCCGCGTTTTTAACGTTCCGCTGACGGATTTTTTTGAAGCGCCGAACACGAGGCGGGTGGGATTGCACGAGCGTGCGCAACTTTCTGAACGCAGGCACGTTCTCAAAAATGCTCGAGGCCGAAATCCCGGTAGGTTGACTCTACTCGGCTCATTCGGAAAGTCCGTGACCGACACCTACTGCGACCCTTTCCGTGAGCTTTGGCGACATGGCGTCAAGGCTCGACCAATATAGCGGCGGGTCACCACGCGTTGCTGCGGGCTCTGGGAAATGCTGCCGTTATGTGACAAGGCGAACAGGATCTAAAACTATCTGGCAGAAGTCTGGTCGAGGAAGACCCAACCGCCATGAAGCCGATGAATGAAGAGCACCTTGCCGTCCTACGCAGGCACATGGTCGAGATGATTGCGATCCATGCCGACCTTGCAAGCGAAGAACTCGGCAAGGCAAGGCTCGATGAGCGGGTGATGGCAGCGATGCGACGGGTCCCGCGGCACCTCTTCGTGCCAGCCCAGGTCGCGCCTTATGCCTACCAGGACATGCCGCTGCCGATCGGTTTCGATAAGACCGTCTCGCAGCCCTTCATTGTCGCTCTGATGACCGATCTCCTTGCCCCCCGATCGCACGAGGCGGTGCTCGAGATCGGAACCGGCCTGGGCTATCAAACCGCGATCGTCGCGGAACTCGCCGGACAAGTCTGGAGCGTCGAAATCATCGAGGAATTCGTAGGCCATGCCGAGGCTCTGTTGCAGGGCCTTGGCTTCTCCAATGTCGCCATTCGTGTCGGAGACGGATCTCGCGGCTGGCCCGAGCACGCTCCATTCGACAAGATCCTGGTCAGCGTGGCGGCTGAGCGGACGCCGCCGGCCTTGCTGAAGCAGCTCAAGCCAGCCGGACGTCTGGTCCTGCCGTTGGTCTCTGAAGACCTACAGTTTTTGACTGTCATCGACAAGGATGCAGCAGGAGAACTTAAGACTCGGAAAGTCATCCCGGTTCGGTTCAGCCGGCTCGAAACGGTCTAGGGGTTGTTGAGAATCAGGATTCCACTTTCGCCCTTTGAGTGATTCAAGCCTCATTTTGGAGGCTTTGATGATTCGAACGGTTCTGACGGACGAGCAAT
>NZ_JAMYQP010000086.1:0-5950 GCF_040320945.1 Mesorhizobium sp. M0587
GGCATGGGCACGCCCGGAGTCTATCCGGCGTCAAGTCACGCAGGCATAACCAACTACATTAATGATCGAAATGCGTTCGATTTCATATCCGCGCACCAACGCCGTCTGGAGGTCGACGACGGAATGGAAGATGCCGTGCTTCAGGCGTCGGCGGGTGAGCTTGGAAGCCCTCGACAGCGTTCAGCCACGAGCAGGATGTCGGCACGAAGTGGAAGGTCCATCGCGGATGCCGGGCCAGCCAGGCCCTGACTTTCGGCTGCTTGTGGGTGGCGTAGTTGTCGAGGATGACGTGGACGGCTTTGTCGGTCGGGAGTTCAGCCTCGACCGCATTGAGGAAGCGGATGAACTCCTGGTGCCGGTGACGCTGCATGTTGCGGCCGATCACCGAGCCGTCGAGCACGTTGAGGGCGGCGAACAGGGTGGTGGTTCCGTTGCGTTTGTAATCATGCGTCATGGTGCCGCCGCGCCCCTTCTTCAGCGGTAGCCCCGGTTGCGTGCGGTCGAGGGCCTGAATCTGGCTCCTCTCATCCACCGACAGGACGATCGCATGGGCGGGCGGCGAGACATAGAGGCCGACCACGTCGTGCAGCTTTTCGGCAAAGGCCTTGTCGTTCGAAAGCTTGAAGGTGCGCCAGCGATGCGGGGCAAGACCGTGATCGTGCCAGATCTTCACGACCGAAGACGCAGCGATACCGGCCGCCCTCGCCATCGCACGGACCGTCCAGTGTGTCGCTTCGTGAGCAGGCGGCTCAAGCGTCAGCGCGACGACCTTGTCGACCAGCACGGCTTTCAGCGGCGCGATGCCGGGCGGCCGGGTCTTGTCGCGCAACAGGCCGTCGACGCCCTCGGCCATGAACCGTTCCTGCCACCGCCATACGCAGGTCTTCGACTTGGCCGTAGCCGCCATGACTGCCACAGTTCCCAAGCCTTCGCTGCTCAAAAGGATGATCCGAGCTCGCCAGACATGCTTCTGCGGCGAGCCTCGGGCCGCCACGATCGCCTCAAGCCTAGCCCTGTCGGATGCCGTAACGTCGATCATGATACCTGTGCGCATGCGACAACGAGGGGAATCCCAAATCGGACTCTTCCGTCCCGATCAGTCCACTAGGGCCGCCTTTCCAAGAGGCGGGGCCGTTGAGTATGTGATGATTGCGACTCATCTCTGGCCCCCAGGCCATGTATTAATGGTTATTCCTTCGCTGCAAAGCCAAGCTCAGCGCGGCTTGCATCCAAGATCGCCCGAAGGACGTCGATGCCGAATTTGAGGCTTTCCACCTCGACATCCAGCGGGATGCCGTAGGTGACTGTGGCTTTTGCCTCAGCGGTTACCACCTCCTCCAGTTCTTCGAACCACTGAGGACTGTTCCCTTTGTGAAGCTTCGATAGTTCCTTAATCGCGACACTAAATGCCGATTGAACAGCGATCAGAGCGGCGCCAAGCTTTCGTTCGTCTACACCCGAAATGTAAACAACAGGTCTGTTTTGCTTATCCATCACACATTTCCTCCGCCGAGTAGCGACATTGTCCTCGATCCACATCTGACGCACTGAAGCCTGTCAGCTGCAGTCTTAGGTAGCGCGCAATACTTAGGGGGACCACGTGGAAATCACTTCGACCCCTATAGCGGACCCCTATGACCTCGGCAAAAGGTTTTTCACTCAAACTGCACGAACGTAGTTTTCCGCATCTTTTCTCGAGCAGCATCAGCAACTGATCTCCGGAAAGTTCCTCCCCCTCTGGCCGCGCAGGTACTCCCGCATTCGATCTGGGAGCGGATTGCGAAGCAGGTTAACCATGCAATTAGGACTAAGGCGCTCCAAAATGTACGGCAGTGCGGTTTGCGAATTGCCAGTTCCTCGCAGGTTGTTTCCCATGACACTAAGCTGCTCCAGCCCCGTCAGTAGGTTAGCGGGCAAGCCGCTCAGAGAATTGTTGCCCGCACTGAGGAACGTTAGGCTGGCCGGGAGGTTCTCGGGTAGGCTGGCGAGTTCATTGTCGTCGGCTTGGAGTCTCTTGAAACTCGCCGGAAGGCGCTCAGGAAGGCTAGTTAGTTGATTGCCGCCGACCCAGAGATCCGTTAGCTCGGGCGGGAGATTTTCCGGCAGGAGCGCGATTTCGTTCTGGATGACGCCAAGGTCTCTGAGCCCTGGCGCGCGGGCAACTCGGTCAAGCGGTTGCTGTTGACGTGGAGCACGTCGAGCATCCCCGGAAGAAACTCAGGCAGCCTGATCAGTTGGTTGCTACCGGCATCGAGCTTTCGCAGACCGGGTGGGAGATTGTTGGGCAGCCTGGTCAGCCGGTTGTCATTGGCATTGAGCCACTGGAGGTTGGCCGGTAGTCTGGGGGGCAGTGCCGTCAGGGACAGCGATGTCAAGTTCAGCTCGGCTCGGAAATTGCCTGTTTCGAGCCAAGCCTCGATCCGTGCCATTGCCTCTTGCCGCTCCTCATCTTGCTCCTGCTCCCCTTCCTTCGTCCAGGCTCGTAAAATTTGTTTCAGCGCCGCTTCGCCGGACGAGGAGCCGGTCAAGCATTCAATCCACTTAAGGGTGTCTTCACCGTCTTGTTCGGAATTTGCCCCCACCCCTTGCCTGCTGCCTTGCATCGCGTCGCTCCTTAGGTCATTGCGCGACTGCTGATGTTATTTCAGACCGACCGTTCCTTGCCATGCAAAATCCGCATCGCGTTATGCGGGCACAAGATAGCTCGCTTTCCAGCCTATCGTGATCTCAACGGCTTTGACTTCGCCAGCAGCGAGGTAAAGAGGCAGCTGGTGCGGCAACTTCATCGTTGCGAGTTCGTCGCCGACCAGCGCAACGCCGTGCTCATCGGCGGCCCCGATCCCACGACATAATGCACACCTCGCTATGTTATTGAAGAAGCTGGATCTGCTGATCCTGTGATTGTGATAATGGACTGTGTCCGCTCCTGCCGGAATGGTGCTGGATATCGAGTTGCTCGATATCTTCATGACGGATGATCCAAGGCGTACCCTTGCAATACTGCTCGGCCTTCAGATCGCCGGCGCGGATCATGCGCAGCACGGTCATTGGCCGCAGGCCGAGCTTCGCAGCCGTTTCCTGCAATGTATACTCGCCGCGCTCCGACCGTTCGTCCTTTTTGTAGACGGCGATGTCGTGCTGGTTGCGGAAAGTGCAGACACGGGACTGCGTCCATCCGTTGAGACGACCCGTGGTTTTGCCGAGCCGGTTGAGAAGCGATGCGATCGCTCTATCGGCAATTGGCGTGCCAGGGCACGGATCAGGTCCTCGATGTCCGGCGGGGCGCCCCAACGGTGATGGCCTGCCTTGTCTTCCTGACCGAAAGCGCGGTATGGTCGCCGCCCTGCCAATGCACCAGCATTTTGATGTGGTCGTCTTCGATGGCGACGACAATCTCGCGAATCACGGCACGGATGATCCGCTTGCGCGTGGTGGCGGTGGCGTTGGCATGATGCCATGCCAGTTCGAGATCGGCGCCCATGCGCAGCAGGCTCCGCCGTTCCTCTTCTCCCAGAGCCTCAGGCTTGTGGCGGTCGAGCGCGTCAAGCTCGTCCTGACGCTCGCGGACGGCTACGAGCGCGGCATTCCAGCGTCGCTCCAGTTCGCCTGCTACAAGCCGGTTGTCCGGGTCGACGGCGTCATACTGGCGGCGTGCATGGGCGGCTTCATAACGTGCCTGCTCGAGTGCGAGCTCCACATGGCGCCGCTTCTCTCCAGCCTGCACGGTGGAGGTCTCGATGGCCTTGATCGCCGCTTCCATGCCGAGCGGTTGAAGGCGTTGAAGAACCTCCGCGCTGACCGCCTGATCGACCCGCAACGATCCGAAGCCGATGCACGGGTCGGTTCCGTGGTTGACCTGCGCTCCGCGGCAATGATAGCGCCCCGTATTGCCGTTGCTGCCGGAATAGGAGACATGCAGCTTGCGGCCGCAATGGCCGCAGCGCAAGAGACCGCCGAGCAGCAACTCGCCCCGGCGAAGAGCACCGCGCGGCACCAGGCCTTTGCTTGTGGCATTGTCCGTGATCAGGCGCTGATTCCTCTCAAAATCGTGCCAGCTCAGGTAACCTTCGTGATGGTCGATGAGCAAGACCTCCCAGTCGGCGCGATCGCGCCTGATCCCACGCAAAATCCGTTTGCGTCCGGCCTCTATGGTGACTTTGCTGCAGGTTCGCCCGAACGCATAGGCGCCGGCGTAGATCGGGTTGGTGAGAATGTGGTGCACCGTATTGTAGACGGGCAGCTTCCAGACGATCGCCCTGTCCGCCGCGCGCGTGTAATTTACGGCAGGGAGCATAATGCCCTCGCGGCGCAACCACAGATGCACCTGCCGGATGCTCTGCAGTTCGTCGAAACGCCGGAATACAAGATCGATCGCCTCGCGGATCCGCAGGTCCGGGTCTTTCTCGACCCGGTTCCGGCCCGACTTGACGTAACCGATCGCCACCGTCAGGAAAAGTTCGCCCCGTCGTGCCTTCTGCTTTAGGGCTTCGATCGAGCGGGCCCGCAGGATCGAAAGCTCCAGTTCGCTCATCGTGCCCTTCATGCCGAGCAGCAGCCTGTCGTTGGGATGACGCGGTTCGTAGATGCCGCCTCATCTATGATGAGCGTTCCGACAAGGCCGCAAAACTCGATGAGCGTATGCCAGTCCCGGCCATTGCGGGCCAGCCGGGAGGCTTCAATGGCGAGAACCGCACCAACCCGACCTTCGCAGATCGCCGCCAGAAGCTTCTCAAAGCCCGGACGGCTGATGCCAGACCCTGAACGACCGAGATCTTCATCGATGACGATGGCGTCTTTCCAGCCAAGGGACCGCGCTCGCTCGGCAAGGCCATATTGGCGTCGCCGGCTCTCGGGATTGTTGACGAGTTGATCGGCCGTCGACTGCCGGACATAGACATAGGCACCGCGCGCGAGATGTTCAGCGGTGTTCTTCATGATCTGCCTCCCGTCCCGTCTGGCTCACCACCGCTTCCCTCAGCAAGGTCTCGATCAGCGGGAGGGTGCGTTCCCGGACTTCGCCTGGAAGACTCGATGGCGGAGCCTTCTTGGAAAACAGGTCTGGCTGGTCGGTTCGGCATTGCCTGCGCTGCATGGTGGTCTCCTGGCTGGCGTGAGTCGCTCTGCAGAAAACGTAGACATGCATCGACCTCGCGGCGCAGGTCGCGCAGGCATGAAAGGGGAAAACGGGGCGCCTCGCGAACCGCCATCGTCAGGGCGATCTCTTCCGTCATCCAGATCGGAATCAGCGCCAGGCTGCCATCCGGTTGTCGCCCGACATAGGCCGGCTCACCGCAATAACGCTGACGGCCTGTGACGAAAATTTCCCCGCCCGAACGTGGATGAAAGGCGTAACGGACAATCTTCTTTGCCTCGCCATCCTGATAACGGGCATTATGAGCCCAGTCCGACCGGCCTGGGCAAGAGTTGGCTTGCCTGCGCGCTCGGGCATAAGGCCTGCCGGGACGACCGGTCCGTTCTCTATAAGCGTGTCCCACGCCTGTTCGCCAACCTGGCGCTCGCCAGAGGCGATGGTCGCTACGCACGCCTGCAACGCACGCTCGCCCGGGTCCAATTGCTGATCCTTGATGATTGAGGCCTTGAACCAGGCCCGCCACGATCTCCTCGAAATCCTCGAGGATGGCTACGGCCGCCGCTCCACCATCATCACCAGCCAACTGCCCGTGTCAGCATGGCATGACGTCATCGGAAATCCGACTTATGCCGACGCCATCCTGACGCAAGCGGACCGCAACCGGCAAGTGGCATATGGACGAGATCTATATCAAGGTTCGCGGCCGTTGGATGTATCTGTATCTTTATCGCGCCCTCGACAGCGTCGGCATTCAGCCCCCCTTTCGGTATCGGTCAGCAGTTGCCCAATTCAACTCTCCATCGGCGCCAGGGCATCATCCAGGTTGGGCGCAGGCGAGCCGATCAGGGTGGTCGCAGT
>NZ_JAMYQP010000087.1:0-3537 GCF_040320945.1 Mesorhizobium sp. M0587
GCTTGGTGGGTCTGGGGTTAGCTTGGAATCGAAACAGCCCGCGGGCGAGAGCCGGGCGGGCTGTTTGATTTGGTTGCGGGGACAGGATTTGAACCTGTGACCTTCAGGTTATGAGCCTGACGAGCTACCGGGCTGCTCCACCCCGCGTCAACCCTTGCTTGGTTTGATCCGCCAACTGAAAGGGCCGCTTGCGCGGCCCCGGATCCCTTGGCGGGCCTTGTTTTCATAAAGAGAAGATTTCTCTATCCAGCATTTTGGCTCTGGATATGAGATGAACGTGCATTTAGCAGACCTGGCAGCGACCTACTCTCCCGCGTCTTGAGACGAAGTACCATCAGCGCTGGAGCGTTTCACGGCCGAGTTCGGAATGGGATCGGGTGCAGCCGCTCCGCCATAACCACCAGGTCGGCAAAACGCACGTTGTTTCGAGAAGCTGGAATAGGGAATAGTGAGTAGCGAATAGTGAGTAGGGGATGCCTATTCGCTATTGGCTCATGCTCTTCACCTGTCTTTTTGTGCCTGAGCGACATCCACAGTTTGCTTCCGGGCAAAGCCCGCAAGCGCGACTGCGCGTCGCCGGTTTTCCGGCGCCCTCGCTTAAGCTTAGGCCCTGCAAGGGCCGCTCATGCGTGAGCGCTGGTAGACCATTTGACTTCGTCAAATGGGCATAAGGAATGAGAACGATCAAGCCGATCGAACTATTAGTACCGGTAAGCTTCAAGCGTTGCCGCTCTTCCACACCCGGCCTATCAACGTGGTCGTCTTCCACGGTTCTCAGGGAATACTCGTTTTAAGGTGGGTTTCCCGCTTAGATGCCTTCAGCGGTTATCCCGTCCGGATATAGCTACCCTGCTATGCGGCTGGCGCCACAACAGGTCCACCAGAGATCCGTCCATCCCGGTCCTCTCGTACTAGGGACAGATCCTTTCAATATTCCTACACCCACGGCAGATAGGGACCGAACTGTCTCACGACGTTCTGAACCCAACTCACGTACCGCTTTAAATGGCGAACAGCCATACCCTTGGGACCTGCTCCAGCCCCAGGATGCGATGAGTCGACATCGAGGTGCCAAACAACCCCGTCGATATGGACTCTTGGGGGTCATCAGCCTGTTATCCCCGGCGTACCTTTTATCCGTTGAGCGATGGCCCTTCCACGCGGGACCACCGGATCACTATGACCGACTTTCGTCTCTGCTCGACTTGTCAGTCTCGCAGTCAGGCAGGCTTATGCCATTGCACTCAGCGAACGATTTCCGACCGTTCTGAGCCCACCATCGCGCGCCTCCGTTACTCTTTAGGAGGCGACCGCCCCAGTCAAACTACCCACCATACATTGTCCCGGACCCGGATAACGGGCCGCGGTTAGACATCCATAGTGATAAGGGTGGTATTTCAAGGGTGGCTCCACCTGAGCTGGCGCCCAGGTTTCAAAGCCTACCACCTATCCTACACATGCCACTACGAATGCCAATGTAAAGCTATAGTAAAGGTGCACGGGGTCTTTCCGTCTAACCGCAGGAACCCCGCATCTTCACGGGGAATTCAATTTCACTGAGTCTATGCTGGAGACAGCGGGGAAGTCGTTACGCCATTCGTGCAGGTCGGAACTTACCCGACAAGGAATTTCGCTACCTTAGGACCGTTATAGTTACGGCCGCCGTTTACTGGGGCTTCGATTCAGAGCTTGCACCCCTCCTCTTAACCTTCCAGCACCGGGCAGGCGTCAGACCCTATACGTCGTCTTGCGACTTCGCAGAGCCCTGTGTTTTTGATAAACAGTCGCTACCCCCTGGTCTGTGCCACCCTCCTCTACTTGCGTAGAAAAGGGTCACGCTTCTTCCGAAGTTACGCGTGCAATTTGCCGAGTTCCTTCAGCATAGTTCTCTCAAGCGCCTTGGTATACTCTACCAGACCACCAGTGTCGGTTTCGGGTACGGTTTATAAGGAGGAGCTATTTCCTGGAACCACGCAGCAGCCCGTTCAATCCGATAAGATTGGACTACCTCAATGATCCGTCACTACCTCCAAGCCCACGAATATTAACGTGGTTCCCATCGACTACGCGTTTCCGCCTCGTCTTAGGGGCCGGCTAACCCTGCTCAGATTAGCTTTAAGCAGGAACCCTTGGTCTTTCGGCGGGGGAGTCTCTCACTCCCCTTACGTTACTCATGTCAGCATTCGCACTTCTGATACCTCCACCACCCCTCACGGGTATGGCTTCGTCAGCTTACAGAACGCTCCGCTACCGCTTGACCCTTGCGGATCAAACCCTAAGCTTCGGTGTATGGCTTTAGCCCCGTTACATTTTCGGCGCAAAGACCCTTATTTAGACCAGTGAGCTGTTACGCTTTCTTTAAATGATGGCTGCTTCTAAGCCAACATCCTGGTTGTTTTGGGATCCTCACATCCTTTCCCACTTAGCCATAACTTGGGGACCTTAGCTGTAGGTCAGGGTTGTTTCCCTTTTCACGACGGACGTTAGCACCCGCCGTGTGTCTGCCGACTAGTACTCCCAGGTATTCGGAGTTTGGTTAGGTTTGGTAATCCGGTGAGGACCCCTAGCCCATCCAGTGCTCTACCCCCTGGGGTATTCGGTCGACGCTCTACCTAAATAGATTTCGCGGAGAACCAGCTATTTCCGAGTTTGATTGGCCTTTCACCCCTAGCCACAAGTCATCCCGAACTATTGCAACAGTTATGGGTTCGGTCCTCCAGTAAGTGTTACCTTACCTTCAACCTGCTCATGGCTAGATCACTCGGTTTCGGGTCTAATGCGACGAACTGAACGCCCTGTTCAGACTCGCTTTCGCTGCGCCTACACCTAGCGGTTTAAGCTTGCTCGTCACACTAAGTCGCTGACCCATTATACAAAAGGTACGTGGTCACCCAGGACGAACCTTGGGCTTCCACTGTTTGTAGGCAATCGGTTTCAGGTACTCTTTCACTCCCCTTGTCGGGGTGCTTTTCACCTTTCCCTCACGGTACTAGTTCGCTATCGGTCATGCACGAGTACTTAGGCTTGGAGGGTGGTCCCCCCAATTTCAGACAGGATTTCACGTGTCCCGCCTTACTCGAGGACGATTGATTGCATTACGCGTACGGGGCTGTCACCCACTATGGCCCTACTTTCCAGAAGGTTCCGCTTGTCTCTCAATCGCCACTGGCCTGGTCCGGGTTCGCTCGCCACTACTTCCGGAGTCTCGGTTGATGTCCTTTCCTACGGGTACTTAGATGTTTCAGTTCCCCGCGTTCGCCACTTTACCCCTATGTATTCAGGGTAAGTTACCTATAACAGATACTTGGAAACCACAGCAGCAAGTCACCTTGCTACTCTGATTTTCCAAGCACCTTAGGTGGGTTTCCCCATTCGGAAATCTACGGATCAAAGGGTATTCGCACCTCCCCGTAGCTTATCGCAGCGTATCACGTCCTTCATCGCCTGTGCATGCCAAGGCATCCACCAATTGCCCTTAAGACACTTGATCGTTCTCATTGCCAATGCCCACCCGCGCGATCTCGAAGAGATCGTCGC
>NZ_JAMYQP010000088.1:0-3536 GCF_040320945.1 Mesorhizobium sp. M0587
GGATCGCGGGGTGTTCGGCAGGGGGCAATTGTTGGGGGGGATCCCGATACCCCTCCCACGGGGGCAAGTACAGGTGTGGGGGGGGGGGGGTGGATGTGCCGCCCACCTCGATCTCCGTCGGCGTACCGCCGCAGAAATCGAGCACCAGTCTGGTTGCAAGCTCCACGCCGGGCACCATGAATTCAGGGTCGACGCCGCGTTCGAAACGGTAGCGCGCATCGGTGATGATGCCGAGCGTGCGGCCAGTGCGCGCCGTGGCGATCGGATCCCAAAGTGCGGATTCGATCAGCACGTCTGTCGTGTTCTCGTCGCAGCCGGAATGCTCGCCGCCCATGATACCGGCGATCGATTCGACGCCATCGTCGTCCGCGATGACGCACATTTCCGGCGTCAGCGTGTATTCGCGGCCGTCGAGCGCCAGCACCTTCTCGCCGTCGCGCGCGCGGCGCACGACGAGATTGCCTGCAACCTTCTTGGCGTCGAACACATGCAGCGGACGGCCGCGGTCGAAGGTGACGTAATTGGTGATGTCGACCAGCGCGCTGATCGGCCTCAGCCCAATGGCGATCAGACGCTGCTGGAGCCATTTCGGCGACGGGCCGTTCTTGACGCCTCTCACCAGCCGCAGCGCAAAGCCGGGGCAAAGCTCGGGCGCCTCGATCTCCACCTTGACCGGGCACATGCCATTGCCGACATGCGGCATGATCGCGCCGCCGACGAGGCGGCCGAGACCGCTCGCCGCCAGATCCCTGGCGATGCCGTAGACGCTGGTGGCGTCCGGCCGGTTCGGCGTCAAATTGATCTCGATGACCGGATCGTCGAGGTGCGCATAAGCGGCGAAGCTGGTGCCGACAGGCGCATCCTCAGGCAGGTCGATGATGCCGTTGTGTTCGTCGGAAAGCTCCAGCTCGCGCTCTGAGCACATCATGCCATGGCTTTCGACGCCCCTGATCTTGCCGACCGTCAGCGTCACATCGATGCCGGGCACATAGGTGCCAGGCGCGGCAAAGGCGCCGATCAGGCCCGCGCGGGCGTTTGGCGCGCCGCACACCACTTGCACGGGCGGCTTACCGTCGCCTGTGTCGACTGCCAGCACCCGCAGCCGGTCGGCATCGGGATGCTGCACCGCCGTCAGCACCTTGGCGATGACGAAGGGTTTCAGGCCCGACTTGTCGTCGACATGCTCGACTTCGAGGCCAATCGAGGTCAGCCGCTCGACGATCTCCGCGAGCGTGGCGTCGGTCTCAAGATGGTCCTTGAGCCAGGAGAGGGTGAATTTCATGATGCTATTCCGTCATATCTGGCGGCAGGGATTTTCCGGGCCATTACGCGCTCAATCCGCCGAACAGCGTCGGCATGTCGAGCGGCCTGAACCCGTAATGCGACAGCCAGCGGACATCGGCGTCGAAGAAGGCGCGCAGGTCCGGCATGCCGTATTTCAACATGGCGATGCGGTCGATGCCCATGCCCCAGGCAAAGCCCTGATATTCGTCCGGGTCGAGCCCGCCATGGCGCAGCACGTTGGGGTGCACCATGCCGCAACCGAGGATTTCCATCCAGTCGGAGCCTTCGCCGAAGCGCACTTCACCCGGCCGCGAGCGGTCGCACTGGATGTCGACCTCGAGGCTCGGCTCGGTGAACGGGAAAAAGGACGGCCGGAAGCGCATCTTGACCTGCGGCACTTCGAAGAAGGCCTTGCAGAATTCCTCCAGCACCCACTTCATGTTGGCGACATTGGCCGTCTTGTCTATCACCAGCCCCTCGACCTGATGGAACATCGGCGAATGGGTGGCGTCGGAATCCTGCCGGTAGGTCTTGCCGGGAATTACGATGCGGATCGGCGGCTTCTGCTTCTCCATGGTGCGGATCTGCACCGGCGAGGTGTGCGTGCGCAAAAGCTTGCGTTCGCCCTTCTCGTCCGGCTGGAAGAAGAAGGTGTCGTGCATCTCGCGCGCCGGATGGCCTTCCGGGAAATTCAGCGCGGTGAAATTGTAATAGTCGGTCTCGATGTCGGGACCTTCGGCGATCGAGAAGCCGAGATCGCCGAAGATCGCCGCGATCTCGTCGATGACCTGGCTGATCGGGTGGATGCGGCCGCGCTCGGCCGGCGACTGCCGCACCGGCAGCGTTACGTCGACCCTTTCAGCGGCAAGGCGCGCGATGATCGCCATGTCCCTGAGCTCGGCCTTGCGGGCCGTCAGCGCCTCGGTGACGCGGTTCTTGAGGCCGTTGATAACTGGGCCTTTGACCTGACGCTCCTCGGCACTCATCGCGCCGAGCGTCTTCAGCATTTCGGAGATCGATCCCTTCTTGCCAAGGGCCGCGACGCGCACGGCCTCGATCGACGCCTCGTCGGCAGCCGACGCGATGTCGGCAAGAAGCGAATCTTCCAGGGCTTCAAGGTTTCCAGCAGTGGCATTCACGGCGAAGCTCTCTCGATCGGGCGACCCGCCACCATCAGGCGTGTCACCAATTTGGTTACATCAGGGTCAAAAAAGAACCCGCGCCAGCCGTGCCAGCGCGGGTTCCCCAAATCAGAATTTAGAATGCTTGGGAAGCGCTGGTCTTAGGCGACAGCGCTTTCAAAAGCATTCGGGGTGGTGTTCTTGAGGTACTCAAGAGCAACCTTGGCCTTGGCGACGAGTGCGGCGAAAGCCTGCGGCTCGTGGATGGCCATGTCCGACAGGATCTTGCGATCGATCTCGATGCCGGCCTTGTTGAGGCCGTCGATGAAGCGGCCATAGGTCAGGCCGTGCTCGTGGGTCGCGGCATTGATGCGCTGGATCCACAGGGCGCGGAACGAGCGCTTGCGGTTCTTGCGGTCGCGGTAAGCGTATTGCAGCGACTTTTCCACCGCCTGCTTGGCGATGCGGATGGTGTTCTTGCGGCGGCCGTAGAAGCCTTTCGCGGCTTTCAGGACCTTCTTGTGCTTGGCGTGCGAGGTGACGCCTCTCTTTACGCGTGCCATGTCATGATCTCCTTAAAAGCAATTCCAGGAAAAGTGTCTTGCGGTTTTCCGTTCGGAATTGCGTAAAACTAATGCGTGTCCGGACCGAATGCCTTAGAGGCCGTTCGGCAGAAAATTCTTGATGACCTTCTTGCCATCCGGTTCAGCCAGAACCATCGTGCCGCGGGCATTTCGAATGAACTTGTTGGAACGCTTGATCATGCCGTGACGCTTGCCGGCCGCAGCCGACAGGACTTTACCCGTACCTGTGATCTTGAACCGCTTTTTGGCGGCGGATTTGGTCTTCATCTTGGGCATTTTGCTACTCCGTATGGTGTGCGCACTATCGCGCTTTTTGTTCGCTTCAGGCCGACCAAAGCCCGAAAAGCAAATGAAACCGCCACGGCATGCCCTGCCGGGCGGTTTTCTTGGAACGGCGGTCCTATACGTCAAAGCAGGCGACTGTGCAACACCTGCATGGATGCGTGTCGTAAGCACACGAGTTGTCCGGATTAGGTAGCAGGTGAGTTGTCCGGTTTCATGTCCAGCCAATGGAGGCTGGGGATGAAACGGGCGGCATGGCTACAGG
>NZ_JAMYQP010000089.1:0-3476 GCF_040320945.1 Mesorhizobium sp. M0587
TCACGACGACGCCCTTGCGCTTCGCTAACCCTTCGCCGCCATCAGGCTGGGTAGAGGACTTACACCTCCGAGCTGTCGATCATGCTCGGCACACAAAGAAAAGCCCGGACAAGCCGGGCTCTGGAGATGGCCGCGAGGCCGTTTGGAAACGCGCGATCAGTTCTGCGAATCATCCGCCGGTGCGGCGCCATCGGCGGGTGCTGCGCCATCCGCCGGAGCGGCGGCATTGGCGGGTGCGGCCGGCGCTTTGGCCTTGGCTGCCGCGGCCAGCGTTTCGCCGACCTGCTGGGCGAGATCCCGCGCCAGGCCGTTCTGCCAGATGTCGGCTGCCTTCAGCAGGTCACGCGTGACGGCCGGGCCGCTGTCGAGCAGTTTCTTGCCAGCGTCCGAACTGTAGAAAGCCGCGATGTCGTTGAGGTCCTTTTCGGAAAACACCTTCGCATAGGCAAGGGCCGCTTCCTTTTCCAGGTCTGCGCGGCGCGAAGCCAGCGCCAGCGCCTTCTCGTTGATCGTCTTGCCGATCAGCTCCTGCATGTCGGGGTTCTTCTGGATGAGCTGCGATTCGAGCGCGGCCGCCGCCTGCGGCAGGATGTTGTCGAATGGGTCGGTCGCATGGATCGCCGCGACCGCCGCGCGGGCGGCCTTCAGGTGCGATTCCGTGACGTCCTGCGAAAACGCCGGCGAGGAGAAGGCGAAAACAGCCGAGGCCGCTAGAACGACGGACAGTTGGCGAACCCGCTTATGCAACATCATGGTCGATAGAACTCCCTGGTTTTCGGGCGGCATGGACGGTTTGGATGCCGTCGCCGCCGGCTATGATGGCCGCTGACGCCAGCCCGATGAAAAGACCGTGCTCGACCACGCCTGGAATAGCGTGGAGAGCATTCGAAAGCGCTCTTGTATCCGGAATGCGGCCAAAAGATGCATCGAGGATAAAATGGCCGCCGTCTGTAACAAAAGCCTGGCCCCCCGTCATCCTCAATGTAACCGGACCGGAAAGACCGAGCTTTCCAGCCGCCGCCGCCACCGCGATCTCGGTTGCGCGCAGGCCGAACTGGTTCACTTCGATCGGCAGCGGAAAAAGGCCGAGCGTCTCGACCATCTTCGACCGGTCGGCGATGACGATCATGCGCTTTGAAGCCGCCGCCACGATCTTCTCGCGCAGCAGCGCGCCGCCGCCGCCCTTGATCAGGCTCAATTCCGGATCGACCTCGTCGGCGCCGTCGACGGTGAGATCGAGCTCGGGCGTTTCCTCCAGCGTCGACAGCGGCACGCCAAGTTCGCGGCACAGCAAGGCGGTGCGCTCCGACGTCGGCACGCCGATGATGGTCATGCCGGTGGCGATCTTGTCGGCCAGCAGCCGCACGAACTCGTCGGCGGTGGTGCCGGTGCCGATGCCGAGCCGCATGCCGTCCGTGACATGGGCAAGGGCCGCCCGCGCGGCTTCGACCTTCAGCTGTCTTGCATCCATGCCGCTTTTGCCGCCCGAACCTGATGTTTGGGGGCTCGTAGCATTTTTGCCGGTCAGGTCAAAGCCCTGGCGGCGGCGAACTCCCCGCTGACGCGCGGCATCCAGTCCATGGCGCCCGCCGCTCGGCGGGCGATACGTGGCGCCGAACGTAGGAATTTGTTCTTAAGGCCATTGACAGGGTGAGTGCAGCTATGCTACATATTTGCCCATGGTGCTGATTTGCGCCAACCACCCGCCGCCCTGGCGGGTTTTTCACTTCCAGCCGCTCGCCCCGAAACGCCCAGCCCGCGAATGCCCACCCGATGCGGCTTGCTTGCTTGAACGAGCTGGCCCGCTTGCCTTGACGCGCCGCAGCCGCTATCGCCTGCCCCTGCACAAACCAGCTCAGGACCGACCATGACCCGCCCGATCATCGTGTTCGACCTCGACGGTACCCTGATCGACACGGCGCCGGATCTGCTCGACAGCCTGAACCACAGCCTTGCCGCCAGCGACATCGCGGCCGTCGACGAAGCCGGCTTCAGGCGCTTTGTCGGTCACGGCGGCCGGGTGATGATCGAACGGGCGCATGCGGCCCAGCAGCGATCGCTCAATGTCGAGCAGCACGACCGGTTGCTGAAGATTTTTCTCGATCACTACACCCTCAACATCCCCGGCAAGTCGCGCCCCTACCCCGGCGTTCCCGAGGCGATCGCGCGCTTCGAGAACGCCGGCTATCTCCTGGCCATCTGCACCAACAAATACGAAGCCAACTCGCTGGCGCTGATCGAGGCGCTCGGCATGACCAGGCATTTCGCGGCAATCGCCGGACAGGACACGTTCGCGTTCCGCAAGCCCGACCCGCGCCACCTGACCGAGACCATAAAACGCGCCGGCGGCGACCCGGACCGCGCCCTGATGGTCGGCGATTCGCAGACCGACATCGACACCGCGAAAGCCGCCGGCATTCCGGTGGTGGCCGTCGATTTCGGCTACACCGACCGTCACGTGCGCGAGTTCGAGCCCTCGGCGGTCATTTCTCACTTCGACGCGCTGACGCTGGACCTGGCACAAAGGCTGATCGCCGCCGCGCAACATTGAACGAACCGGCGCGCGGCCCCTCGCCGGGAGAGATCGAAAGAGCAAAATCCGACCCTGTGAGAACGCCGGACACCGCCTTGACTTCCCCAGCCTGCCTCCCTTATATCGCGGCTCGCTTGGCCTTCGGGCAACGAGCGGGCGATTAGCTCAGCGGGAGAGCACACCCTTCACACGGGTGGGGTCGCAGGTTCAATCCCTGCATCGCCCACCATTTCCTTCAAGGGTTCACAGCCGAACCTTCGACTTGCTTCCCGGGATTCGCGGCCTGCGTCAGCCCGTTCGGGCGCGCAGCGCAGCCCTCCGGGAACAAACCTACCCACCAGCGAGTTTCCCTCCGTTGCAACTTTGAAGGAAACCCATGTCCAGGCTCCTGCTGGCGACCAGCGTCGCCGTTGTTCTCGCTGCCGGGCCGTCGCTCGCCGCGGACGAAAAACCGCTGCCGCCGCCCAATGCCAAGAAATTGTCCGACATCATCGCCAAGGTCGAGCAGCGCGACGGCTTCCGCTATGTGAAGGAAGTCGACTGGGAAGATGGCGCCTATACCGTCACCTACTACACCGCGGATAAGGCGAAGGTCGAAATCACCTTCGATCCCGTGACGGCCGAGCCGAGATAACGACCGTCGGCGGACGTCGTGAGCGGGGCTTGGCCTCCGGTCGGCGGTGCCTTCGTGTTCCGCTTGCGCCGCCCCTCACCTGCCTACCGGCATCCTCTCCCCGTATAGTGACGGGGAGAGGGGTGCAGTTGTCGATGGTTTCGCCAATCGTCAGCGTTCCAGAAAAAGGCGCCGAGCTTTCGGCTGCCCCTTCTCCCCGTCACTATACCTATCGCATTCACACATCTCGGTTGCGTTTTGCGATGAAGCTCGATTCTGTGTCGGTGAGAAGATCGATGGAGGTATCGATGACCAGGATCGAGTACGGAC
>NZ_JAMYQP010000090.1:0-2921 GCF_040320945.1 Mesorhizobium sp. M0587
GCTTCGCGATCTCGACAATGTTCGCGGCTTCTTAGGTGGAAACGGTCCGACAGCGTTCTTCGATCTGCCATGGATGCTGCTTTATCTTGGCATTTGCTTCCTCCTTCATTTCTGGATCGGCATGACGGCACTTATCGGGGCGGTCGGTCTCACCTCTCTGACACTTCTTGCCAACACTCTCTCGCAACGGCCGATAAGCGATACCGTTGCCCACAACATGGCACGCAATGGTCTGCTGCAAGCAGCGCGTTGCAATGCCGAGGTCGTGCAAGCTCTCGGTCTTGGAAAGCGGATCGCTGCCCGATGGCAAAAGGCCAATGCCAAGTGTCTGGCCGCCAACCGGAAAGCTGGGGACGTGGCAGGTGGGCTGGGTGCCATTTCAAAATCGCTGCGCGTGCTGCTGCAATCGGCCATTCTTGCCGTGGGCGCGTACCTTGTCATCAGACAGGAGGCTACGGCCGGGGTTATGATTGCCAGTTCGATCATGATGGGGCGTGCGCTGGCTCCGGTCGACCTGGCCATTTCAAGCTGGAAACCTTTCCTCATGGCGCGGCAGGGTTGGGCGCGGCTGGAGGACCTCTTGGAAAAGGTTCCTGAATCCGCTCCTGTTATGCCAATGCCTGCACCTGAACGCGAACTGCGCCTCGAAGGCGTGACAATCGTTCCGCCCGGCGAAAGGAAGCCGACCGTCACCGGCCTTGCGTTTGCCATTCAGGCGGGAAGCGCACTCGGGATCATCGGTGCATCGGGCTCGGGCAAGTCGACACTCTCGCGCGCCATCGTCGGCGCATGGGCGCCGGTCGCCGGAAAGGTTCGCATCGACAGCGCAAGCCTTGATCAATGGGACCGGGAAGCACTAGGCCGTCATATCGGCTATCTGCCACAAGGTGTTGAACTGTTCGACGGCACCATTGCCGAAAACATTGCTCGTTTTGAAGATAATCCTGACCCTGACGCTATTGTCGCCGCGGCGAAAGCAGCGGGCACGCACGAACTGATCCTCCGATTTGAGCACGGCTACGAAACTCCGATCGGTGAGGCCGGATCGGCACTTTCCGCCGGGCAGCGCCAGCGTATCGGTCTTGCCCGTGCTCTTTATCGAGACCCTTTCCTTGTTGTGCTGGATGAACCCAATGCCAATCTCGATGCGGAAGGCGAGGCTGCGGTCGTTAAGGCGATCGCCTCCGTGCGCGAGCGCAAGGGCATTGCGGTTGTCGTCGCCCATCGGCCGAGCGCCATCCGCGCCGTGGATTTGGTGTTGGTGATGGAAGGTGGACGGCAGCGAGCATTCGGTGCGCGTGATGAAGCACTGTCCAAAGTCCTGAAGGGGACAGCGATGGCACGAGGCGCTGGCGTCAAGGCCATCGAATCTACACAGGATCATGTGGGAGAGCGCGCTGACATGGAGGATCCCGGTGTCCGGCATTGATCAGAACAATGACGTTTCCAGCTCCATTCGCCGGCACCCGGTGGCGGGCCTTCTGACCGAGTGTGATCTTTGTGGGAGGAGCCGGAGCCTGGGCGGCCTTCACGAATCTCTCCGGTGCGGTTGTCGCGTCCGGACACTTTGTCGTCGATTCCTATGTCAAGAAGGTGCAGCACCCGGCCGGCGGGGTGGTGGGAGAAATCCTGGTGCGCGAAGACGATAAAGTGAAAGCCGGCGACATCCTCATGCGGCTCGATGCCACCCAGGACGCGCGCCAATCTCGCCATAGTCACCAAGCGGCTCGATGAGATCGAAGGATTCGAGGCGCAGGAAATTGCCTGTGAAAAAAGGATCGAGGTTCTCCTAAAGGAAATTGCTGTTCTGAGTGGGCTGCGCGACCAAGGCATTGTCTCGGACCAACGGTTGAACAGCCTGAAGATCCAGGTTGCCACTTTCGGTGGCGAACGCGGTGAGAAGATCGCACATCAGGCACAGACAGCAGCCCGCATAGCCGAAACGCGCCTGCAGATCCCGCAGATCGATCAGGATTTCAAGACCGAAGTCGGCCAGGAGCTCAGAGAGGTTCAGGCGCAGGTCGGGGAGTATGGTGAGCGCAAGGTGGCGGCTGAACAGGAACTGCGACAGATCGATATCGTCGCGCCGCAGTCAGGCACCATTCAACAACTCGCAGTTCATACGCTCGGCGGAGTGATTACGCCCGCCGATCCGATCATGCTAATCGTGCCGGAAGGCGACGATCTTGCGCTGGAAGTACGGATCACCCCGAAGGACATCGACCAAATCCAGCTTGGTCACAAGGCCGTGCTGCGGATGTCAGCCTTCAATCTGAGAACCACGCCGGAATTGAACGGATATGTCAGCCGGATCGCAGCCGATCTGGCGACGGACGAAAAAAACGGCATTTCGTATTACCTGGTGCGTCTATCGGTTCCGCATCTCGGCTCGCGCGAACGCGCTCCCTAATGTTCCATTTCTCGCAATGGGCAGTGCTGGCGAGATACTCGGCAACACAGCCCCATGCCTGTTCTTCCGAGGCCGGCTTGACGGTGAGCGAATGCGTAACGCAGCTGTGAGGACCCGTCAGTTGTCGTTTCAGCTCGGCTTCGGTCAACTTCGACAGCCTGTCGGCGAAAGGCGCTATCACGAGGCCATTGGCGGCAAATTGCCCTCCCCTTGTTGCGCGGTAGCAGCATGCGTGTCGGGGAAGGAACCGTCTCCGGCCCCCATTCATCGCTTAGGCCGCGCCGTACCCGCCGCCACCGGAACTTGTCCACGTCCAGCGCTTACGGTGCGGGTATGCCGGCGTCGAGCAAACAGAGAGAGGTTTGGGCCCAACCAGGGCGGCCGGTTACCAAGTTTTCCTCGTCCGCTTGAGTGTGAATGTTCGGGTCGATCGTCTGGGCGCGTCCCCGCCGCCTGCGAGCCCGCTACTGCTCAGCGGAAGGGCGAAGTGAACGTGAATGCATCCATTTCG
>NZ_JAMYQP010000092.1:0-1884 GCF_040320945.1 Mesorhizobium sp. M0587
AATCGGGATAGGGGGGAACCTCGCGGTTCCTCCCCTCCCACACCACCTTGCATACGGGTCCGTACAGGGCGGTTCGGTTGGTTATGCGGCTTTGGCCGGCGCAAGGCAAGCTAGGCCGATGCCGGCGAGGAATGCGTTCGGCAGGGCAATGGCGAGCGCGGGACTGTTGCTGATGCGCCATGGGCCGAGCGCACTGCCGGCGGTTTGTGCCGCCAGATCGTGCCCGACGCCACGGCGGCGCAACTCCGCAAAGCGGGTACGTCCGTGCTTCCATTGCTTCCACGCGATGGATCGAAGCCTGCGCCTGATCCATCGGTCGAGGCGGCTCAACACCGACGGCGTTTCGCAAAAACCGAAGTAGCCGCGCCACCCTTTCAGATAGAGCGACAACTCCTTGGCTATCTGCGCGAGGTTCGCGCCCCGCGTCCGCATCGTCAGCAGCCGTACGCGTTGCTTGAACCGGGCGACAGCCTCGGGCGCGATCCGACGCCTTGGCGTCTTTGCGTCACTGAAGCTGAAGCCGAGGAACTTGCGCCGGTGCGGCGAGGCGACCGCGCTCTTGTGCCTGTTGACCTTCAGCTTCAGACGCCTGTCGAGGAAGCGTTCGACGCTTGCCATTACCCGTTCACCCGCCCGCACGCTGCGCACATAGATGTTGCAGTCGTCGGCGTAGCGGACGAAGCAATGCTTGCGTCGCTCCAATTCCTTGTCGAGTTCGTCCAGCATCAGGTTCGACAGCAGCGGCGAGAGCGGACCGCCCTGCGGCGTTCCCTCATCGGTCGGACCGACCAGCCCGCCTTCGAACACTCCCGAGGTCAGAAAGCCCCGGATGAGGCGAAGGATGCGCGGATCTGACACCCGCTTGGCCACCAGCCCCATCAGAATGTCGTGGTTGACCCGGTCGAAGAATTTCTCCAGGTCGATGTCCACCACAACGCGGTGGCCCGACGCGATGAACGCTTGCGCCGCAGCTACCGCCTGATGGGCCGAGCGTGCGGGCCTGAACCCGTAGCTCGACATACTGAACCCGTCGTCCCATTCCTCTTGCAGCACCTGCATCACCGCCTGCTGGATAAAGCGGTCGAGCACCGTCGGGATGCCGAGCGGACGAGTGCCGCCGGATGCCTTCGGGATGTCGACACGCCGCACCGGTTGCGGCTTGTAGGAGCCTTCGAGCAGTTGGGCGCGAAGGTCGGGCCAGTGGTCTTTCAGATGCAGCGCCAAGGCATCGACACTCATGCCGTCGACCCCGGACGCTCCCTTGTTGCGCCGGACCTGCGCCAGCGCCTTCCTCAGATTGTCGCGATCGACAATCGCTTCCATGCACGGTCCGGCCATCGCCGCCGGGCTTTCGGAAGCGGCGTTCGCCGCACCGGCTTCGGTCCCTGACCCGAGGCGGTTGCGGGCTTCACCCGCGCCGATCTCAGGAAAGGCCAGCTCAAGCTGGGTTTTCTGCCGCATGGCCAATGCGAGAACTCCGTCCTACTCGTCCTTCCAACCGTTCGGGCCTTCGCCTCCGGTAAGCCCGGCGACTACTATGCCCTCTGCTGACTTCTGCGCCGCGATCAGCGCGCCTCACGGCGGGCTCAGTCCGGAATTCCGGACACGGCGCAGATCTCCCGAGGTAAGATCGACCGCCTTCCCCGCGCACCCGCCGAATTTACCACCCCGGTCCTTGATGACCATGGACTTCGCGGTCACTTGCCCGCTCGTCCGGCCGGGTAGGCCTCATATCCGGTTCTTGTCCATCGGGTCGCGGTTTTGCTCCACGCTTCCTTCAGACCCCGCCTCACGACGACGCCCTTGCGCTTCGCTAACCCTTCGCCGCCATCAGGCTGGGTAGAGGACTTACACCTCCGAGCTGTCGATCATGCTCGGCACACA
>NZ_JAMYQP010000093.1:0-1631 GCF_040320945.1 Mesorhizobium sp. M0587
TAGCCCGGATATCTCACACAGTCTTTCGGCGCGAGGCTGGCAGCAGCGATTTTGCGGGCACTTGAGCTGCGGGCAAGGGATGTCCGCCGCTTGGAGCGGTTGGTGTGGTTCGGCGCTGTTTCCTTGCTGTTGACGGGAGGGTGGATGGGCGCGCTCAGGCGGCTGCTGCCGATAATCGGGCATAGGCCAATGCCCATTCGCGCTGGAAGGGGCAGGCTGAGTTCATGGCCAGCTTGATGCGGCGCACCGAGACGCTGACCAGGGCGCCGATCTTGAACAGCTTGAGACGGATGGTGGCGCAGCTTGCCCTGGCGAGCCGTGTATCCACCAGGCCGATGCGGCGCAGCGCGCAGATCAGCACATAGGCCATCGAGGCGAACCAGAGCCTGAGCTGGTTGGCGCGCAGGGTGGCGGCAGAGGTGCGGTCGGCGAACAGGTCGAGCTGGCATTCCTTGATGCGGTTCTCCATCTCGCCGCGGGCGCAGTAGAGGTCCTCGTAGAGGCATTGCGCCGGCCAAGCCTCGGCGTCGAGGGAGGTGACCACGAAGCGCGGGTTGGCCTCCCCTTGCGTCCACTCGGCCTTGGCCACGACCCGGCGCCGGCAGCTCCAGCTCTTGCGCGTGGTCCACAGGAAGTCCTTGAAGCGGCGGGCGGGCCGGCTGGTGAGGGCACTTTCTGCCTTGGCCGCTTCCAGTTCAGCCGCGATGTGGCGGACCAGCCGAACATTGCGGGCCAGACCCAACAGGTAGTCGACGGCGTTGGCCTCGCACCAGGCCATCAGCTCCTGGCGGGCGAAGCCGGAATCGGCGCGCAGCACGATGCGGACCTTGGGCCAGCGCTCACGCAGCTGGCGCACGATGCGCTCGATCTCCTGGACCGCGCCGGCGGCCGCGTCGATGTTGGCGGGCCGCAGCTTGGCGCACAAAAGGTGATCGCCGCAGAAGATGTAGAGCGGCAGGTAGCAGTAGTTGTCATAGTAGCCGTGGAAGAACCGCCCCTCCTGGTTGCCGTGCAGGGGATCGTCCGTGGCATCCAGATCCAGCACGATCTCTTCGGGCGGAGCGGCGTGCGCGCCCATGAACAGCTCGACGAACAGCGCCTCGATCGCCGCCGGGGCGTGGCTGATCTTGTGATAGCGCGAAGGCTGCGGCCGGCTCAGCTCCAGCCGGTTGAGCGTCGACTTGCCGGCAACGGCCGCGCATTTCTTGTGACGGCGCGCCTTGAGCTTGCCGGCCAGCACCGCCAGCACCGGATCATGGCGCAACTCGTCATGGTCGTTCAGGTCCTCGTAGCCGAGCGCCAGCGCCAAGACGCGCTGGCCCACTAGCGTCTTCACCTCATGCTCGATCAATGCCGGACGGCGGGCATCCACGAAGCAGCGGGCAAAGCGGCCGACCAGCCCGATCGCCCGGTCCGCAAGCCCCAGCAGAAGCGCGCCGGCGTCGGACGTGATCGTTCCACCGTCAAAACCGGCCACCACGGCGCGCCTTTCAACAGGTGCAAAATCAAACCGTTCCAGTGTACACTCTGTTTGCATCGGGGAATACCTCTGCTCAAGGTAAGTCTTTGTCGCAGAAGCATTTTCCTTGATTCGGAGCCCCGATGCACTTCAACTGTGTGAGATATCCGGG
>NZ_JAMYQP010000094.1:0-1618 GCF_040320945.1 Mesorhizobium sp. M0587
TCAGCGAGCGGTCTTCCTCGCGCCAGAGCGAGATATGCCCAGGGGCGTGCCCGGGTGTGTGCAGCCATTGCCATCCGGGCATCCCGGGGATCGATCCGTCGGCCGGCAACAGTTCCAAATGGTTGCCAAGATCGATCGGCCCGCGCGGAAAGAGCGGCGAAAGCAGCGCCATCAATCCACCCCCTACCCAAGGATCCGGTGGCGGATAGGACGCGGTTCCGTCCAAATAGGGGCGCTCGAGTGGGTGGGCGAACACAGGCACGTCCCACGTATTCGCCAGGTCCAGAACCGCTCCCACATGGTCGAAATGGCCGTGGGTCAGGATGATCGCCGCCGGCCGCCGGTCCGTGCCAAATCGTTTTTCTGCGACCGCAAGGATGCTGCTCCGGGACTTCGGCAACCCCGTATCGATCAGCACCCAGTTCCGATCTCCGCTGCCCGGTGCGCCGAAGAACATCACATTGACGATTGCCAGTCGCAAGTAGCCCAAATCTGGTGCGATGCTCCAAGTGCCGTCACCACGGTTCTCACGCCTGGCGTGGTCGATCTCGGAAAGTGGAATTTGAACGGTCATATGATCCCGTGCCTCTGTTGTTGCTGAGCAGCCGCTCGAGTTCATCGACCGCGGGCGCTACATCGCCCGAACTTGCCTCGGGCCGCCTTGTTCCTCATTCGCCACCCAGATTCCGGACAGTCGACCATCGGAACAAAGGCTTGATCAATCGGTTCGGGACAAACCGGTCACGCCAGGACGGGGGGTATGCTGAACTGAGAAACGGAATGCGGTCTGCCCGATCGGGTGGGTATTTTCGACAAGGAACAAGCTGGCAGAGTTCGAAGACGACTGCCCAGAGGAGACCTCGAATGAGCGAACTGGGACGCAAGGTCGGGCAGGATGAGGAAGCTTCGATTGCGGGAGCTTCGCGCTTTGCCAGTTTTTTCATGGCAGGCTTTGAGTGCTCCACACACCGGCGCAAGGACGGCGTTCGCCTCGACCTTATTCGTGCGACCTCGCATAATTTGCATGCCCCCGGCGATTACCGCGGCTGCGCCGAACTCGGCCTTCGAACCATCCGCGACGGGCTGCGGTGGCACCTGATCGAAACCGCTCCCGGAACTTATGATTGGTCAAGTTGGACGCCAATGGTCGAGGCAGCTCGATCGGCAGGTGTCCAGGTTATCTGGGACATCTTCCACTACGGATCTCCAGACCATGTCGATCAGGGCTCGATGGATTTCATCCAAGCCTATGCCTCGTTCGCAGCAGAAGCAGTGAGGGTACACCGTTCGATTGCCGGAACATCGCCACTGTTGTGTCCAATTAACGAAATCTCCTTTTTCGCCTGGGCTGTTGAGGTCGGCTATTTCCCGCGTGTGGGGCCGAACAAACGGGGATGGTTCAAACGGCATCTCGTGAAGGCTGCAATTGCTGGCGTTCGTTCGATGCGAGAGGTGGATCCCTCATGCAGATTCGTCTGGGCCGAGCCGCTTATCCACATCGCTCCCCGCGACCGGACAGGGACCGAGCGGCGCCGGGCCGAAAACGCCCGCCAGGGACAGTTCGAAGCATACGATTTGCTCCTGGGTCGCGCCGAACCTGAGTTGGGTGGAAGCGAAG
>NZ_JAMYQP010000095.1:0-1613 GCF_040320945.1 Mesorhizobium sp. M0587
ATTATGGCCACAAGATCCTATGAGGAGGGTGGATAGCGACCTGCGCTGTGGCAAAGGTGAGGTTGCTAAACCCTAGACATCCTACCTTGGAGGCCGAGCATGCCCGTTGCAGCACACCGACCCGATGCGTTGACCGCCATCCGCACTGATCTTGGCGCAATTTTCGTCTCGTTGGAACTCAGCCGCTCGAAATGGCTGATCACCTCGCTGTCGCCGGGCGCTGGCGAGAAGATGTCGAAACACGCAGTGGCGGCCGGCGACGTGGCCGGCATGCTGGCGCGGTTTGCCGAGCTCAACCGGAAGGCCGAGGCGCGGACCGGGAAATGCTTTCCGATCATCGTCGTCCAAGAGGCTGGGCTCGACGGCTTTTGGATCCACAGGGTGCTGCAGGCCGAAGGAATCGAAAGCCACGTCGTCGATCCGGCCTCGATTGCCACCTCACGCCGGCGGCGTCAGGCAAAGACCGACAAGATCGACGGCGAGGCGCTGGTGCGCGCGCTGCTTGCCTATAAGAGGGGCGAGCCGCGCGTCTGCGCCATGCTGCGGGTGCCCACCCCCGAGGAAGAGGACCGCCGCCGCCTCTCGCGTGAGCGCAAGGCCTTGACGAACGAGCGGACCCGCCATGTCAACCGCATCAAAGGCCTGCTGTTTGCACAGGGTGTCTCCGGCTACGAGCCGTTGCGGCGCGATCGGCGCAGGTGCCTTGAGGCGCTGAAGACCGGCGACGGGCATCCGCTGCCGGACCATCTGAAGCAGCAGATTGATCGCGAACTCGAACGGCTGGAGCTGCTGATGGAACAGATCAAGGCGGTCGAGGCCGAGCGCGACGCCATGCTTGCGACCGAGCAGAGTGCCTCGCCAGCCCCGGCCATGCTGCTCGACCTGAAGGGCATCGGGCAGGAGTTTGCCGCCGTGCTGTGGACGGAGGGCCTGTCGCGGCACTACGACAACCGACGACAGCTGGCCGCCTACGCCGGCCTGGCGGCGACCCCCTGGCAAAGCGGCTCCGTCTCACACGACCAGGGCGTTTC
This sequence comes from Mesorhizobium sp. M0587, assembly GCF_040320945.1. Lineage (NCBI taxonomy): Bacteria > Pseudomonadati > Pseudomonadota > Alphaproteobacteria > Hyphomicrobiales > Phyllobacteriaceae > Mesorhizobium > Mesorhizobium sp. M0587. The sequence continues at coordinate 1,032 of NZ_JAMYQP010000095.1, forward strand.
GAAATCCGGCAATCCAAGGCTGCGAACTACGCTGATCCAGCTCGCGTGGCTATGGCTGCGCCATCAATCGCAATCGGCGCTCTCCTTGTGGTTCAAGGAGCGGGTGAAGCAGAACGGCGGGCGTCTCAAGAAGGCGACGATTGTGGCGCTCGCCCGCAAGCTCCTCGTGGCGCTGTGGAAATACGTCAACGCCGGCGTCGTCATCGAGGGGGCGGTCATGAAGAGCGCCTGATGCCGATTGCCGCTCACCCATGGAATGTGAACTAAGCACTTCTTCCAGGGCCTGATCAGTCCTGGCGGATCCAGGTGGACGAACCGAAGGTTGGGATGGCCTGAAATGCCCCGCCACAAGAATGGTCCCGTCCTCCTGAGCCCGTACCCGCCGCAAGCGGGATGTTGGTGCCGCTGTTTCGAGCAGCGACCGTATATAAGTTGGATTGGGCTCGGATAAACGGGCCGCGTCATGCCATCGGGCTCAGACCATGGATTCCGCAACACATCGAGAAGGTGAAGAAATGTTGCCCTGACACACCCGTTCCGTCTTTACCTTCCTCATATAAGCTCAACCTGACGACGGGCAGG
>NZ_JAMYQP010000096.1:0-1594 GCF_040320945.1 Mesorhizobium sp. M0587
GGGTCGATGCTGGGTGCCTCGGTGCTGCAGCCGGGTCACTCAACGGCGCGCCATCATCATGCGCCGGATTCGTCAGTGGTTGATCTGAATCCCCCCGCACCGTTCGAGTTGCGTGACCATGCTCGTTCTGTGCCGGCGGCGGTGCAGCCAGATCCTCCAATAGTGGTCTCCGACGGTCGCGGCTGCAAGCGTCCTCTCTATTCCAACGATGCGACCGTTGTCGAAGGGCTGAGGTCAGCCTACGCGGGTAAGGCCAAGGAGCGCACGGTCACGGACCATGTAAATTCTCTTCTCGGCTTTGGTCGTTGGCTCTTTGCTAATAACAAGCCGGGATTTGCTGCTCGGCTTGACGATCCGTTGCTGGATCAGGATCTCAAGGAGTACCAGCGCGAGAGTGGCTCCTCGAATGTGGCTGTGGCACTGGGTCGTCTCAAGACGTGGGCGGGCGGAGCGCCAGTGAGGGACCGCCCTGCCCTGAATCCCGACCCTGCCGACGCCGTGCTCATCAAAGAGTACACAGCGGCTCTCATCAAAGAGCACAAAGAAGCGCCTGCGACCGGGCTGAATCCCAAAACCATTGAGGCCTATGGATCTGCTCTTAGACGTTTCAGTCAATACCTGGTTGAAAACAAAAAGCCGGGGATTGCGGCTCGGCTTCACGAGGGGTCGCTGGATGAAGATGCCAAACGCTATAAGGACTCCAGTGGTGACCGGAGGATGGCTGCACTAGCTCATCTCCGGAAGTCCGCACCCGGGCGCGAAAAAATTGCCCTTGCTGCTCGTCGGGAAGACGTAGTCGGCATGGAGGCTCGTGCCATTGGGGACGCCGCTGCGCAGCACAGCGGGCCGCAGAAGGCATTGGGTCGGCCAGAGTATCTCCCTGGGAAAGCTAAGCAGCTGAGCGAGATCGGCAATTCAGGCGCTCGCGTGCTGATGCAGGCCCCCACCCATCAAGTGGGTGCATTGCCATGGGAAGCGCAGCCCATGATGCAAGGGAGCGGACAAGAACACGCCGCGGCACTGCATACCGGAGGCAGTGGGTCGATGCCAGGTGCCTCGGTGCTGCAGCCGGGTCACTCAACGGCGCGCCATCATCATGCGCCGGATTCGTCAGTGGTTGATCTGAATCCCGCCGCACGGGTCGAGTTGCGTGACCATGCTCGTTCTGTGCCGGCGGCGGTGCAGCCAGATCCTCCAATAGTGGTCTCCGGTCACGACAAGGGTCCTCTTTATTCCAACGATGCGACCGTTGTCGAAGGGCTGAGGTCAGCTTACGCGGGGGCCAGCCGGCGCACGGTCACGCGCTACGCAAATTCTCTTTCCGGCTTTGGTCATTGGCTCGTTAAAAACAACAAGCCGGGATTTGCTGCTCGGCTTGACGATCCGTTGCTGGATCAGGATCTCAAGGAGTACCAGCGCGAGAGTGGCTCCTCGAACGTGGCTGTGGCACTGGGTCGTCTCAAGACGTGGGCGGGCGGAGCGCCAGTGGTGGACCGCCCTGTCCGGAATCCCTACCCTGCCGACGCCGCGCTCATCAGAGATTACACAGCGGCTCTCATCAAAGAGTACAAAGAAGCGCCTGCGACCGGGCCGA
>NZ_JAMYQP010000097.1:0-1455 GCF_040320945.1 Mesorhizobium sp. M0587
TTCGCGGAGGGCAGAGTTAGAAGCAAACTTCTTCGTCGCCAGCGGCGAGCCGCCCTCGTTCGTGAGGCGTATATAGTCGCCACCAAACCAAACTGTCAACTGCCATCTGAGATGTTTTTTCGATTTCTCGCAGAGATATCCACGAGGCCGAAATTCGTGAGTTGGCTTGCATGGATTGTCGGCGGCGTTCTGTTGCCGGCCGTCCTTAGGAAGCCCGCAGCAAAGCTCCACGCCGAGCGTGCGCCATCAGCCCGAAAGAAACCAGCCGTGCCGCCCGAACCGTCGACCGGCGGCGCCCGCCCGAGCGGCTTTCAGAGCTGGTCTTCGGGCACTTCCGGTTTGATGTTCCGGCCGGCGTAGAAAGATGCCCAGGATCAGCACGCGCACGCCCTCGACGGCAGAAGCAATGCTGGCGGCGCGCCTGTAGCCAACAATCCGCACCCCAGGCATGATTTCAACCCGTTCGGTGCCCCTTTGCGGAAACGTCGAAAAGCCGAGGGAATGGTCACGGATACCCACAACAAAATTCCACGATCATCGGCAACGCACGTTCGGCTATGTCGTCATGGAGCTGTTCCAGCTCTGCTTCCGCTTCCGCGATGGGAAGACATCCGGTACTCCATCCCCTAGCTGGCTTTCGCCTGCTTCGCGCGATGACGCGCCTGCGGCCGGGAAGGACCGTCTCGGCCGGAACACCTTTCGTTGGATCCCGCTGGAGCTCGGTCAAATGCGCCGGCATTTCCTCGCGCAGTCATTCTCCCGCTCGGCCTCGAATCCTCGAGCATGCTCGGGCCGATGCGGACAATCTCGCTGGCATTGTTGTAGCAGCCCGATTCGAGCTGCTTCCTGATGAAGCTCTCATAGTGGTCGTTCAAGGCATGATTCGGCATTGGCAATCTCCCGCGGAGATTGTGGTTCGCGCAGCGCGCATAGCAATAGATGCCACTATCAGCAGGCCGACCGATTCGCCGCGCTCTATCTTTGCCGCGATTTCGCCCTGGAGAGAATCGCTTGCCGTTTGATTCGGGCGACCGAGCTGTCGCCTCAGTTATTGAGAAACGCCGGCTCGATCGAGGATCGACTGGAAGTCGATGCCGACCGTCATCACGCTTAAATGCTCGCTATACGCAAGACGGTGGACGCAGAAGCCGACTGGCTAAGAAACCTGACCGATTAAGTTCGTCGTATTTTGGGCGAACCAGCCTCTGTGCTGCGCTTTGATACCTACCCTTATCGTCCGCAAGCAAACGTGCTGCGCGTCTTGAGGTGTGACGGGCTTATGGATTTGGTTTTGTTGGGAGGGTTTTTTCTCGAGCGTGTTGTCTTGGGGTGTCTAGGGCTGCTGGGAGGTGGCTTGGTGGGTCTGGGGTTAGCTTGGAATCGAAACAGCCCGCGGGCGAGAGCCGGGCGGGCTGTTTGATTTGGTTGCGGGGACAGGATTTGAACCTGTGACCT
>NZ_JAMYQP010000098.1:0-1414 GCF_040320945.1 Mesorhizobium sp. M0587
CATCATCATGCGCCGGATTCGTCAGTGGTTGATCTGAATCCCCCCGCACCGTCCGAGTTGCGTGACCATGCTCGTTCTGTGCCGGCGGCGGTGCAGCCAGATCGCCCAAAAGTGGTCTCCGGTCCCGACAAGGGTCCTCTTTATTCCAACGATGCGACCCTTGTCGAAGGGCTGAGGTCAGCACTCTATGCCGGTAAGGTCGGGGAGATCACGGTCAAGCGCCATGTAGATATTCTTTTCGGCTTTGGTCGTTGGCTCTTTGACAATAACAAGCCGGGGATTGCGGATCGGCTTCACGATTCGTCGCTGGATCGGGATCGCAAGGAGTACGAGATCTGGGGTGGCGGCCCCTCGGCCGTGGCTGGGTCACTGGGTCGTCTCAAGACGTGGGCGGGCGGAGCGCCAGTGGTGGGCCGCCCTGCCCTGAATCCCCACCCTGCCGACGCCGTGCTCATCAGAGAGTACACAGCGGCTCTCATCAAAGCGTACGAGGCAGCGCCGACCGGGCCGAAACCCCGTACCGTTGAGGTCTATGGGTCTGCTCTTAGACGTTTCAGTCAATGCCTGGTTGAAAACAAAAAGCCGGGGATTGCGGATCGGCTTCACGAGCGGTCGCTGGATGAAGATGCCAAGCGCTATATGAAAACCGCTGAAATCAGTGCACTAACTCATGTCCGGAAGTTCGCACTCGGGCGCGAAATTGCCCTTGCTGCTCGTCCGGAAGACGCAGTCGGCATGGAGGCTCGTGCCATTGGGGACGCCGCTGCGCAGACCGCGGCACAAGCTCATGGCCACGCAGGAGAGCAGGGACCCATCTCTCGAGCTCAACAAGTCGCGCCAGCGCCGTTTGAACGGCACTTGGGCAAGAAGCGCGAGGCCCAGGACGGACTGACGAGTACACTTGACAGGAGCAACCTCGTGAACAGCGGGGGCGTCATCATAAACAATGAACATTACACAGCGCTGTTGAGACCGGCGAAGAGGCAGAGGGATAATCCGCAAAGCCGCGCCATGGGGCGGCAACTGAGCGAAGCAACCACGACGTCCATCAGCCAAGCCTCCGATCAAGCCCGAGCGGACCTAGTGGCTTCCTTCAGAAGCAGGGAGCGCTCCGACGCGGGGCGTTGAGCTCCATGGCTGGGGTCAAGCAGAACAGCTCTCTTGACGACAGAGGCGCTGATGCGATCTCCGGACCGGTAGCTCTCGCTGTAATTGATCAGGCTGGTACTGTTGGAAGGCTTGATCAGCCTCGTCACCCCAATCTCCAGCATAGCTCACTGTCACGCGGCCAACGTGCCTCCGTAGCTAACATCTACGTCAGCGTTGAAGAAGTAGCCTGCGCCACGGGATGTTTTGACCAGGCGAGGGTTGGCCGCATCAGCCTCCAGCTTTCGGCGCAAGCGCATGATTAGGA
>NZ_JAMYQP010000099.1:0-1326 GCF_040320945.1 Mesorhizobium sp. M0587
AGGCGGCGCTTTCGGATCTGTGCCGTGAAGAGGCGCACACGCCGTTCGATCTGTCGCGCGGCCCGCTGATGCGCGCGCGTCTGATCCGGCTGGCGGATGAGGAGCACGTCTTCCTGCTGACCCAGCAGCACATCGTCTCCGACGGCTGGTCGATGGGCGTCTTGATGCGTGAACTGAACAGCCTGTACCGGGCGTTTGTGGCCGGGCAGGACGACCCGCTGCCACCGCTGGCGATCCAGTATCCGGATTATGCCGCCTGGCAACGGCAGTGGCTGTCGGGGGAACGGCTGCAGACCCAGGCGCAGTATTGGCGCAACGCCCTGTCCGGGGCTCCGGCCCGGCTTGCGCTGCCGACGGACCGGCCGCGGCCGGCCCAGCAGTCGTTCGCCGGGGCCGGTGTGCCGGTTGTCATCGACGCGGCTCTGACGCGCGGGCTCAAGCGGCTGGCCAGCCAGCATGGCACGACGGTGTTCATGACGGTGCTGGCGGCGTGGGCGGCGGTGCTGTCGCGCCTGTCGGGCCAGGACGACGTCGTGATCGGCGTGCCGAGCGCCAATCGCGGCCGGCGCGAGATCGAAGAGCTGATCGGCTTCTTCGTCAACACGCTGGCGCTGCGGGTCGACCTGTCGGGCGCGCCGAGCCTGGCGCAGCTTCTGGAGCGGACGCGGCGCACGGCGCTGGCCGCGCAGGAGCATCAGGACCTGCCGTTCGAGCAGGTCGTCGAGATCGTCAAGCCGCCGCGGGCCCTCGATCACACGCCGTTGTTCCAGGTGATGCTGGCCTGGCAGAACAACACCGTCGGGTCATTGGATCTGCCGGGGCTGAGTGTGGAGGCTGCCGGGGAGGGGTATGATCAGGTCAAGTTCGATCTGGAGCTGAGCCTGGGCGAGCGTGGCGATCAGATCGCCGGATCGCTGCACTATGCGACGGCGCTGTTCGACGAAGCGACGATCGAGCGGCAGCGTGGTTATCTGCTGGCATTGCTGCGGGCGATGGTTGCCGATGCCGGGCAGCCGGTCGGCCGCATCGAGCTGCTGTCGCCCGAGGAGCGGACCTACCTTTTGGAGGAGCTGAACCGGACGGACGCGGACTTTCCGTCGGATCTTTGCATCCACGAGCTGTTCGAGCAACAGGTGCGCCGCACGCCCGAGGCGGTGGCATTGGTGCATGAGGGCGAGGCGCTGAGCTATGGCGAACTCAATGCCCGGGCCAACCGGCTGGCCCATCATCTGATCGCCCTTGGGGTCAAGCCGGATCAGCCGGTGGCGATCTGCGTCGAGCGCAGCCCGGCGATGGTGGTCGGGCTGCTGGCGATCCTGAAGGCGG
>NZ_JAMYQP010000100.1:0-1179 GCF_040320945.1 Mesorhizobium sp. M0587
TGAGTGTGAATGTTCGGGTCGATCGTCTGGGCGCGTCCCCGCCGCCTGCGAGCCCGCTACTGCTCAGCGGAAGGGCGAAGTGAACGTGAATGCATCCATTTCGTAAATGTGTGTCTATCCAAGCAATCGATTTCTCTAATTACCCGATGAGCAATATGAACGCGTCAGGCAGGGTGCATCATTAGGAGTATTTTTCGATGGCAAACATTATCGAGGGTAGCCCGGATGCCGAAACACTCCTCGGCACCAAGGGTGAAGATTGGATGGAGGGTTTCCAGGGCGGTGACTGGATTGACGGTCGTGGCGGCAACGACGAGATCTCGGCTGGCCCGGGCAGTGACCGAGCCCTTGGCGGCGAGGGTAACGACCGCATCTTCGGCGGAGATGGCTGGGACGATCTCTCCGGCGACAACGGCCGCTTCAACGCGCGCATCTCCGGTGAGGACAATGACAGGCTCAGCGGCGGTCCCGGCCAGGATGTCCTCTACGTGGGTGACGGCCAGGATACGTTGACCGGGGGCACCGACAATGACACGTTCGTGTTCCAGTTCCACAATCCGGTGCCTGGGGTCGATCCGAGTGTCGGGTCGAAGCCGGACATTACCACTATCACCGATTTCAACCCGGCGGAGGACAAGTTCGCCTTCGATGCGGTGGGCCTCTACAACGACGGTTTTGGCGCGAACTTCGTCAACAACGCCAGTATACAGTCCGGCTACCCGGTGAGCAGCTTCTACAGTGGCGCGGCCTCGGGTGCGAACGGCGAACATGTCGTGGTAATCACTGGCGAATCTTTCAACTCTGCTAATGAGGCAGCGGGTGCGATCTCCGGCGAGCACGCCGGTGACATCATTGTCTACCAAAGCAGCTACACCGACAGAGTCGCAACTCTGGCCTATGTCACCGCCGACGGCAGCGCGCACGAGTTCGCCCACCTGGGCGGTGTGGTCACCGTGGCCGACCTAGGCCTGACCGCGTCGGACTTCACCTTCGTTTGATCCAGAAAACCGATACGGAACAGCGCCCCGCCCCTTGGGCGGGCGCTTTCCCGTCTCCGCACTTGCCATGGGTCGGGGCGCCCGGGAGCAGTCGCAGCGTGTACAGCTTGACGAAGCCCTGCACGTCGCGCTGGTCGTGCACCGAAATCTCCTGAAGGTGTGGAGGCGGAAGCCTGTCCGG
>NZ_JAMYQP010000101.1:0-1168 GCF_040320945.1 Mesorhizobium sp. M0587
CTATCGCATTCACACATCTCGGTTGCGTTTTGCGATGAAGCTCGATTCTGTGTCGGTGAGAAGATCGATGGAGGTATCGATGACCAGGATCGAGTACGGACTGGGGCGATTTGGCGATCGCCGCCTGGAAAAAGGGGGGCCTGCTTGCATCGGGCGCTGGTGGCGCGGCCTGGATCGTGTATCCGTCGGCTTGGCGGCAAACGGGCGGCCGAAATGCAATTCACGCGGCTTTTGCGCAACCCCTCGGTAACGGCGGCAGAGATGTCGCTCCATGCTGGAAGGCTGACCGGACGGCGCGTGGCCGGTCGCCATGTCATTGCGGTGCAAGACACCTCGGAGCTGGTGCTGGGCAGCCGGCGGGCGCGAGCCGGCTACGGCCCGGTCGGCAAGGGCAACGTGGCAGGCCTGCTGCTGCACCCGGTGCTGGCGTTGGAGGTCGGCACTGGAGCGCTGCTGGGCCTGGTCTCGATGCAGGTCTGGAACCGCAGCGGAGGTGACTTGGCGCCGCAGCGCAAGCGGGCGACGGCCGACAAGGAATCGCAGCGCTGGATCGACGCAACAAGGCAGGCCGGCGCGGTTCTGGATGGTGCAGCCAGCATCACCATGGTGTCGGACCGCGAGAGCGACTTTTACCAACTCTTCGCGGAGCGCCCGTCCAATGTCGAACTGATCGTGCGAGCCTGCCAGAACCGGCGGATCGAGGCACCGCAAGAAGGTCCGGACTTGCTGCTCGCCTTCATCGACGCCCAGCCCGAGCAAGGCCGCTTTGCCGCGACCATCCCCGCCGCGCCCGGGCGCCGCGCACGAGACGCCGAACTTGCACTGCGCTTCGCCCCGGTGGCGGTGCGGCGACCGCTCAATGGAGCCGATCCGGCGTTGCCCGAGACGGTCGGTTTGACACTGGTCGATGTTCGCGAGGTGTCGAAACCGGAAGATGGCAGCGAACCGGTGCATTGGCGGTTGCTGACCACCCACTGTGTCGCCACCACGGTCGAAGCGCGCCGTATCGTCGACCTCTACCGGTCGCGCTGGACCATCGAGGAGTTCTTCCGCACCCTCAAGACGGCAGGCTTCGATATCGAGGCCGCCGACATCGGCGATCCGCACGCCATGATCAACTTCGTCGCCGCTGCGACGATCGCCGCCGTCACCATCAAGCAACTCGTGC
>NZ_JAMYQP010000102.1:0-1153 GCF_040320945.1 Mesorhizobium sp. M0587
TGTCGTAAGCACACGAGTTGTCCGGATTAGGTAGCAGGTGAGTTGTCCGGTTTCATGTCCAGCCAATGGAGGCTGGGGATGAAACGGGCGGCATGGCTACAGGACCGGAGAATGCAGAAGTTTCGCGACGTTTTGAGCCGCTGGGATGGCGGCGATCTTTCGATGATGGAGGCAGGTGAGTTGCTGGGCATGTCGGAGCGGCAATTTCGCCGTTACCGCGACCGTTACGAAGAGGCTGGGGACGCTGGGTTGCTCGACCGGCGTTTGGGCAAGATTTCGACGCGTCGGGTGCCTGCGGAAGCGATCGAGGCGATGCTTGAGCTTTATCGTCATCGCTACCTTGGCTGGAACGTGAAGCATTTCCACGAGCACCTGCTGCGCGATCACGACTTCAGCTGGGGCTACACCTTCATCAAGACGCAGCTTCATGCGGCGGGCCTGGTGGAACGGGCCAAGCGGCGCGGCGCTCACCGGCGCAAGCGCGAAAGGAAGCCGTGCGAGGGGATGATGCTGCACCAGGACGGCAGCCGGCATGCCTGGCTGGAAGGCCAGCCGATGCTGGATCTGATCGTGACGATGGATGATGCAACGAGCACGCTCTATTCGGCCTTTCTGATCGAGGAGGAAGGCACGGCGTCGAGCTTTCAGGGACTTCTGGAGACCTTGGTCGCCAAGGGCCTGCCGTCGAGCCTCTACACCGATCGCGGCAGCCATTACTTCGTGACCCTCAAGGCCGGCGAGGCGGTCGACAAGAGCCGGCTGACCCAGGTCGGGCGGGCGCTGCGGCAACTGGGCATCGAGCATATCCCGGCCTATTCGCCTGAAGCCAGGGGGCGCTCCGAGCGGATGTTCTCAACCTTGCAGGATCGGCTGCCTAAGGAACTGGCGCTGGCCGGCATTGCCGATATCCAGGCCGCCAACCGCTTCATCGCACAGACCTATCTGCCGGCTCACAATGCCCGCTTCGCCAAGCCGGCCGCGGTTGAAGACAGCGCCTTTGTCGCCGCCGACCCCGCTCAACTGGCCGAGATATTGTGCATCGAGGAGGAGCGCGTCGTCGGCAACGACAACACCGTCGCCTTCGGCCGCTTGCGGCTGCAACTGCCGCCGAGCCCGATCCGCCACCACTTCGTCAAGGCCAAGGTCAAGGTCA
>NZ_JAMYQP010000103.1:0-1070 GCF_040320945.1 Mesorhizobium sp. M0587
ATCGCCTGAACGGTATCTTCTCACGAATCTCGCGGAAATCGGTCTGCAACATGATCTTTATGTTCGGCTGTTCGAGCATGCGTTGGAACATCCTGGTGTACCCGCCGAGCGGCATGTTCTGGAAGCTGTCACTGAAGTAGCGGTCATCGCGGTTGGTCCTGGTCGGTACTCGTGCTGTCACCGATTTACTGAGTTGACTGGGATCAACGCCCCATTGCTTCCTCGTATAACCACGAAAGAACTTCTCATAGAGCTCTCGTCCCACCGTACTGATAACGACGTCCTCGGCCGTGCGAACGTCCTCTACCGTCTCGCGTCGTGACGCGAAGAAATCCTCCAGCTGCGCCGAGGTCAGATCCAGCCCATAAAGGCTGTTGATCGTGTCGAGGTTGATGGGGATGGGAACGAGTTTCCCGTCCACCGCCGCCAACACCCTATGCTCGTATGGCCGCCAATCGGTGAACTGCGACAGGTAGTCCACGATCGCCTGACCGTTGGTGTGGAAGATGTGCGGTCCGTAGCGGTGGACTAGGATGCCGGCTTCATTATAGCAATCATAGGCATTGCCGCCGACATGGTTGCGACGATCGACCAGGAGCACGCTTTCATGGCGCTGCGAAGCTATTCTTTCAGCAATCACGCTGCCGGCAAAGCCGGCGCCCACGACCAACCAATCGAACATGGCTATGCGCTCCTGCGAAGAGGGACGACCTTCTTGCGTTGATACGCGCGCTCAATGTGAGCTGCCATGGCATTCCATGTTCGTTCCCAGGACATGTCCGCAAGATAGGCATCTACTTGCTGCAGGAGCATCTGACGTGGTCGCAAAAGAACGGAGCGTAGCTTAATTTGCAGATCTTCTCCGTCCGCGATTTCCACGAGTCCAGCAGCGCCGTAAGTGCGCACCACATCGACGATTGCCGTCGAGATCACCGGCAGGCCCGCCGCTAGAAATTCCGGCGTCTTAGTCGGGCTGATGAACCGGGTCGCTTCGTTGAGTGCAAACGGCATCCAGCCTGCATCCCAATGGCGCAGATAATCGGGTAGGTCGCAGTAGGCCTTCGCACCTA
>NZ_JAMYQP010000104.1:0-877 GCF_040320945.1 Mesorhizobium sp. M0587
CCCCGACCCGCGCGCGCTGGGGCTCACCCCCCGCCATCTCGCCTACATCATCTACACCTCGGGCTCCACCGGGACGCCCAAGGGCGTCATGGTCGAGCATGCGCAGATTGTCCGTTTGTTCGAAGCGACCCAGGATTGGTACGGCTTCACCGAACACGACATATGGTGCCTGTTCCATTCCTTCTCGTTCGACTTCTCAGTGTGGGAGCTATGGGGTGCACTGCGCTACGGCGGGCGTTTGATACTCGTGCCGGTCGATACTGCACGGTCTGCTCCTGACTTCCATGATCTAATCTGCAAGTCGGGCGTGACGGTTTTGAACCAGACCCCCTCGGCGTTCAAAACGTTCATCGATGCGGAGTGCAAGAGCAGTCTTCGCAGCCGTCTTCGATATGTGTTTTTTGGTGGGGAGGCCCTGGAGCCGCCAATTCTGAAGGCTTGGTATGCAAAGCACCTAGATTCCACCCCACAACTGATCAACATGTACGGCATCACGGAAACGACCGTGCATGCAACCTATCGGCCTCTTGTCGAGCCCGATACTGCCGCGTCGGGAAGCCCGATTGGCCGTCCGATTGCGAACACGCGGATCTATCTTCTGGACGCTCATGGTGCGCCGGTGCCGTTCGGGGCGGTGGGCGAGCTCTATATCGGCGGGGCCGGGGTTGCGCGCGGCTACCTGAACCGGCCGGAGCTGACGGCCGAGCGGTTCATCGCCAGCTCCTTTGTGGAGGGCGACCGGCTGTATCGGAGCGGCGACCTGGCGCGCTATCTGCCGGACGGCAATCTGGAGTTTTTGGGCCGCAACGACGAGCAGGTGAAGATCCGCGGCTTCCGCATCGAGCCGGGCGAGGTCGCGGCGCGGCTTTGCGAGCAC
>NZ_JAMYQP010000105.1:0-841 GCF_040320945.1 Mesorhizobium sp. M0587
GACGACGTGCCGTTAGCGGTTGCCGACACGGACAGCGTCACGGAAGGCGGCACGGCGAGCGGCAACGTGGTCACCGGGCTTGGTAGCGACGGCAATGCGGCCGGCGCCGACACCAAGGGTGCCGACGGCGCGAGCGTGAGCCACATCCAAAGCAACAATGTCGGCGGCGCCGGTATGGACATCAGCGGCAGCACCCAGATCGCTGGCCAGTATGGCACGCTGACAATCGATGCGAGCGGCCAGTACAGCTACGTCGCCAATTCCAACATCAGCAACGCATCGCCGGTGACGGATACCTTCACCTACACGCTGAAGGATGGCGACGGCGACACCTCGCCGACGACGCTGACGATCACCATTGGCGATGGGGCTGTCGCCGCAACGCCCACGCCGGTTACGCTGGACCTGAACGAGGCCGCGCTGTTGACGGCGGGAGCGACGGGTTCAAACCCAACGCTGACCACGGAGACCGACAACACGCCGGCTCTGTCGTTCACGGCGGGTTCGGACGCGTTGACCTCATTCGCGTTCTCGGGCACGGCAGGCCTGGTCACCGACCTGGATGGAAACGGCAGCCAGGACATCTTCTGGCAATCGGTATCTGGCACACAGATCAAGGGGTATCTCGACGCCGCTCATACGCAGCTTGCAGTGACCCTCGACCTGAACGCGCCCGGACCCATCGCGGCTGGAGCGACGGGCAACGTCACGGTAACGGCGACGCTGAGCGACAACCTGCAGCACATTGTGGCAAATGGTGCTCAGATCAGCTCGATCGGCAATGTCGGGGTCGTCGCGACCGATACCGACGGCGACGCCACCACCGGCATCGTCAATATCA
>NZ_JAMYQP010000106.1:0-826 GCF_040320945.1 Mesorhizobium sp. M0587
AACCGCTCCAAGCGGCGGACATCCCTTGCCCGCAGCTCAAGTGCCCGCAAAATCGCTGCTGCCAGCCTCGCGCCGAAAGACTGTGTGAGATATCCGGGCTAGTTTCCAGTCGGCAAGCTTACGCCGACATCCTTGCTGACGGCTGGGTCGACGCGGTCAGGCTGATCTATCCCGAATAGGCGTCTACGCTTACTGGAATTTCTCCACCGGGGCGGTTACGACCGCAGCTCTGGCCTTCGGATGGACCATCTTCCCGTGAGCCCCTCGCTCATGAACAGGCTGTGCGGCGCGGGCGTGGATGTTGCCCTGCGGGGATGGGAGAAGCCAAGCCATCACGCGGCAGCCTGGATCGAATGAATAGGGCCCGTTGAAAATGAGAAATCCGAGCTTTAGCCCGACCGGATGACGCCAGGTTCGTCCGCTTCTTTGTACTGTTCCGAACCCTTGGACGCAGCGATCAGATCCTGGAATCCAAGTGTGGCGATGAGATAGCCCGCGGCAACGCGCTTCGCCTCTCTGAAAGCCACTTCTCGATCAGCTATGTTGGCAAAGATTGCAGGCATCGGCATGCCTCCGATGAACTCGAAGCGAAATGTCGGCATCGATCCCTCCTGTCGGTGTGCCAGCGCTGGCAAGGTTGAGGGTCAACGCCAGCGTTTCGAAAAGGATGCAGCGGATTGTGAACGCCTGACCTCAAACGTTAGGCAGCGCTGCTGCCTTCCATTTTCCAATCGCCGTGCCAACGCGCGCGCACGGCAATCTTCAGCATGGCCGCTTCGGTCATCCCGGTCTGGAAAAGCCTGACCAGCTCTCTCGCGATGGAAAG
>NZ_JAMYQP010000107.1:0-818 GCF_040320945.1 Mesorhizobium sp. M0587
GCCCGTCAGGTCGGCGTGCCGTCGATCGTGGTGTTTTTGAACAAGGTCGACCAGGTCGACGACGCCGAGCTGCTCGAACTGGTCGAGCTCGAGGTTCGCGAGCTTTTGACCAAGAACGAGTTCCCCGGCGACGACATTCCGATCGTCAAGGGTTCGGCGCTGGCCGCCCTGGAAGATTCCGACAAGAAGATCGGCGAGGACGCGATCCGCGAGCTGATGGCGGCGGTCGACGCCTACATCCCGACCCCGGTTCGTCCGCTCGACAAGCCGTTCCTGATGCCGATCGAGGACGTGTTCTCGATCTCGGGCCGTGGCACGGTGGTGACCGGCCGCGTCGAGCGCGGCGTGGTCAAGGTCGGCGAGGAGCTGGAGATCATCGGCATCCGTCCGACGACCAAGACGACCTGCACGGGCGTGGAAATGTTCCGCAAGCTGCTCGATCAGGGCCAGGCCGGCGACAACATCGGCGCGCTGCTGCGCGGCGTCGACCGTGAAGGCGTCGAGCGCGGCCAGGTTCTGGCCAAGCCCGGCACGGTGAAGCCGCACAAGAAGTTCGTGGCCGAAGCCTACATCCTGACCAAGGACGAAGGTGGCCGTCACACGCCGTTCTTCACCAACTACCGTCCGCAGTTCTACTTCCGCACGACCGACGTGACCGGCATCGTGTCGCTGCCGGAAGGCACCGAGATGGTGATGCCCGGCGACAACATCACCGTCGATGTCGAGCTGATCGTGCCGATCGCCATGGAAGAGAAGCTGCGCTTCGCCATCCGTGAAGGCGGCCGCACCGTCGGTGCCGGCATCGTCGTCACCATCAA
>NZ_JAMYQP010000108.1:0-811 GCF_040320945.1 Mesorhizobium sp. M0587
GGAGCTGCGTGGTCGGCTGCGTGACCTCGCCAACGAGCGCCGACGCTTCGGCTACCGGCGGCTGTTCATCCTGCTCAGGCGCGAGGGCGAGGCATCTGGGGTCAACCGCATCTATCGGCTCTACCGCGAGGAGGGCCTGACGGTGCGCAAGCGCCGGGCAAGGCGGCGAGCGGTCGGCACGCGGTCGCCGATCCTGGTCGAGGCAAAGCCGAACGCGCGCTGGTCGCTGGATTTCGTCCATGACCAGTTCGCCTGCGGCCGGCGGTTCCGGGTGCTCAACATCGTCGACGACGTGACGCGCGAATGCCTGGCGGCGATCCCGGACACGTCGATTTCCGGCCGCCGGGTGGCGCGTGAACTGACGGAACTGATCGCCCACCGCGGCAAGCCCGGCATGATCGTATCCGACCACGGCACCGAGTTCACCTCGAACGCCATTCTCGCCTGGGCGAAGGATCATCGGGTGGAATGGCACTACATCGCGCCGGGCAAGCCGATGCAGAACGGCTATGTCGAGTCATTCAATGGACGGATGCGCGATGAGCTCCTGAACGAGAGCCTTTTCTTCGGCCTGGATCACGCCCGCAGTGCCATCGCCGAATGGAGGGAGGACTTCAACACCGCCAGGCCACATTCCTCGCTCGGATACCAGACCCCGGCAGCCTATGCCGAGGTCATCACCGCAACCGGCTCCGACGCTGCGCTAATCGAAGGCTCCGCGCCTCCGCCGGTTGCTCAACCCGCGCCACAAGGCGTAACAAAAACGGTCGAGGCTCTAATCGCAGCTGGATGACAGTTCAGTGGCAGGTCA
>NZ_JAMYQP010000109.1:0-790 GCF_040320945.1 Mesorhizobium sp. M0587
CATCCAAAAAAGCGTCGAATCGGCGAGCACGGGAAAGGCGTCATTGGCGGAACTGGCTGTAAGTTCTCCCGCACACGGGAGTTAGAGTTGGGGGCGGCAAAACGGAAGAGGAATTGCGATGGCTACAACTCAACTCAGAGAGCCGTTCGATATTCGTTGTGGCTTGCGCAACGCCCATGCCACGGAAAACCAAACGCTGTCGATCATGGAACCACGGGTCGAGCGTATAGAGGATTATCCAGAGGCGGCCGATCGTTTGCGCCGGCATAGTCCGGGCACCGAAGGCCAGATCACCCGCATCGAGGCAGTCCTGGAGGGCCTCGATACAGAGCACTCCATCCTCACGGAGACAGCCCTGTCGATGGTTGGCAGCATGGCTGCCATGGGACACTCGATGGCCGGCGACGAGATCATCAAGAATAGCCTGGCGAATTTCACATTCGATTATCACGAAATTGCTGCTTACAATTCGCTGCTGGTGCCCGCCGAGGCGGCCCTCAAGCAGAATCTGAGCTGAGAGAAGCCATGGCCAGTAGGCTGAAGGAAATCTGGCATGCGGTGGGCCAAGCTGGCGAGACTGGTGAAACCGCAAAAGCTGGTCCTACAACGGGGCGACCTCCTAGACCCCGCCCCCGTTGTCGGTCACATCTTCAACGCGTCCGGTTAGCCGCGAACAAACCTTGCTGGCGGGCCAGTTCATCTGCTGTGGCTTTGCGCAGGTGTCGCATGCCATCAGCCTGGATGACGGAAAACAAACCCACCTCCGCATGTCGCGAATTGTCCCAGCCGG
>NZ_JAMYQP010000110.1:0-779 GCF_040320945.1 Mesorhizobium sp. M0587
GTCGACCGTGAACAATCCGGGCTCTAAGCGGCGACCGGCTTGGGCCGGAGTTGGAAGAGAGCGATCAAGAGGGACAAAAAACCCTTCAGCCACCTGAGCAGGAGGGAGAAGTTGTAGCCGGCAGCGGCCAGGATGGCGTTGACGGCGTCGCCGTGCTTGCCGGCGAGGTAGTTGCGGCCCATCCGATGCTCGGCCTTGATGTGGCCGATGACGGGCTCGATCGCGGCGCGGCGGCGCATCTGGCGCTTGATGGCCGGGGTGACGCGGCGCTTCTGGCCAGCGGTGAAGACCCTGAAGCTGTGGCTTTGCGGTGCGTTGTGGCCGCGATAGCCGGCGTCGGCAAGGATGCGGCCGATCTCGTTGCCGATGGTCTTTTCCATGGCGGGGATGACGCTTTGAAGTGTATGGCCGTCATAGGGATTGCCGGGCAGCGCTTTTGCATGCAGAGCGAACTGGCCACCCTTGGAGCGCTTCAGCGTGGTGGCCACCGACACCTTCACCCCGAACTCGTAAGGGGCATGGGCCTTGCCCTTGCCGATGCACTCGACCTCCGGCGCATGCAGGCTCCAGATCTTGCGGCCGCGCTGGCGCTGACGATACTCGAGAAGGGTGGAGGCCTGGTAGAGCGGCCATTTGAAGAGCGCGTCCAGCGCTGCATCGCCGGCAATCTGGCGACCGATGTCGCGAATGGTCCGGCCGAGATAGGTCTTGAGCCTGCGCAGCGCCTTGTTGGCCCGCTTGAACTGCTTGGCGTGGGCATAGCGCTGGTGCTTGATCAG
>NZ_JAMYQP010000111.1:0-747 GCF_040320945.1 Mesorhizobium sp. M0587
GCCGGTAGCGGGCCAGGTCGCCGCTCCGGTACAGCCGGTCGCCCTCCACAAAGGAGCTGGCGATGAACCGCTCGGCCGTCAGCTCGGGCCGGTTGAGGTAGCCGCGCGCAACCCCGGCCCCGCCGATATAGAGCTCGCCCACCGCCCCCAACGGCACCGGCTGACCATGAGCGTCCAGAAGATAGACAACCGTATTGCGAATTGGTCGTCCCAGCGGCACCCGTTGCCGGCTATCGAAAACAGCAGGTACCGAATAGCAGAGACTGAAGGTGGTATTCTCTGTCGGGCCATAGCCATTTGAGACCCGCAGCGTCGGATGTCGCTTCTGGCATGCTCTTATGGAAGCCGCGGAGACCTCTTCGCCCCCGACCAGCAGTTGCTGTAGCCGATCAGTACTCCGCTCCTCCCCCACATAGACGTCGAACAATCGGGCAGTCATCCAGGCGATAGTGACGCCTTGGTCTTGGATGGTCTGGGCCAGCGTTGCGGTCGAAAGGTGACGTTCAGGATAGAGCACAATGCTGGCGCCGTTCGCCAAGGCCCCCCAGACCTCGAACGTGGTCGCGTCGAATGTGGGCGAGGATGCGTTGAGAAAGACGTCCCGCGGGGAGATCTCTACGAAATCGTTCCCCGCCACAAGACGCACCACTCCGCGATGCTCGACCATGACGCCCTTGGGCGTCCCGGTGGAGCCCGAGGTGTAGATGATGTAGGCGAGATGGCGGGGGGTGAGCCCCAGCGCGCGCG
>NZ_JAMYQP010000112.1:0-743 GCF_040320945.1 Mesorhizobium sp. M0587
CGACCCCGACCCGCGCGCGCTGGGGCTCACCCCCCGCCATCTCGCCTACATCATCTACACCTCGGGCTCCACCGGGACGCCCAAGGGCGTCATGGTCGAGCATGCGAGTGTTCTCAATATCCTACGCGCTCTTTTGGATGTATTGGGCCTCACAGAGCATGATTCACTCCTCGCGGTCACGACAATCTCTTTCGACATTGCCGGGCTGGAACTCTATCTCCCGCTGGCCGTGGGAGCTAACGTCGTCCTTGCTCGCCGGAGCAATGCTGTTGGATTGCAGCAGCATCTATCCCATCACAAGATAAATGTGATGCAGGCGACCCCGGCAGCATGGCGTATGCTCTTGGACGCCGACTGGGAGGGTGCGCCCGACTTAAGCGCGTTGTGCGGCGGCGAAGCGCTGCCTTCAGATCTGGCCTCCAACCTCGGCAGAAGGGTAAAATCTCTCAGAAATCTTTATGGTCCGACGGAGACGACAATTTGGTCGACCACCTTTCTTACCGAGACGAGGATTGAGGCGCCTCATCGAAATATCCCGATCGGGCGTCCGATTGCGAACACGCGGATCTATCTTCTGGACGCTCATGGTCAGCCGGTGCCGTTGGGGGCGGTGGGCGAGCTCTATATCGGCGGGGCCGGCGTTGCGCGCGGCTACCTCAACCGGCCCGAGCTGACGGCCGAGCGGTTCATCGCCAGCTCCTTTGTGGAGGGCGACCGGCTGTATCGGAGCGGCGACCTGGCCC
>NZ_JAMYQP010000113.1:0-725 GCF_040320945.1 Mesorhizobium sp. M0587
GGCGATGAACCGCTCGGCCGTCAGCTCCGGCCGGTTCAGGTAGCCGCGCGCAACCCCGGCCCCGCCGATATAGAGCTCGCCCACCGCCCCGAACGGCACCGGCTGACCATGAGCGTCCAGAAGATAGATCCGCGTGTTCGCAATCGGACGGCCAATCGGGACAACTGACCCGTCAAAATCAGCCGGGCAATTCCAGGCCGTCACGTCGATAGCTGCTTCCGTGGGACCATATAGATTGTGCAGGCCAGTCCAAGGCAATAGGCGCCTAACCTTGTGCACACTGGCGGCAGCAAGCGCCTCGCCACTGCATATGAGACGCTGCAGCGATGTGCAGCGATCGACACCCTTTGTATCGATAAAGCTGACCAACATCGAGGGTACAAAGTGTGCCGTGGTGATGCGTTGGCTGATTATCAAGTCTACAAGCGCGTCTGGGTCTTTGTGTGCAGCCGGAGGCGCCAGCACCAGGGTCGCCCCTTCAAGCAACGTCCAGAAGAACTCCCAGGCCGAGACATCGAAGCCAAATGGCGTCTTCTGCAAGACGACATCGGTTGCATTGAGAGCGTAGGCTTTTTGCATCCAGATCAGGCGATTGATAATAGCCCGATGCTCATTCTGTGCTCCCTTGGGCGTCCCGGTGGAGCCCGAGGTGTAGATGATGTAGGCGAGATGGCGGGGGGTGAGCCCCAGCGCGCGCGGGTCGGGATCGTCAGCGCCCTGGCCGG
>NZ_JAMYQP010000114.1:0-701 GCF_040320945.1 Mesorhizobium sp. M0587
GCGGCAAGCTCATGCCCGCGACCTTCCAGCACGGCCCGCACCTCGGCATGCATGACCTCCAGCGTCGTGTGATCGCCGATCAGATGGTGCAGCAGCTCCAACAGCAGCCAGCGCCCGCTGCCGGGCTCGCGCGCGATCACGACGCGCATCAAGGGCGCCCGGCCAAGGTCGATGCGGTACTGGCGCGGATCGAACCGCCGCTTCAGCTGCTCGGAACCGGGACCGCCATCCTCATCCAGCTCGACCTCGCGCACCTCCAGGGCCGCCTTGCGCCACACCACCTGCGCCGGGCTCGACAGACCCTCCCAGACAAAGGCCGTGCGCAGAATGTCGTGACGATCCACCACCTTTTGGACCGCAGCAAGATAGCGATCGAGCACACCCCGATCGGCAAAGGCCATCTGCGAGACCAGCAGATACGGATCGCCCCGCCCGGCCAGAAGATGATGGAACAGGATGCCGTCCTGCAGCGGCGACAGGCAATAGATATCCTGGATGTTGGCGACCCCGCCCGGCACCGTGGCGACGATCCGGTCGATCTCCTGTTGGGTCAGATCGATCAGCGGCAGCATCCGCGGCGTGATCGCCGTGCTCTGCTCGCCGATCAGGTTGGCCGGCACCGCCACCTCGTCATGGCTGCCAAGGCTGGCGGCCAGATCGCAAAGCACCGGCCGGGCGAACAGGGTGCGCACCTCCACCCC
>NZ_JAMYQP010000115.1:0-668 GCF_040320945.1 Mesorhizobium sp. M0587
GTCGGGCTGATGAACCGGGTCGCTTCGTTGAGTGCAAACGGCATCCAGCCTGCATCCCAATGGCGCAGATAATCGGGTAGGTCGCAGTAGGCCTTCGCACCTAGCCAATGCAGGTTCTCAGCTTGAGGCAGACTCTCAGGGTCGATCTTAACCACCGGGCCGAGCATAACGAAATGAACGTCCGGCATCATCTTTGCCGCTCGCGCGACGAGAGCGACGTCCAGTCTCTCATCGATCACGCCGAAATACCCGACCCTTGGGTAAGGAATGTCGGCCTGATCGGCTGGGTCCTTTCCTGGCTTCCTCGCCTTATGAAAGTGTTTTACATCGATGCTGCTCGGAAAGGGATAGATCGCTTGGTGCAGGTGACGCTTGGTCTCGTACAGGCTCAACCCGCCGGTAAAAACGAGATCGGCACGGCGCAAAAGCGCCTTTTCCATCTGCCCCAGTTCGGGCGGCGCATTCTTGAACGCGGAGAGTTCGTCCATGCAATCATAGACGCATATGTCTGGGTCGAGGTACTCCGTGAAGCGAAGAGCCATTGGCGTGTAATACCAAGCGATCAGCCGGTTGTGCGACATAGAAGCGATTGTTTGTTGGACAAATATCCGCTGGACGGCATCTGCTTTCGCGGCTGACGTGCCAAGCGGCAGCACTGGTGTCGCAAT
>NZ_JAMYQP010000116.1:0-668 GCF_040320945.1 Mesorhizobium sp. M0587
CGCTGGGGCTCACCCCCCGCCATCTCGCCTACATCATCTACACCTCGGGCTCCACCGGGACGCCCAAGGGCGTCATGGTCGAGCATCGCGGAGTGGTCAATCTTACAGCATGGCATGTGCAAACGTTTTGTCCGCAACCAGAAACCTGCTGCACACTCACGGCTGCAGTGGCTTTTGACGCCAGCACCTGGGAGCTATGGTCCGCATTATGCAATCGTAGCACATTGCTGCTCCCGCCCAGGGCGGCAGCAGGAGATTCCTCGCGTCTGTTGCAATGGTGGCGTGATCAACCACTGGACGCCGCCTTTCTAGCCACACCGCTGGCTATAACCGCATTGCAAGACGAGCTGGTAAATCCAAAATTGGGACATTTGCTGATCGGCGGTGATCGTCTCCAGCGTGTTCCTTCCCGGATACCGTCTCCTCTCAAGTTGATAAACAACTATGGCCCTACGGAAGTCACCGTTGTGGCAACGTCGGGACGACTTCTCAGTGACAACGCCGTGCCGCATATTGGCCGTCCGATTGCGAACACGCGGGTGTATCTGCTGGACGGTCATGGTGCGCCGGTGCCGTTGGGGGCGGTGGGCGAGCTCTATATCGGCGGGGCCGGGGTTGCGCGCGGCTACCTCAACCGGCCCGAGCTGACGGCCGAGCGGTTCATCGCC
>NZ_JAMYQP010000117.1:0-643 GCF_040320945.1 Mesorhizobium sp. M0587
AGGAAAACAGCCCCCATAAACCGCTACTCTTGCAATTCCAAAGCCGCTCTCTGCCTCAATCAACATGCCACATCAACGGCTTGCGGATAGTTCACGGTCGACTGTTTCAAGCCGGCCTCGCCCTGATCGAGGTCCTGCGGTGAGTTGTCGGCGGCGGCGCATTTGAAGACCGCCTTCCCCCACTCCGTCGCTGCTTCGCAGCGCCACCTCTCCCCCCTCCGGAGGGAGAGGAAGGGCGCCTGGTTTGGCGAACGCACGTCCCTCCTCTCCCGTCGATAGGACACGCCTTTCCTCTCCCCCGTCGATCGGGGGAGAGGTGGCCCGAAGGGCCGGAGTGGGGGTCGACCTTCATCGAAGCCATGCTTGCGCCCTGTTGCCGCTTGCCTGAGTTTTCCTGTTCGTCGGGCTGTGCCGGTCTGCAACGGCGGCGCATTTGACGACTGCCTTCCCCCACTCCGTCGCTGCTTCGCAGCGCCACCTCTCCCCCCTCCGGAGGGAGAGGAAGGGCGCCTGGTTTGGCGAACGCACGTCCTTCCTCTACCCGTCGATAGGACACGCCCTTCCTCTCCCCCGTCGATCGGAGGTGGCCCGAAGGGCCGGAGTGGGGGTCGACCCGGCTCGGCTGTTGTTGTTTCAAGCCGGC
>NZ_JAMYQP010000118.1:0-624 GCF_040320945.1 Mesorhizobium sp. M0587
CGACCCCGACCCGCGCGCGCTGGGGCTCACCCCCCGCCATCTCGCCTACATCATCTACACCTCGGGCTCCACCGGGACGCCCAAGGGCGTCATGGTCGAGCATCAAAGCACCGTGAACCTGCTGCGTTGGAGTAGCGGCGTCTACGCGCAAGCGCAGACCAGCCGCATGCTGTTCTCCACTTCGATCAGCTTTGATCTGTCCGTCTATGAGTGCTTCGCTACCCTGTCACAGGGCGGCACGCTCTATCTCGTCGACAATGCGCTGGCACTGGCGCAAACGCCTCTGGACGTCTCGCTGATCAATACAGTCCCCTCTGCGATCGCCGCTCTGCTCGACAAGGAAGCAGTCCCCGCCGCGGCAAGCGCCATCAATTTGGCGGGCGAAGCGCTGAGCGCAGCTCTGATCGAGAGAATCTTCGAGCACAGCCGCGTCGAGAAGATCTGTAACCTATACGCCCCTTCCGAGACAACGACGTACTCGACCTGGATTTGCATGCCCAGGGGAGACACCGTCGTTGAAACGATCGGCCGTCCGATCGCCAACACGCGGATCTATCTTCTGGACGGTCATGGTGCGCCGGTGCCGTTGGGGGCGGTGGGCGAGCTCTATATCGGCGGGGCCGG
>NZ_JAMYQP010000119.1:0-608 GCF_040320945.1 Mesorhizobium sp. M0587
ACGCTTTGCGGATGAAATAGCGGGAAAACGTTGGTTTCGAAGTCGATCTTCATGTCAGTCCCCGCAATTGCCTTTGCTCGACCTCGCTCCGGTCGCGCAGGCGAATCAATTTAACATCCTGGCCATTTTATATCCCGCGAGTTGAACGCAAATACGGCGAGGACGTTGTCCACGAGCATTCCCGTTACTCGTCGTCGCTCGGAAATTCGACAGCCGCGCCTTTTTCGCATTCGGCGGCAAGGCGGCGACCGAGGCTCACCACTTTATCTTGGAACAACTCGCCCGATCGAAAGTTAGGAGTTGGTGTCTAAGCTTAGTTCTCCGCCACACGCCATTAACAAATGTTATTCGAACAAAACACCGTCGCCTATAAAAAGGAATATTTCCATGGAAGCAGCCTTGGGCAGGGTAACCGCTAGTAAACGCGCCATCCGAGACAATCTAACGGTCTGCTTCTCCCACCTGCGATGGAACTTCGTTCATCAACGTCCGCAGCATATTCTCACTCTCGCTTCCGCACGGCAGAGAGTGGTCTACTTTGAAGAACCTCTTTTCGAAGAACTGCCACAGCCGCTATTACGGATGAGCGAAGCATCGCCAACCATTCT
>NZ_JAMYQP010000120.1:0-607 GCF_040320945.1 Mesorhizobium sp. M0587
CCTGCGCCACGGGATGTTTTGACCAGGCGAGGGTTGGCCGCATCAGCCTCCAGCTTTCGGCGCAAGCGCATGATTAGGACATCGATACTTCGATCGTACACCTCTTCTCCACGCACACGGCTCGCGAGCAAAAGCCGTTCTCTGGATAGCACGTTGCGGGGGTTCTCCAGAAATGCGATCAAGAGATTGAACTCACATGCGGTGAGCTTGACCTCGCCACGCTCCGCACAGATCAGTCGCCGCTGCTTCACGCTGAGCTTCCAGGCCCCAAAGCGAAATGAGCGCTGCTCTCTGGTTCGCGGACTAGAAATGCGCTGGCGTAGCGCTACTCGAATGCGGGCCAAGAATTCGCGCATCCCGAAAGGCTTGGGAATGAAATCGGTTGCGCCGAGCTCCAATGCAACCACTTTTTCCGCCTCATCAAGCCGGTCGCCGCTGATCACTATGATAGGAACATCCGATTTTGTCGCCAGATTGCGGACGATCGCAAGTCCATCCTCCCGGCCTAGGTTAAGGTCAACAACCACGAGATCGACTGGCTCACGTGAAAGAACATAGTCAAACTGCTTGCTATCGTGGACTGCGGTTACCTTCAGGGCATGCATCG
>NZ_JAMYQP010000121.1:0-606 GCF_040320945.1 Mesorhizobium sp. M0587
TGTTGGAGCTGCTGCACCATCTGATCGGCGATCACACGACGCTGGAGGTCATGCATGCCGAGGTGCGGGCCGTGCTGGAAGGTCGCGGGCATGAGCTTGCCGCGCCGCAGCCGTTCCGCAAGCTGGTGGCGCAGGCGCGGCTGGGGGTCGATGCCAAGGCGCATGAAGAGTTCTTCCGGGCGATGCTGGCCGACATCGACGAGCCGACGCTGCCGTTCGGGCTGAGCGAGGTCCATGGCGACGGCAGCGGGGTTGGCGAGGCGCATCGGATGCTGCCGCAGGCGCTCAACGATCGGCTGCGGGCCCAGGCGCGGCGGCTGGGGGTGAGCCTGGCCAGCCTGTGCCATCTGGCCTGGGGGCAGGTGGTGGCGCTGAGCAGCGGGCGTCAGCAGGTGGTGTTCGGCACGGTGCTGTTCGGCCGCATGCATGCCGGTGCCGGCGCCGACCGCGCCATGGGCCTGTTCATCAACACCCTGCCTGTGCGCCTCGACCTCGACGGCACTGGGGTCGAGGCGAGTGTGCGGGCCACGCATCGCCGGCTTTCCGAGCTGCTGGCGCATGAGCATGCCTCGCTGGCCTTGGCGCAACGCTGCAGCGGCGTTGCCG
>NZ_JAMYQP010000122.1:0-601 GCF_040320945.1 Mesorhizobium sp. M0587
AACCGGCTGTTCGTCGAAGCCGTACTGTGGAAGGCGCGCACGAACAGCCCCTGGCGTGATCTTCCGGAAGGCTTTGGCGATTGGAATGCGATCTTCAAACGCTTCGACTATTGGTCGCAGCGGGGCGTCTTCGAGCGCATATTCGAGGCGGTTTCAGATGATCCGGATATGGAATATGCGATGATCGACGCCACCATTGTTCCGGTCCATCGTCATGGACACGGCGCTAAAGGGGGACTCAAAATCAGGCGATCGGCAAATCCAAGGGAGGCTGGACAACTAAAATCCTCGCTCTGACCGACGCTCTTGGCAATCTCGTGCGCTTTCATCTGTTGCCAGGCAACCGATATGACACAATCGGTGTTGCGCCGCTGATTGATGGCGTCGGTTTCGATACCATCCTTGCCGACAAGGCCTTCGATTCAAATTGGATCATCGATGAGATGAACCAACGCGGAACCAAGATCATCATCTCCCAACGTCCGCAGCGAAAAAATCCCATCAGCATCGACGCCGAAATCTACAAATGGCGCCATCTCATCGAGAACTTCTTCGCGAAGCTCAAAGAATTCAAAGGCATCGCAATGCGCAGCGAGAAAAC
>NZ_JAMYQP010000123.1:0-600 GCF_040320945.1 Mesorhizobium sp. M0587
GTTTTGCCGCCCCCAACTCTAACTCCCGTGTGCGGGAGAACTTACAGCCAGTTCCGCCAATGACGCCTTTCCCGTGCTCGCCGATTCGACGCTTTTTTGGATGCGAGCGAAAGTGGCCAGAGCCTGCCCAACCACCTGATCCATGTTGTAGTAGCGGTATGTTGCCAGGCGACCGACAAACCACACGTCGGGACAGGTAGCGGCAAGCGCTTCATAACGCTTGTAGAGTGCTTCGTTCTCGGCCCGCGGCACCGGGTAGTACGGATCCCCGAGGTCCGTGGGATATTCGTAGGTCAGGCTGGTCCGCGAGCTCTGTTGGCCAGTGAGATGTTTGTACTCCGTGATGCGGGTGTAATCTTCCGTCTGGGGATAATTGACGACGGCAACCGGCTGAAACTGTTCGCGGTCGAGGGTAACGTGCTCGAAACGAAGCGAGCGATAGGGAAGGTGCCCGAGCTGCCAGCCGAAATATTCGTCGATCGGGCCGGTGTAAACCAATCGCCTGAACGGTATCTTCTCACGAATCTCGCGGAAATCGGTCTGCAACATGATCTTTATGTTCGGCTGTTCGAGCATGCGTTGGAACATCCTGGTGTACCC
>NZ_JAMYQP010000124.1:0-566 GCF_040320945.1 Mesorhizobium sp. M0587
AGCAGTCGTCGAAGGACGGGATGCACCAGCCGGAGGTTGTCAAGACGACGTATCGCGCCGATTATGCCAAGCGCGGCCGCCCGGCCGACGAGGACCACACGATAGTCCCCGACGAGGACCGCACGATCATTGCTGACTTCATCGCGGCCACCGGCCGTGGCGCCAGGAGGACTATCTTGCCGCAGGCAACGAGTCTGCGCGAATTCAGCGCATGGCTTCGGACGCAGCCCCAGGGCCGGACACTGGGCGGCCTGCTTGACGCTCCTGGCAACCCTGACGATCCCAATGGGTTGATTGGCCGCGCGAACGCGTTTGCGCATCAGTCTGGCGACGCCCTAATCAACGCTGCATTGGCGGCGATCCAGCGGGTGCGCGCCGGGAACGTCGACGAGCACCTCTTTTCCCAGATCACGAAGGTGATGAACGACGCCAGGGAAAGGAATCCTGACGTCGCTGCATACAATACCGTGGTGAACTGGGTATCCGCGCTGCGCAGGTTCAGCGTCTGGCTTCAGCCCAGCAACTTGACGGTGGCCAGCCTCGTTGATGACCCTGGTGCGTTGAAT
>NZ_JAMYQP010000125.1:0-554 GCF_040320945.1 Mesorhizobium sp. M0587
AGGTGTACGATCGAAGTATCGATGTCCTAATCATGCGCTTGCGCCGAAAGCTGGAGGCTGATGCGGCCAACCCTCGCCTGGTCAAAACATCCCGTGGCGCAGGGTACTTCTTCAACGCTGACGTAGACGTTAGCTACGGAGGCACGTTGGCCGCGTGACAGTGAGCTATGCTGGAGATTGGGGTGACGAGGCTGATCAAGCCTTCCAACAGTACCAGCCTGATCAATTACGGCGAGAGCTACCGGTCCGGAGATCGCATCAGCCCCTCTGTCGTCAAGAGAGCTGTTCTGCTTGACCCCAGCCATGGAGCTCAACGCCCCGCGTCGGAGCGCTCCCTGCTTCTGAAGGAAGCCATTAGGTCCGCTCGGGCTTGATCGGAGGCTTGGCTGATGGACGTCGTGGTTGCTACGCTCAGTTGCCGCCCCATGGCGCGGCTTTGCGGATTATCAGTCCTCTGCCTCTTCGCCGGTCTCAACAGCGCTGTGTAATGTTCATTGTTTATGATGACGCCCCCGCTGTTCACGAGGTTGCTCCTGTCAAGTGTACTCGTCAGT
>NZ_JAMYQP010000126.1:0-552 GCF_040320945.1 Mesorhizobium sp. M0587
TCTCAACAGCGCTGTGTAATGTTCATTGTTTATGATGACGCCCCCGCTGTTCACGAGGTTGCTCCTGTCAAGTGTACTCGTCAGTCCGTCCTGGGCCTCGCGCGTCTTGCCCAAGTGCCGTTCAAACGGCGCTGGCGCGACTTGTTGAGCTCGAGAGATGGGTCCCTGCTCTCCTGCGTGGCCATGAGCTTGTGCCGCGGTCTCTTCGATCCTCCTGTCCAAATTTGAAACCGACGCCGGTGCCGCGTGGCGCAGTTCAGACGGAGCAAGCGGCTCGTGACCGGGAAGCGTGCTGATAGTCTGCAAGTGTTCGACTGACATTTGCGATTTCTGTGCGTCGAACGGTGCGGGGGGATTCAGATCAACCACTGACGAATCCGGCGCATCATGATGGCGCGCCGTTGAGTGACCCGGCTGCAGTACCGAGGCACCCAGCATCGACCCACTGCCTCCGGCGTAGGGCGCCGCGGCGTGTTCTTGTCCGCTCCCTTGCACCATGAGTTGCGCCTCCCATGGCGATGTATCCACTTGAGGGCCGGGATCATGCACTGG
>NZ_JAMYQP010000127.1:0-549 GCF_040320945.1 Mesorhizobium sp. M0587
CGTGGGCATAGCGCTGGTGCTTGATCAGCGCCAGCTTGCCGACCCGCACATAGCTCTGGCGCAAATTGAGCCCCGTCTTCCTGGCCAGCCGCACCAGCCGTTCGCGCGCCCGCTGGATGAGCTTGGCGTCGGTCGGGAACATGACGTTCTTCGGCTGCACGGTGGTGTCGACGATCACCTGGCGCGTGTCGGCCGGCTTCATCGCCCCGGTCTTGACCGCAAGGCTGAGGCTTTCCTGCAAGAGCGCGACGATCCGCTCCTCGCCCATGCGGCCGCGCCAGCGCGTCATCGACGAGCGGTCGAACGGCAGCGCGTGACAGAAGAACACCTCGCCGCAAAGATACTGGAAGTAGGGGTTCTCCACCCAGCGCTCGCACAGCACCTCGTCCGACAGATTGAAAGTGTGCTTGAGGATCGCCAGCCCCGCCATCAGCCGGGTCGGCAGCGGCGGCATGCCGGGGCCGTCCGAATAGACGGCGCCGAAACGCTCCTCCAGCACCGGCCAGTCGATCGCCTGCGCCAGCCGCACCAGCTCGTGCTTCATATTGA
>NZ_JAMYQP010000128.1:0-546 GCF_040320945.1 Mesorhizobium sp. M0587
CACGGTTGGGAATTCAGGTTAACGGAGATTTTCGGGCATTTTGCATTGACGTTCGGGTGTGATTCGCTGGGTGCTGTGATTCGGTTGGGAGCACTGCGATGGATGGTTTGGTACTTCGGTTTTCCGGCGAGGAGGTTCCGCGTGCGCGTCTGGCCCTATTGCTGGAGCATTTTTCCGCGCTTTCGGACGATCGTGAGCCGCAGCGGATCATGTACCGGCTCGACGAGGTGCTGCTGCTGGTGACCTGCGCCACCATCTGCTCCTGCGACGATTTCGACGAAATCGCTGCCTGGGGCGAGCATCATCTCGGCTTTCTGCGCCGCTTCTCGGAGTTCCATTTCGGCATCCCCTGCGAACGCTGGCTGCGCATTCTGGTCAATCGCATCGATCCGATCCTGTTCGGGCGCTGCTTCGAAAGCTGGATTGCGGCACTGTGGCCGGACCGGCACGACCTCATCGCCATCGACGGCAAGACCTCGCGCCGCACGCACGACCAGCGCAAGGGCTTGAAGGCACTGCATACGCTGTCGGCCTACGCCACAGGTG
>NZ_JAMYQP010000129.1:0-538 GCF_040320945.1 Mesorhizobium sp. M0587
TCTCGGTATCTAACCGGATCGATGGACGACGACCTTCAAGAGTACAGGGAAAAACTCGGTGCTGACCGACTCTCCAAGCTCGCCACGGCACTGTCTGATCTCCCGAGGCTCGCAGTTGGAGCGCGGCCCCGCGTCAGGGAACGCCCTCATCCCCTGATTCCTTATGCCGACGACGCTCGCCTCATCGACGGCGCGCTCGAGCACGAGTTGGCCAGCCTTGGGCCTGAGTCGACGTCGAAAGAGAGGAAACCTTTCCGTATCATCGCTAGCAATCGACGCGGGTTCAGTGAGTGGCTCCGAAGGCAGGGAAAGGCGAGCATAGCGAGCCGAGTCAACGGGAATCAGGAGCAGACACAAGGGTTGAAGGATGATTTTCGGGCATATAAGGTAGTCTGTGGATATAATCCGAACCTCCGTTTAAGCCACCTTCGGAACTACCAGCAAGTCGTTGAGGCGAACGCTGCGTGGGGAATGCAGCCACCGCAGCAATCTGGCCAGTCTCCAGTGGAAGGTTACGATCAGGATCAGTTGTGGGATG